>MENE01000165.1:1574-14384 GCA_001769005.1 Bacteroidetes bacterium GWA2_31_9b | reverse complement strand
TTGTTCTCTTTATATCCTTTTCTTTTTTCTTTTACGCATGATAAAAGAAATACAGAAATTAATATAATTACTAAAACCTTGATTTTCATCATGTTATTTATTATCAATTTTTTCTAAATTTTCAAGTCCATCAATTTTCATTGATTTTGATAATTTTGAAATATTTTTTAAATCAATATTACCCTGTATACTTATTAAAGCATTTTCATTTGCTCCTCCGGCAATTAATAACAATTCAATTATTTTACCATCTTTTTCATTAACAAGAAATTTAACATCCTGGTCTTTTTCTTTAATAACCATTAACTCTTTGTATTGATCTTTTGGCAATTTATCGATGATCTCTTTAAAGAAATTAATATTTCCTGTAAAAGATTCGTCAGTTGCAAGAATCTTAATTGCTTTCAGATTCTTTATTAATTCATCAAATTCTGGGTCATTGCTTTCAACATCAGCAAACATACTAAACATATAACTAGTAATATAAACTGATGTAAATCCCTCTTTTCCGCTATACTTATCGAACAATTCATCTACTGGTGTATTTTGAGCATTTACTGCTCCGGAAAAAAGGAAAAAACTGATTAAAAAAATGAAATTTTTCATGTTATTTATTTTTTATGTATTTATTTACTATTTCTACTGATTTTACTGGTTTAAGCTCGTTTAAACCTTTGTCGAAATTTTCTATTAATTGTAAATCTTTTGTACCTTTTTCGAATGTATCAAGACTTTTTATATGATTTGTTCCTTTATTGAATTTCTCTGAAACAAATAACAATGCTTTTTTGACTTCCATATATGCTAATTCTGGATTATCATAAGTATCAGTAAATTGAATTTGATTTTTATGGAAAATTAAATCGTACTTAAAAATAGTTATTGAAATCATAACAATAATCAAACTTGCAGCTACAGCTAAAGTAAATTTATATAATTTACTGTATTTTAATGTCTTATGACTTATAATTTTTTCGTAATCTTCAATATTATTCCAAATCTGATCAGATAAATCATTAATTGAAGAAGAAATTATTTTTTCATTCTTTAGAAACGAAAAATATTCTTTATCAGATGAAAATTCTGAGTCAACATTATTACTTGAAAAGTATTCAAATAAAATGTTATCCTCTTCTTTAGATGTGTTTCCATCATAATATTTCTCTAACAGAATTTTTATTTCCTGTTTTTCCATGATCATAATATTTATGTATAAGTTCTTCTTTTACTTTTTTTCTTGCCCTAGATAATGAAACCCTGATTGTGTTAATATTCATATTTAAAATTTCTGAAATCTCTTCATAATCATATCCTTGTATATCATGTAGTTGCATGATTGTTTTTTGTGGTTCATCCAATTCATTAATTATATTTTTTGCTCTGTTTACAGCAATTGTTAAAACCTGATCTTTATCATTTTGAGAATTAAAATCTAACTTATTCTCAAATTGATTTTGAATTGAGGGATTAATTGGTATCGTTTTTTTTAACTTTATTATATCAAGACAGAAATTACGTGTCATTTTCATAGCTAAAGCTTCAATACTATTATATTTTTCTAACTCATTACGCATGTTCCATAATTTAATATAAATCTCTTGAACAACATCTTTCGCTTCATCGTAATTATTTAAAAATCTGAAAGCAAAAGCATTCAATTTGCGGTTTAGAGGAATAACAAGAGTTTTAAAAGTTTCGGTATTCATTCAATCAAAAATCAAAACAAAGAAAAATACAAATAAATTTTGAGAAAAGGGAGAATAAGTCCCCCTTTCTAATCTTTTTCATTTAGTTTGTCCATATATTCAAATCCATCAATATGAACAGATTTTGAAAGACTTGCCAAATCTTTTAAGTTAATTTTTCCTTTAATGCTAATAATAGCATTTTCATCATTTCCTCCAGCAATCAATAAAAGTTCTTCGATTATATTATTATTATACTTTGCATAAAATATAACATCTTGTTTTGATTCTTTTATTTTCATAAGTTCAACATAAGTATTCACTTTTAATTGTGAAATAACTTCCTTATAGAAATTTACATTTTGTATAGAGTCATCTTCCATTGCAATTATGCGAATGTTTTCGATCATATCTTTCATTTTTTTAAGATCTTGATCATCATCGATTGCAATTGCAATATCAAATAGGCTTTTATTAATTAAAACGGTTGTAAAACCTTCTTTACCCTGATACTTTTGAATTATATTATCAACAAAGTCCTGAGCATTTAAAAGAACAGGGAATATTGCTAATAGGGATATTAATACTATTTTTTTCATGATTTTATTTTTTAAATTGTTAATGAATAATTATTAATTAAGCTTAATTCAAAAACAAGACGAATAAAAAATAAAAACATTACAAGAAAAAAATGATTTAATAAGAAATCAGATAGACAATAGAAACAAAGTAAAATGTTTTAAAAGTGTTTAGTCAAACTTTTTAATAGATCTTCCGGTGCTTTTCTAGGACGGCGAGTTTTTTCATCAACAAAAACAAGTGTTGTTGTACCTTCGTTCAAAAGTTCATTATTTTGATTAAAAATCTGATAAAAAAATGTGATTCTGGCCAATGGTATTTCTTTTAACGTTGTTTTTATTGTGAGCAAATCGTCATATTTGGCTGGTTTTAAATATTTAATATCTAATGACAATACAGGAAGCATTATTCCCATTTCTTCAATTTTGCTGTAAGGAAAATTAAATTCACGCATCAACTCAGTTCTGCCTACCTCAAAATACAGAGGATACACACCATAATATACATATCCCATTTTGTCCGTTTCACCATATCGTACTCGTATTTTTGTTTCTGAAGTATACATACAATTTCAATTTAAAATTCGATTTTTTCTTACTATTTGTTGATTCAAAGCTATTAAATTTAGAAAAATATGCCAGAAATTTTTGCAATATTTAATTGATAAGAATAATTTTAAAATCTATTGTAAAGATATTCAATCGATTAGTTTTTTTTTCATTAAATAGAACGAAAAACTTTTGATTTAAAAAAATAAGATATTATTTTTGCAATCCTATTTGATTCAGTAGCTCAGTAGGTAGAGCACATCCCTTTTAAGGATGGGGTCCTGGGTTCGAGCCCCAGCTGGATCACAGAAAAAAGCCTGATATAAAAGTCAGGTTTTTTATTTTATCTAATTCCTTGTCCTGAAATAAGTTGATTTTGAGTTAACATATTTCAGGATTTCTCATTTTAATGCTAATGCAATAAACAATACCTTAGTGATACCAATATTTATAGTATATATAAATAATAGGTCATGAATTTTTTTTATATCAAATTTACTTAATAAAAGATCGCTTAAACTTATTATAATTTTAAATAGTATATGTGCTTAAAATACAATAACATATAATATTATTACATTTTTTTTTTCATAATAATTAATAAAATATGTTGAATTAATTTGGATAAAAAAAATAAGATATTACTTTTGCAATCCAAATGATTCAGTAGCTCAGTAGGTAGAGCACATCCCTTTTAAGGATGGGGTCCTGGGTTCGAGCCCCAGCTGGATCACTAAAGAAAACCTGATATAACAGTCAGGTTTTTTATTGTAAATAGGTTGTTATTAGGAAGTTGAAAAGCTGTTTTTTATGAGACATATTTGTTAACTTAAAAAAAAATTGAAATTAATATGCTAACTCATCCGAGAAAATAATGCACAGATTGTTAAAATATCGAAATCAAACTGTGATCCTATGAACAATAAGATTATGAATTCACTTATTAAATATAACTTTTTTAAGAATTAACTTAGATTCCTAAACTCTCTTTTCCATAATTTTTAATAAAAACAGGACAATCCCCTTCTTTACCTTTTAATGCTTCATCTCGCTCAAGCAAAATAAAACTGTTATTTTCAAAAATATTATGATATCCGGTTTTCCCAGTTACTACTAAACTCTCAGTTGAACTTTTCACCAAATGTCTTAACGTTTCAGAGGTTTTATCTACAATAATATAGCTGGCAATATGTGTTGGAATCATTTCTACGCCCCTTGGATAAAATGTGTATCTATATCCATCAGTGAAATTAATTGCAATATAAGTATTTAGGGCAATTACCTTTTTTTTATCAATGTATTTTTTTAATTCCTGAATGTCTTTATTTGTCAATTTCTTATAGTGTTTAGTAGTACGAATGCATCCTATAGCAGATTTTCTGAATATTAAATCATGTTTTAAATTTAAAACTGAGACAATTGACAAATAAATAAGAACTATATATGAAAATTGTAAAGCATATTTTATTCTTTTTTCTCCAGTAAATTGAATGATTATTGCACCTATAAACATACCGAGAGCAGGAAATGAATGCCAAGTATCAAATGAAAAGTCAGCAATTAAAAAGCAAATAAAAATTTTAATTAGACCTACAATAAACAATGCAAAGGCAATTGGTTTTATTTTTTTCAATAAAATTAGAGCAACAAAAACTCCTACATATAATAATATTTGGTTCAAGAAAGTATCGTATGGTATATCTTTCAAAACTGAAATTAATCCACGTATATTTGTTTCATTATAAAAATTATTCAAAATAACATTATTCCCCCTATTCAAAATGCTTTTTGATTCTAGTATAAAAAATATATCGAGAATAAATACAATGAATGAAAAAATAAAAAATACCAGATATATTCTTTTTCTGTCAAAAAACAGTATTATTCCAAAGAAAATTGTCCCTAATAAAGCCATTTCTTCTTTAGTAAATATGAATAAAATGAATACTAACCATATTAATATTTTTAAGCTTTTTTTATTTTTGTAATTATTTAATAAATCAAACAAGATTGCAAGAATAAACAATAAAAAACCCATACCAGTATCGGGATGAAAGCCGTAAATTCCTTCAGCATTTGCTTTCAAAATATTAACCATGAATATTAAAGGAATAAATATAATTATTCTTTCATACCACTTAAAATTTAATGAAGAAACATAATAAAGTAGTGTTATGCATGATGATACAAACAATAATGGAGTAATTAATACTAGAAAATAAATCATTTTACTTTTTAAGAAAAGTTTTATTGGCAGAAGCAACAGAAATACAAAATAAGCATGATCGCCGAAAGAATTACCATATGTATATTCGAGTCCAAAATTTCCTCTTAAAGTTTCTTGTAATATAGTATCGTAAGTAAAAAGATCTGAGGAATATAACCAATTAGATAACAGACTAACTTTAAGAGATGCAATAAGTACTGTAATTAAAAGAAAAATACTAATAATAAATATATTAGATAATTTATTACTTTTCAATTTAAAGTAGGATTTAATTTTGCCCTTATCCTTTTCCTGAAATTTTTCTCCTAATATCATGCCCAAAATAGTTTTTAAAAAGATGCCCTAATTCTAAAATGTAAATCTAAAAATTTTTGTACAACTTTATTTTTTGAATCCCGATATTTCAAGCATAACTTATCGAATTAACTCAAAAAATGAAGAATTAATAGAAGATTTTAAAGAATCTTTATGAAATAATCAGGCTGTAAAAAAGTTTATTCTAATAATATAAATATAAACAACTATCATTAAGTTATTAACACCTATTTACAAACATTTTTCAATTATAGCTTTGTTTATTCGTTTTACAAATGATGGACCATTATAAATAAAGCCAGTATATAACTGTATTAATGTTGCTCCAGCATCAAGTTTTTCTAAAGCATCTTCAACAGTCATAATACCTCCAACACCAATAATTGGAATAGTACCTCCTGATTTTTCACTAATATATCTAATAATTTCAGTAGAACGTTTTGTCAATGGTTTCCCGCTTAATCCGCCATTACCAATTTCTTTAATTCGATCTACATTAGTAATAAGACCTTTTCGAGAAGTAGTAGTATTTGTAGCAACGATTCCATCTATTCCAGTAATTCGGAATGTTTCAATAACGTCATCTAACTGTTGATCAGTTATATCTGGTGAAATTTTTAAAAGTACAGGTTTTTTAATCGATTGTAAATTTCTAATTTCAATAAGACTTTTAAGAATTTCAATAGTAGATTCTTGATTTTGAAGTTTGTGTAAGTCTTTAATATTAGGACAGCTTAAATTCACTACAAAATAATGAACATGATCATATAATTCTTTAAAGCAATATTCATAATCATAAATAGCATCTTGGTTAGCAGTAAGTGAATTTTTCCCAATATTTCCACCAATTATTAGACCTTTATTAATATTTTTCAGTTTTTTAATAGCAAAATGAACTCCTTTGTTATTGAATCCCATTCGATTAATTAATCCATTATCTTTAGGTATTCTGAAAGATCTTGGTTTTGGATTTCCTTTTTGAGGTTTTGGAGTAACTGTTCCAATTTCAATAAATGAGAATCCAAAACTAGAAAATTGATTAAAAACTTCTGCATTTTTATCGAAACCTGCAGCAAATCCAACAGGATTCTCAAATTTTAAGCCTAAAAAGGTGCGATTTAAGCGATTATCTTTGATTAAATACAGTTTCCTTAAACAAAAACGAACTCCCGGTATATAAAAGCCAAATTTGAGTAGATTAACAATTAAGTGATGAATGGTTTCGGGTGATAATAAAAATAGAATAGGGCGAATGAATCTTTTGTACATAAGTTTTTATGCAAAGATAAAATAGAATTTTTAAAAACTATTCAGCTTTATATTGTTTAAATGATCCATCTTCAAAAAAAATAATTATCCTATCAATTATTTTCTCTTTTTTTTCTGATTTAAGAAAACCAGTTTCTATATGTTGATCATTATCGCTTATTTCTGTATTTATATTTTCCTGTTTTGGAATAATTGATTGTAGAGTAGTTGACTTTTGCTGATTTGAATCAATTTTTAAGTCAAATAATGATTCTTGCCGTGGTGTATTAGTAAACATAGAGCCTTTACCTGTTATTAACCATTGAGCGTTTAAGGAAGGGAAAGATAAAAGCATTTTTTCAATAAAGTCGAAACTAGGTTTATTTCTACCTGATAATATATGTGAAATACTTGAACGTTGTACTCCTATTATGTCTGCAAACTTTGTAGATGATATTTTCTCATCTTTTAGGAACTGTAAAATTCGATCTTTCATATTTGTAAACAATTTGAGTTACAAATGTAAATTATATTTTGTTTACATTCGTAACTTTTTATTTCATATATGAGTTTACATATGTGAATTCAAGTAAGGGCACACTGATTTCATTATTTTTTTAACATGCTTAATATAATATAGTTAGACTTTTAATTTTATAATCTATAAATAATGAAATAAATTAATTTTGACTGTTTTTTTTCGTTTTGAATAATTTAAATTAAAATAATAATATATACCGCTATATCGTATTTATTAATAAAATCAGTAGATATAATTAAGCTACTAAGTGATAATTCAATTATCAGTGTAATATTATCGTCGTTAATCTCAATCTATGTAATAATTCAATATTTTAATCAAGTTGAATCATTATTTAAAAAACAACTATAATTAATTTATTAAAATAGCTTAATTATTGAGTCTTTTCAATAGATCTATAATATTTATTCAACATTAAAACAGATATAATTAAGATTTAAAGTAACGCTTTTAAATTATGTTTTAATTAACTGATATATTGTATTATATATACAATATTTACATCATATTAAATTATATTTAATAAAACAATAATGTTTTTGTTTATTATATACTTAATATAAATATTATAACTTATTGATATAATGATTTATATGTTTTTATAGAATGTATATTCTAATTCTCTTTTTATTTGTTTACATAATCGTATTAACTTACTTTGAATTATGGTTACATTTGTGTATTTTACAATTGAAATATGTCAAACTTGTCATTACATTTGTAACCTCATATATTGATTACATATGTATTCTGTTTTATGATTACTATTAATTACAATTTAAATTTTAAATTCAAAATCCAATGATTAAAAACTTAACTGTTCGAGAATTGAATATTTAGATGAGGTTTATACCTAATATTTGAATAATGAAACTGTGTTATGGAATTAAAATTTAATTTCGACTTCCCTATTCAGCTATATCTAATATTTATAATAAGTTTAAAAGAATAAAATCAAAAATTATTACATTTACCTTTATCAATTTTAAATTATAATTATGAAAAAAATAGCTTTTCACTGGCAAGTTTTAATAGGTTTAATAATTGGTGTCCTATTCGGATTATTTTTAAAAGATTATGTAAGCTATGTTTCATGGATGGGTATAGTTTTTCTAAGAGGTTTACGTATGGTTATAATACCATTAATACTAACTTCAATTATTTCAGGTATTGCAAACATTGGTAATGCTGAAAACCTTGGAAGATTGGGATTAAAAACAATGGTTTATTACATTTCCACTAGCTTATTAGCAATTATAACTGGATTATTTTTTGTAAACCTAATAAAACCTGGAGTTGGAGCTGATTTAGGTTTAGTAAAACAAGTTACAGAATTAAGTGCTGTACAAGATAGTTTTAGTGAAACATTATTAAAAATTATTCCTACTAATATATTTGAAGCACTTACTAGTGGCGAAATGCTTTCAATCATATTTTTTGCAATAGTATTTGGCTTTTTTATAACTAAAGTTGATAAGAAACCATCTGATTTCCTTACAGATATGTTTAATTCATTATTTGAAGTTATAATGAAAATTACAATGTTAGTTATAAAACTAACTCCCTTGGGTGTTTTAGGTATTGTTGCAAAAGCTGTTTCTGATGCGCCATCAATAACTGAATTTGCTGGAAGAATGGGTATTTATATGATAACAGTAATTCTTGGATTATTTGTTCATACATTTATTTCACTACCATTAGTTCTCCGTTTTATAGGTAAAATGAATCCAATCTGGCATTTTAAAAATATGGCTACTCCACTTTTAACGGCATTTTCAACAGCATCATCAAGTGCGACTTTACCATTAACAATGAATGCAATAGAGTATAAAAGTGGGGTATCAAATAAGATTTCAAGTTTTACGCTACCATTAGGTGCAACAGTTAATATGGATGGTACAGCCCTTTATGAATGTGTAGCTGCTATGTTTATTGCCCAAGCATATGGTGTAGATTTAACTTTAGGACAACAGGTTATTGTAGTTTTAACAGCTTTATTAGCTTCAATAGGTGCTGCTGGCATTCCTATGGCTGGTTTAGTGATGATTTCAATTATTTTATCTGCTGTAGGCTTACCCTTAGAAGGTTTAGGGCTTATTCTGGCAGTAGATCAAATTCTGGATATGTTCAGAACTACTGTTAATGTTTATAGTGATACTTGTGGTGCTGTGATTATTGCAAAATCAGAAGGTGAAATTTTAAACGATAAAAAATTAATAAATAACATACATGAAAATACTAGGTAATATTATATGGTTACTTTTTGGTGGTATAATTACTGCTATAGAATATTTTATAGCCAGCGTTATACTAATTATTACTATTATTGGAATTCCTTTTGGAATTCAGACTATTAAGCTTGGAATGCTGGCATTGTGGCCATTTGGAAAAACAACTGTTCAAAGCCAACGTTCATCAGGATGTTTATATATTCTATTTAATATTCTATGGATTTTTATTGGAGGAATTTGGATAGCTCTTTCTCACTTTATTTTTGGAATTATACTGCTTATAACTATTATTGGTATTCCGTTCGGATTACAGCATTTTAAACTTGCAGCTTTGGCATTAACTCCTTTTGGCAGAGATATTATTGATAAAAAATAATTTATGATTTAATACTCTCTTTTTGGGTAATTTGTAATGTCCCGAATATCTTTATAAAGAGGTTTTAATTGTTTATACATTTTTCGGTAAACCTTATTGAACAAATTATCATAAATATTACGATTCTCAGGTATAGGATAATAAATTTCACTCACTCTGCACATATTATCAATTGCAGTTTGAAAATCGGGATATAATTTTAATCCAACCACACAATTAATAGCTGCTCCAAGTGCTGAAGTTTCATAAGTATGTGGTTTTTCAACTGGCATATTGAAGATATCGGCTGTCATTTGCAAAGCATTTTTACTTTGAGAACCACCACCTGAAACCCGAAGCTTTTGAATTTTAATACCAGTTCGTTTTTCGGTTCGAATAGCTCCATCTTTTAATGCATATGTAAGTCCTTCGAGAATTGAACGGTATAAATGAGCTCTAGTATGAACATCACCAAAACCAATAACAGCTCCTTTGGCTTCAATTCCGGGAATTTTTACACCAGGCGACCAATATGGCTGAAGCATTAATCCCATTGAGCCTGGAGGTATATTATTAATCATTTCATCAAACAATTCTTCAGGTATTTTACCAAGTTTTTTTGCAAGTTCAACTTCTTTATGTCCAAATTCCTGTTTAAACCATTTTATCATCCAATATCCTCGGTATATCATTACTTCTGTATTAAAATGATCAGGAATAGCACTTGGATAAGATGGGAAAAAAGGTATTACTTCAACATACTTGTTATTTACTGTTTCAATGGTAGCAGTAGTTCCATAACTCAAGCATGCAATATCAGGTGTGCTGCAACCAGAGCCTAGTACTTCACAAGCTTTATCAGCAGCAGCAGCAATTACAGGCAAACCCGCTGGTAATCCAGTTTGTACTGAGGCTTCGCTTGAAACATAACCAATTAACTCCGAAGGCTTTATAAGATCAACAAGCTTATTGGGTTCAATTGGAAAAAGTTTTGTATTTATTTCACTTGCTTTTGACCATCGCTGTTTTTTATAATCAAATGGAATATATCCAACAGTGCTTCCAATGGAATCAATATACTTGTCAACAATGCGATAATTAAAAAAACCTGATAGAAATACATATTTATATGTTTTTTCCCATATTTCAGGTTGATTTTGTTGAATCCAATTTGATTCTCCATCTTTTATAGCATGAGCCAATGACTCATACATATTTATTAATTGTAAACCTTTTTTAATAATCCCTTTTGGCCAGTTGTGCAATTTTGCTTTTCGCTGATCAAGCCAAATAATTGCCGGACGCAGTGGTTTTCCATTTTTATCAAGATTAACAACGGTTCCCCGCTGGGTAGTAATTGACAACCCTTTGATATCAGATAATTGAATCGAGGTATTTTTTATCAAACGCTTTGTAGTTTTACAAAGCACATCCCACAAATATTCAGGATCTTGTTCTGCAAAACCGGGATGTTCAGAAAAATAAGGCTCTATTTCAGTACGTTCAATTTCACAAATTATCCCTTGCAAATCAATAATTACGGCACGAATAGATTGTGTACCGGCATCAATTACTATTACATACTGCTTCTGATTGTCCATTTTAAAATTCATTAAAAAATTTTACGGTTTTAAGCCTAATGTATTTCCAGGATTCATTATTCCATTAGGGTCAAGATGATTTTTTATTGCTTGCATCAGTTTCATACTCTCCGAGCCCAGTTCTTTTTCCATCCATGGAGCCATTGTTTTACCAATGCCATGATGGTGTGACAATGAGCCTTTGTTCTCATGAATTGTGTCAACCAAACCCTTATGAAACAATAAATAATCATTGATTTCATCATCTTTTTTCATTGGGCTAAGGAAAGTAAAATATAGGTTTGCACCATTTTCGTATACATGAGAAATATGAACCATTGCTACAGTTTTTTCTCTTGCTTTTAAATATTTACGAACAGCACTCCATAAAGGAATTAGATTTTCCCACATTACTGCAGTTTCAAGTGTATCAGTCATAATTCCTAAGTCCATTAATGGATCACGAAGGTAAGCACTTGAATAACGCTGTTCTAGCCATTTTTTTGTAGGACTAGCACCAATAAAGAAAGCTTTATGTTTCTTATTATTATTTTTTATTGATTTAATTACTTGATTTACATATGCTTTATTACCATCAACTGCAACAAACATTAAACATCGATTACCTGATTTATAACCTAATGTATTTAAAAACTTATCAGTTAAAGTGCCTTCAAAGTTTTTAGTTTTAAAAGCTATTTCAGTTTCTTCTGGATCAGAAATGCGAAATAAGTGAGGTAATCCTATACCATCTTGCATTGCAGTTCGCATAGCAACAACTGCTGATTCGAAATTTTTAAATATAAATGAAGCATATTTAGTATTTTCAGGTCTGTGTTTATGTATTTTCATTGTAACCTGTGTTATAACACCTAATGTACCTTCAGAACCAATGAAAATTGGATATAAATCCCAGCCTTGAGCACTTGCGGGGTATGTTTTTGTTTCAATTACTCCTGATGGAGTTATCACTTTTAATGATAAAACCATATGTTCAATTTTACCATATCCTGTAGAAGCTTGCCCTGCTCCTTTTGCGGCAACCCAACCACCAACTGTAGAGTATTCAAATGATTGAGGAAAGTGACCACAAGTAAAGCCTTCACCAAAATTGTTTAAATAATCTTCAAAAGCTGGTCCATACATACCTGACTGAACAGTTACTGTTGAATTTATTGTATTAATTTCTAATACTTTATTAAAATGTTTGGTTAAATCAAGACTAATACCACCTTTTGGAGTTTCTACTCCACGAGTCACTGATGAATTACCTCCAAATGGAGTTACAGCAATCTTATTTTTATTACAAACTTCGAGAATCCTAATAATATCATCTTCAGATCGAGGATATATAACTAAATCAGGTGGAGATTGAATTTCACCTTTTCTGAGTTTCAATAATTCACCATAAAACTTACCATGAGCATGTGAAGCCCTAGAAAAATCATCATCATTCAAATTTTCTGACCCAACAATTTCAACAAATTTTTGAATTACCAGC
>MENE01000165.1:0-1410 GCA_001769005.1 Bacteroidetes bacterium GWA2_31_9b | reverse complement strand
TTTTAACAACTAAATTAAATGTTTCATCACCAGGATATCCTAGAGTACCTATACCTGTTCTTCGAAAGAAAATATCAGATAAGGTATAAGCCATTTCTTTTTTAATTACATATACTACTTCGGCAAGAATTTCGCCATCATCATTTAATACCATTGCTAATGGCTTGTCGTACAATGCTAATCGAAATATTGTATGGCATTGTAAACCATAATTTCTTCCAATATAATTGATCGTAGCTTGTGAAAATTGTGGATATCTTAAAACTAATTGATAGATAAAGCTTTCCATACTTTTAATATCTGAATCAACAAGATATTTCTTGTTCGTTACAGAAAAACCAATATCTCTTTTTAATTTTTTTGATACTTTCTTTAAAACCTGACTTGCTAACTTCCTGCTAGTTGTATACTTACCTCCTTCAACTGTTAACAATCCATCAAGACCTTCTTTTGCGTTATCAAAAATTTCATATTTACGTGATGATTCGTAAGATTCCTTCGTTTGATCGTCGACTAATGGTCGCAAACCTCCGTATGCAAATTGAACATCACTATATTTCAGTTTTTCGAATCCATAATTCTCATTTATTTCGTCTAAAAGACTCTGTATACTTTCTTTTGAAACCTTGTAGTCATCAGGGCTTCCATTATACATTTTATCAGTTGTTCCGATTATAGAATGATTTCGCCATGGCATAATCATAACATGTCGCCCGTCTTTAGTCATGAATGTAATTGCATGACTATGGCAAAGCTTCTCGGTAATAATATGTATTCCTTCTGATCGTCGAATATGATTTTCTGAAATATTTTCTGAATATGCCGATTTTAAAACAATATCGGTCCATGGACCGGTACAGTTTATTGTTAGATCAGCGGTAAAACTATGTTCTTTTCCAGATAAAAGATCAACAACATTTACTCCTTTTACTGATTTATTTTCATTAATAAATGATTTTACTTTTGCATAATTTGCTGCCTTTGCACCAAATACAAGTGCAGAATTTAATACTCCAAGTGTAAGCCTTTCGGGATTAATATTTTGGCAATCGAAATAAATACTTGAACCAGTTAATTTATTATCGGGAATACAATTTTCGATACTTCTTGTTTTTTTGGCACTAATGGTTCTATGTAAAGGGAGTTTTTTGGATTTATCCCAGGTAAACGCTTTATCAAATGATAATATATCGTACAAAACCATTCCAATAAATAAAATTGCTTTATTATTTTTAAAGTTGCTATATGTAGGAATCATGAATGGCAATGGATAAACAAAATTTGGGGCTATATTTTCCCATACCCTTCGTTCAGTTAATGATTCGCGAACTAAACCATACTCAAAATTTTTTAAATACCTTAATCCACCATGAATTAGCTTTGATGTTGCTGCAGATGTAGCTTCTCCAA
>MENE01000164.1:5780-14021 GCA_001769005.1 Bacteroidetes bacterium GWA2_31_9b | reverse complement strand
ACATAATCTTTTGGTTTGTTCGCTTTGTTGTTATACTTGAATTAGTGAATAATATACCACATGCCTGACATTTAAATCGTTGTTTTCCTTGTTGAGTTCCCCATTTGATTACTCTCAAACTTTGGCATGCCCAACATCGCTTTTTTTGATGTTTTCATAAATGAAAAAGAGTTAATTGAAACAACTTTCAATTAACTCTTTTGTAGCTCAAGTATATCTATTATTATGGAACTTTTTACCAACTATTTTTGACCTCTATATCTTTTTTATGTGCTTTTTAAGTCTAGAATCTAAATACTAAGTACTAGTTGAATTAATTCTTCTTTATTAAGAAAATGGTAGGTTTTTTATTCAAATCCGGAATTTTACTCTTCCATTCTTTAATCATCTTTGTTTTAATAAATTCAGTATCAAGAGTTATTTCTGAAGCAATACAAAGCATAGTTTCCGGATGACATGATGTTAATAAATCTTCTAATAAATGGTTATTTCTATATGGAGTTTCTATAAAAAGTTGTGTCTGATTTTCAATTTGTGAACGTCTTTCAAGATCTCTAATCTTTTTTATTCGTTCTGATTTATTAATAGGTAAATAGCCAACAAAAGCAAAACTTTGTCCATTAAGTCCGGAAGCCATTACCGATAAAAGTATAGACGAAGGCCCTACCAAAGGAATAACCGGAATATTCATTTCATGTGCAATTGCCACAATGTCTGCTCCCGGATCGGCAACACCAGGTGTTCCTGCTTCCGAAATAATGCCAATATTAAGGTTCTCCTTAATGGGATTTAAATACGAAACATATTGCTCAGAAGAAGAATGTTTGTTGAGTTCATAGAATGTTAAATCATCAATTTTTGTTTTGATTCCAGCTTTAATTAGGTATCTGCGGGCAGTTTTAACATTCTCTACAATATAATGGTTGGTTTTATTGATAATATCAACAACATATTTTGGAATTACATTCTCTATCGGGCTTTCTCCGAGAGTGGTGGGTATTAGGTAAATTTTTCCGTTCATTTTTATTCTTTTTAGAATGTAAAGTTAGTAAAATTGAATTTTAACTTTTTATTTGTTAGTAAAAACAAGCCTAACCATCGTTCCTGAACTATTTGAAATTAATTCGATGTTGCCATTATGCATAAACATAATCTGTCGCGATAACGAAAGTCCAATACCGCTTCCTTCTTTTTTTGTTGTAAAAAATGGAAGGAAAACTTTTTTAATTATTGACGATTCAATTCCTTGTCCATTATCAATAATATCAATACATATTTTGTCCTTAATTTTGCCTGTTTTTAAGGTTATTTTTGGATTTTTTATATATATCATCGCTTCTACTGCATTTTTTACCAGATTGTTTAAAACTAATCCTAAAAGGTCTAAATCAACAGAAATATTTAGTTTTTCCTTTCCAGATTCGAAAATGAATTGAATCGATGGATAATTATTTTTATAAAGATCAATAGATGATTTTAAAAAATGGTTAAGATCAAGTTCCTTAAATTCAGGTGTGGGGATATCGGAAAACATCCTGAACCTGACAATAAAATTTTTTAAACTAATTAATCTGTTTTCTAACAATTGAACTCCTCTTACAGTATCGCTTATATCTTTTTTATTAAGTTGATTAATCTCTTTCTCTATTCCATTTAAGATTATACAATCTTTAATTGTTTCAACAACTGTCGATATAGGAGTCAAAGTATTCATTATTTCATGTGATAAAACCTTAATAAGTCCATTCCATGATTGTAGCTCATAATCGGTAATTTCCCGATCAATATCATGAAATGAAAATACCTTTAGTATTTCATTGTTTTCGCGTATTTCCGATAATGAGATTAATATCTTTCTGCTAATATTATTTAGATGTATTGTTTCAATCTTTTGTTCGCCGGCTTTCAGATTTTTAATTTCAGGAACATAAGACTCAATAAAATGCCAGATATTCTTATTTTCAAGTTCAATATCAAATATCTTATAAACTGCTTTATTTAGTATTTCTATTTTGGATCTATTGTTTACAATAAGTATTCCTGTACCAACACGATCAAGCAATAAGTTTAAAAGATGTTGTTTCTGTATTTGTTCTGATTTTACTTTTTGAAATTCGTTATTTATTTTTTGAAATTCCCTCGACAGTCCTTTAAACGTCTTATCCAGCGAGTCGGAAGTAAATTTCATGGTTGTATCCTGCTCTTTTATATGAATCAGAAAATTAGCTAAATCTCGGTTTATCTTACTTGAATATCTAATTAATAAGTACACTTGTAAAACAAAGAAACCACACAAAAACATAAATGTAAATACCCATTCAGGGTTTGCAAATAATAATGCTGCCATAATTGCATTAAGTGCAATAAGTAAACATCTAACAATAATATTGAGTATAAACCTATTAAAACCCATATTTAGATAGTTTAAAATATAAGGTAGTTCGCGATATACCTAGTATTTCTGAAGCTTTAGTCATGTTTCCTCCAGCTTTTTTTACGGCTTTTTTTATAGCAAGTTTTTCAAGTTCAATTAAATTTAATATATCATCTGTAATCTTATTTTCTGTTAGTTCCGAAAACACAAAGTCTTCGGGCTTAAGTTGTGAATTACTATTTAATATTACAGCTCTTTCAATAACATGTTTTAGTTCTCTAACATTACCTGGCCACATATAATCCTGAAGTTTTGTTAAAGCAGATTTCGAGAGTTTCATTTGTGGCTTATTGTATTTTTTGGTTTGTTGAACCAAAAAATATTCACAGAGTGGAATAATGTCTTGTTTCCTGTTTCTTAAAGGAGGTATTTCAATTTGTACTGTATTAATTCTGTAAAGTAAGTCTTCTCTAAACAATCCTTCCTGGATCTTCTGATTCAAAGGTTTGTTAGTTGCACAAATTAGCCTGAAATCAATTTTTTTGGATTGTGTTGATCCTAATCGTGTTATAGTTTTTGTTTGTATAACTGTTAAAAGCTTTGATTGTAGATTTATTGGCAGATTTCCTATTTCATCAAGAAATAATGATCCTTTATGCGAGACTTCAATTTTACCAGCTCTGTCTTCTTTGGCATCGGTAAAAGCTCCTTTTTTGTAACCAAATAATTCACTTTCAAAAAGACTGTCTGTAAGTGATGATAAATCAACACTCATAAATACTTGTCCGTTTCTTTTTGATTGACGATGAATTTCTCGGGCAATAATTTCTTTGCCAGTACCATTTTCTCCATGTACTAGAATATTTGCATCTGTCCTAGCCACTTTCGAAATGATTTGCTCAATTTCTTTCATTTCTGGTGATGTACCTTTTAAAAAGAAAAATTCTTTGTCACTAGTAGAATTTAATATCTGTTGTTGGTCTTTTAATTCAGCAATCTCAAGTCGCGATTTTCGTATTTCAATACCTGCTTTAATAGTCGAAATTAATTTTTCATTTTCCCATGGTTTTAATACAAAGTCGAAAGCCCCTTCTTTAATGCCATTTACTGCTAATTCAACTTTTCCGTAAGCCGTTATAAGAATTATTACAGAATTTTTATCACGTTTTAAAATTTCTTTTAGCCAAAACAATCCTTCATTTCCTGAATATCTTCCACTCGAAAAATTCATATCCAGAAGTATTACATCAAAATATTTGTTTTCTAATGTATGAATCAGGTTATTAGGATTCGAAAGGCTGGTTGTATCTGAAAA
Source organism: Bacteroidetes bacterium GWA2_31_9b (assembly GCA_001769005.1). GTDB lineage: Bacteria > Bacteroidota > Bacteroidia > Bacteroidales > UBA12077 > UBA12077. Next base: position 10,332 of record MENE01000164.1, on the reverse strand, counting down.
ATACCGACCTAAAAACAACTCTAATGATTCGCAAATTTGATCATTATCATCAACAATAAGAATACTTGATTCAATCAGAGCCATTTTTTATTTCAAAGATAAAGATTTGTTCGTTTCTCTTACAGAAAGTGTTAAGAAACTTAACACAATTTATATCATATCTTCTAATTCTGTAAATTAATCAATTGATTATTAGTCAGATAAATTTGATGGCATATCAATTGAATATGTTATGGAAGTATTAATAGATTGAACTAATTTTATAATATTATGATACGAAGTTATTTTAAAGTTTTTTTCAGAAATACAATTAGAAATCCCTTTAATTCTGCTATCAACATTTTTGGTTTAGCAGTTGGTTTGGCATGTAGCATTGTAGCATTTCTTTATATATTGAATGAAACGAGTTATAATAAGGGTTTCGACAATCACGATAAAATTTACAGGATTGGTGCAGGTATTCAAAGTGAAATGTTAAATGATTCAATGCCACAAACATTGTACGAAGTGGCACCGGCTCTATTAGAACAGATTCCTGAAATTGAATCTTCCACACGATTTGTGAATTGGTACTATGGAAATTCTTTGCTAAAAGTTAATAATGAATTTTACCCAAAAATAAAGGTGCTGATAACTGATTCAATGTTGCTAAAGGTATTTTCATTTAAAATTATTAAAGGTGACCCAACTACATTCTTAAAATCTCCAAATCAAATTGCTATAACAGAATCTTTGGCAAAAAAAATATTCAAAAACAAAGAAGCAATCCATAAAATCATCCAATTCGAGAATGTAGATCTTGAAGTCGCATGGATTATGGAAGATCCAAAAAATACAACTTTTAACTTTCAAATGCTTGCAAATTTTGAATTCACAAAACCTTTTATTGAGTACCTACGACTTGATGTGGTTACATATTTTCGTACAAAAGATTGTCTGACTAAAGAAAGTGAAAGCAAAATCAGAAAAGTATCCGATAAAATTATTCTTGAAAGTTTTAAAGATTGGACAAACAAAGTAAACAGCCCAATACAACCATTAAAAGACTTATATCTCAGAAGTAATCTTGGTTATGAGCTTGGTGGGGTTGGCTCATTGCGCACAATTTTTATCTTTGGACTTTTAGCAGGTATTATTTTGCTTATTGCAGTTATAAACTATGTAAATCTCCTTACATCAAGGTCAGAGCAAAGAAATAAGGAAGTTGGTATTCGTAAAGTTGTTGGTGCAGATAAGCTAAAATTAAAAAAGCAATTTCTTGGAGAGTCAACCCTATTATCAATATTTGCTTTACTTATAGGTTTTGTATTAGCTGAGTTTTTAATTTATATAGTTAATAGTAAACTGAATATGGAATTATCCTTGTTTCATCAGGGAAACATTGTGATATTCTTTTTTTATATTCTTGCCGCAATATTCATTGGAGTTATTTCGGGTATTTATCCTGCATTTGTAATGGCTCGTTATAGCCCAATAAAAGTAATTAAAGGAATATTCGATGCTGATGGAAACTCAAATTTCTTGAAAATTTTATTGGTTATTATTCAGTTTTCAATTTCAACATTTTTATTGATTTCGATTTTTATCTTTAATTCTCAGATTAAATATTTAAAAAGCAAAGAATTAGGGTTTGATGCAAAAAATCTCGTTGTATTTTCAGAGTGTACTAATAAAATTCAAAGTAGTTATCAAAGTATTCGCAATGATCTTATTTCATACCGACATATAAAAAATGTTGCTGCATCACAAAGCATACCGGGTTGGGGTAGGAGTGGTCAATCTATTCGAAAAACTACCGATGACTCAAAACTAGCCATTGCTTGTGCCGAAAACAGAGTTCAGGATTTTTATCCCGAAACTATGGGAATTAACATTATTATGGGAAGGTCTTTTGATCCAAACCTGAACGATAACAAATCAATTATTATTAATGAAACTGCGGCTAAATTACTTGGAGTTGAAAATCCTATCGGACTTGAAGTAATTACAAACCGCGAATCGGTTGTAATTGGGGTAGCAAAAGATTACCATTTTGATGCCACTACAGAAAAAATACAACCACTTTATTTATCAAATTATGTTGATTGGTTTTACAATATTGAGGTTCGGATTGATCCTGAAGACAAATTAAATACTATAAAATATATTAAGGAAGTTATTATGAAATATGATCCCGATTATTATTGGAATTATATTTTTATTGATGATATGTTAATGAATCAGTATAAGTTAGAAGACAATTTGTTTACTATGATAATTTGGGGAACGGCTATTGCACTTATATTGTCTGTTTTAGGATTGTTTGCACTTACTTCGAACACGGTTTCAAAACGATTTAAAGAAATTGGAATTCGAAAAGCTTTTGGTGCAGGTGTAAATAATATTATTTTAAAACTTAATCGTGATATTATGCGATGGGTAATATTCACAAATATTATTGCCTGGCCTGTAGCTTATTTTGTAATGAGTAACTGGCTACAAAATTATCCTTACCGGATTAATTTAAATTTGGGTTATTTTATAGCGGCAAGTATTATCAGTATAATAATTGCTTTAGGTACTATATCATTTCAGGCATTTAAAGCAGCAAGGATGAATCCTGTGGATGCTATTCGATACGAATAATTGAAAATAAAAAACGCTGACTTTTTTGTCAGCGTTTTTATAGATTTAAAAATCATTGTCCATATTTAAATGCTAATTCATAAATTTTATGCTCATCGGATACAACGATAAAAAATTTAAAGTAACTTTCATCTTTTGTGTATTCTGTTCCATGTGGATTCCAACCAGAACTTGGTTTTGCCCAACCTTGGCTGAGTAAAATCTGATCGAATTGATTTTCGTAAAAATTCTGTAATGAATCCAGAATATTTTCGAAGGGTGCTACATTATAGAAAATCTTATAATTACCATCACTGGTCTTTTTCAACTCTTTATATGTTGAGTTTTTGGGAATAGCTATTCCCCATTCAGAGAGGAATTTTTCATAATTTTCCTGAGTCGATAAATCTACCTCTTCTTTAATGTTTTCAGTAGATTCCTTTTTATCAGCTTTCTGATTGCATGCCGACATAAGTGCTACCAAAAGTAACATGTTAAATAATAAAACTATTTTTTTCATAATTTATCCCCCGTTTTAAATAATAATCAAATTTATTATAATAAGCAGCAAAATTCAAATAAACATTCTGTTTGTTTTTGATATAATAAAACAAAGCTTTTATCGAATTGTTTTAATTCGATATTTGAGTTTATATTTGTTTATTATTGAAATCAAGTTATTATGAATTATTTTTTTAATATTTTATTACACAGAAATTTTATACTCATTTTTGGTGTTTTTATGGGCTTAATTTTTGGCGAATATGCAACATACTTTAAAGGATATACAATTTATCTTTTAGGATTAACAATGATATTTTCAACTACAGGAATAAGCACAAAATCTATTTTCCCATTAAAAAAAATAATACAACCATTTCTAGTTGGTACGTTTTTAAATTATGTTGTTTTTGGAATTGTAATTTTGGTTTTAGCATGGTTTTTAATGCCTACAAAAGAGCTATTTATGGGTTTTGTTGTTATTGTTGCCGCTCCTCCTGGTGTTGCAGTTATTCCTTTTACGGGGATATTAAAAGGAGATATAGAATATTCAATTTTTGGAGTGTTTGGTGCTTTTCTGGCATCAATTTTTATTGCACCTGCTCTTGTAGCTACATTTTCCGATGGATCAATAAGTTCAATGAGTTTATTTATTTTAATGATAGAACTTGTGTTAATTCCATTAATTCTATCTCGATTTTTACTACATAAAAGAATATTTAACTTCGTTAGTAAAATTCGAGGAAAGGTAGTCGATTGGGGTTTTGCAGCTCTTATTTTTATTGCAGTTGGTATGAATAGAAATGTATTCTTTAGTAATCCTAAAATATTAATTCTTGTAAGCATTGTATTGCTTTCCGGAACTTTTGTTATTGGAAGCATTTACGAATATTTAATTCCAAAAATGAATATTCCTAAAGAGCGTATAACATCGCAAGTATTATTGCTCACAATTAAAAGTTCAGGATTTTCAGTGGTTACAGCTATTACTTTATTTGGTAAAGAGGCTGCAATACCTTCAGCTATTTTAGCAGTTATTGTTTTGATGTATTTGTTGTTTCTTTCAATAAAATTAGAATTTAAAAAGAAAATAAGTTGAAAGTAAAAATTCTCGGTACTGGTACTTCGCAGGGTGTTCCTGTTATTGCTTGCAATTGCTCTGTTTGTCAATCAACCGATCCTAACGATAAACGATTGCGAGCATCAGTATTAATCGAAATTAATGAAACAACTATTGTAATTGACGCCGGACCTGATTTCAGGCAACAAATGCTTCGCGAAAAGGTAAAAAATATCGATGCAATACTTATTACTCACGAACACCGCGATCATATTGCAGGTCTAGACGATGTTCGTTCCTTTAATTTTATCAATAAAAAACCTATTGATATTTATGCAGAACCTCGAGTTCAGGAAGCTATAAAAATTGAATACTCTTATTCCTTTG
>MENE01000164.1:0-5740 GCA_001769005.1 Bacteroidetes bacterium GWA2_31_9b | reverse complement strand
AAACCTAACCGAAGAACCATTTAAAATTAATGGTATAGAGATAATTCCATTAAGACTTATACATTCTAAATTACCTGTTTTCGGTTTCAGAATTGGCGATTTTACCTATATTACCGATGCTAACTATATTTCAGAAGAAGTTAAAGAGAAAATTGCTGGTACAAAACATCTTGTTATTAATGCCCTCCGTAAACAAAAACATGCTTCTCATTTTTCTTTATCAGAAGCTATCGACTTTATTAATCAAATAAACCCAAAAAGAGCATATATTACTCACATTAGTCATCAAATGGGATTACACCATGATGTTAACGAAGAACTTCCACATCATATCTCTTTAGCTTATGATGGACTGCATTTCGAATTATAGAAATACTAATAATTCATACTTTAAGAGATATTCTAAAACTATTTTTTTTCATTGTTATAAAAATGACTTAAATTTATTTGCACAAATTTTATAAGATGTCAGAAAAATCAATTGCAAATAGATTATTTATTAAATCGGGATATCGAATTGCACTAATTGGAGCACCGGATATGTTTTTGGAGCAAATGGGCAAATTACCTGATAAAGTAATTATTACACGTTTCGTTGGAAAAACAACAAACCTGGTTCAAGCATTTATTGATAACAAAGAAAAACTAATTGATTTTCTTGATAATCTATATAAAGAAAACAAAGAATTAATGGTTTGGATTGCTTATCCAAAAGGAACGTCAAAAGTTAATACAGATATAAATCGGGATATTATTGCCAAAATAGCATTGGAATATGGTTTGAAATCTGTTGCTATGATTTCCATTGATGAAACTTGGGCTTCAATACGATTTAAATTTTTATAATATTAAGAATTTTTAAAATGAAAAAAATAGGATTACTAATAATTGCAGTTACATTAATCTATTCATGCAATTCTCCCGGTGGAAGACAATCCGATAAAATGGATTTGGCAAATTATGAAATGGAAGATGCTATTGTACCAATAACTCGACAAATGGCAGAAGCACCTGCACCTCCACCACCATCTTCCCAAGTTTCAGAAAGCTCTTTAGTAATTGAAAAAAAAATAATAAAAGACGCACGAATAGGAGTTGAAGTGTTAGATTATAGTTCATTTAGAATAAATCTAGATTCCTTAATAGGCATTTTTGGTGGTTATATTTCAAGCGATAATTTATACAATAATGATGAATCAATAAATTGTGATATTACAATAAGAATACCTGCGAAAAATTTCGAAAAGTTTATTACTAATCTCGAAAATGGGGTTGGGAGAATACTATACAAAAACATATCAGCACGAGATGTAACAGAAGAATTTATTGATATTGAAGCTCGACTAAAGAATAAAAAAGATGTTGAGAAGCGATACTCAGAACTATTATCAAAAGCTCAAACAATTAAAGACATTCTGGATATTGAAGAAAAACTTCGGGTTATTCGTGAAGAAATTGAATCGACTGAAGGAAGGTTAAACTATTTAAAATCGCAGGTCTCATTTAGTACTATCGACTTAATGATTACGCAGAAACTTGATTTTAAATTTCAACCAACAAAAGAAAAGAATTTTTTTCAACTACTTATAAAATCGCTTGATAAAGGATGGAAAGCTTTTCTTCAGTTTACTCTTTTCATATTTAAGTTATGGCCTTTCATTATTCTTATTCTATTTGTACTTTATGGTATTCGCTTGTACAGAGTAAAAAGAAATAAACGAAAAATTAAAGAGTAGATAATATATAATTCAACAAAATTAAAACATAAATATTCATAATTAAAAACTAATAAAAATGGAAAAACAAAGAACAACCGGACGAGCAATATTAGGTATTGTTTTAATCCTTATAGGAATAGCATTTGTAGGCAAAACTCTCGATTTATTTCCCCAAAATATATTTCATCACATTTTTTCATGGCAGATGATATTGATAGTTTTAGGAGTGATTTTCATATCAACTCGTCAAAACACTACAACCGGATGGATATTACTGATTCTGGGACTTGTTTTTTTAATTCCGGAATTTGTAGATATTTCATACCCCGTTCGTCGATTATTTTGGCCGGTTCTTCTTATTCTAATTGGTGTTTTAATCATTTTACGTTCAACCTTTTATAAAAAACAAAATTTTTCATCAACCGGAAGTGAATATCTTGATGATTTTGCACTTTTTGGTGGTGGTGATAAAGTAATAACAACCGAAAGTTTTAAAGGTGGAAAGATAACGGCAATATTTGGGGGTTCAAAAATTGATTTATCACGTTCTAAACTTGCTCCAGGTCAAAATACACTCGATGTTTTTTGCATGTTTGGTGGTACAACTCTTATTTTACCAGAAAACTGGAATGTAAAACTTGATGTGGTTTCAATTTTTGGAGGTTTTTCTGATAAAAGACATAAAAGAGCTGAAAACATTGAAGTAGGTAAGGAGTTAATAATTAAGGGCTTTGCTATATTTGGTGGTGGTGATATTAAGTATTAAATAAATATTAAAATTCTAAAAAATCTGTCAGGCTTTTACCTGACAGATTTTTTAATTTATTTAATAATAAATGAAGATTAGTGGTTTTTCTTATGTTCGAAATAGAATTTATATTGATTATCCATTTGTTATAAATAAGTCGCAGAAAATTATGTAATTAGAGTAAATCGGCTATTGATTAAAACAGTAAATTTTTGTTTAAATCATTTCCTAATAATTTTTTATTTTTATTGAGTTATTTCTTTCTGACAGTGAAAGTTTATTTATTTTATTTTTGATATAATGGAGATTTGCCTTTAAATAATTCTTTAATTTTTTGTTTCAATTTAAATAGCGAAAGTTTAATCATATAATTGTAAACATTATGTATATCATCTGTAGAACGACAAGGATTTATTGTCACCATCTTCTTAGGTAATTCAGGATTCATTCTATCGCATAACATGGCTATATAATCAAACATGTTATATTCTTTAAGCACTTTCATTTTGCACTCTTTTAATTCAGCTCGTTTTTGCTCAAATGTATCTTCTGCAATTATTCGATCGATTATTGCAACTGCAGATTTAAAATCATGAATGTTAATTGGTTGAAAGGATCCTTCAGGAAAATATTCAGAAAGATTTGTACAACCATAATAAATAGGATATGTTTCAGTCAAAAAACAATCTGAAATTTTTTCAGTCCAATAGTACTTTTGTGATGAATTTTCCAGGGAAATGTGGTATTTATACGGAGCTAAAACATCCCATTTATCTTCAAAATCACGATATCCACGTCCAAAAACATCAATTTTATCTCCATAGTGAACTTTTAACTTTTCAACAAATTCAATTCTATCGAGATGTCCTTGAGTAAATGCTTTGTTACTTGTTATTACAGAAATAAGCTTAGTTTTGGCAGGAGTTTCAGTATTCATTAAATCATCATAAGTTAACGAATAGATATATCCTTTATCTTTTGATTTTTTAAACCCAACAAACCAGGGAAGAATTGCCGGACCTAAAATTAAATTTTTATGTTTAGTTTGCTCTTGACTAGTACATATTGCTCCAAACTGTTTTATATATCGTTTAGGATACACAAGCACCGTTTTAGGTTCTGTAGTTAATAATAGAGTGTTTTCATGAGCAACTTTACATGATTCGCTTTTACGTACTCCTTTTCCTTGCACAACCCAAAAATCCGGTTCGTCTATATTTTCATTAATATAAAATTGATAACGGCCATCAGAAGAAATTTCTTTACCATTTTTAGTTTGTCGAAGCATAATTTTTCCTAAACCTTTACGGTATGGAGTAAATTTAACTTTATACATGTTTATTGTGTTTCAGTATCAATCGCATTTCTAATAAATATTTAACTACTCACAAATATACATTAGTAATTTCTACCTGCAAATTCTGGAACAACCTTTCGAAAGTGCTAAATTCTTCTTTAGTTGATTGATGTTAATGTATAATCTTGAACTAAGTAGCTAAAATCGGTCAACCCTATTTAGGCATTTACAATTTACAACTCATATCTTGATACTTGATACTCAATTTTTAATACTATTTCCCGATGCAGAAATTTTTAAATATATTACTAAGCACCTCATCTGTAGTAATTTCACCAGTTATTTCACCTAAATAATGTAATGTTTCGCGAATATCTTGTGCCAAAAAATCGCCTGAAATATTGGATTGTAACCCACTTATAGCTCTATTGAGCGATTCGGATGCACGTTGAAGGGCTTCGAAGTGACGTGAATTGGTTATAATGACTTCGTTTTGATTTAATGCATTCAAGTTTACAACTGATAGCAACTCTGTAATTAATTGCTCGATATTTTCACCTGTTTTTGCCGAAATTTTTAACTGGATATCCTTTTTCGAAAGGTTTTCCAAAAGTATTGTATCAATAATTCGTATTTTGTTTTTATCGAGCGTGTCTATTTTATTTACTAATGAAATTAGTTTTTTATCAGATTCACCAATTCTATCTTTTACCTTTTTAATAGCTATCGCAATATCTTTTTCATTATCGTTCGCATCTATCAATAACAAAACAATTGATGCTTTATCTATTCTATCAAAAGTACGTTCAATGCCAATTGTTTCAATAGTATCTGTAGTTTCACGAATACCTGCAGTATCAATAAATCGGAACGAAACACCTTCAATATTAATAACATCTTCGATTACATCACGCGTTGTACCTGCAATTTCGGAAACAATGGCTTTTTCTTCGTTTAAAATTCGGTTCAGCAAAGTCGATTTGCCTACATTAGTCTGTCCAACAATAGCTACAGGAATTCCATTTTTAATTACATTACCCAGTTTAAACGAATTGAGGAGTTTTGCAATTACACTTTGAATATTATTTAATAGATTATTCAATTGTTTTCTATCTGCAAACTCCACTTCTTCTTCGCTAAAGTCTAGTTCCAGCTCTAAAAGTGATATAAAATGAAGCAACTGACCTCGCAATACTGCTATTTCATTCGAGAATCCACCACGCATTTGCTGTATTGCCACTTTATGCGATGCTGCCGATGCTGATGCAATTAAATCAGCTACAGCTTCAGCTTGCGACAAATCCATTTTACCATTCAGAAAAGCACGCATAGTAAATTCACCAGGTTTAGCTAATCGGGCTCCAGCTTTAATGAATAATTGCAAAACCGTTTGCTGAATATATTCTGAACCGTGACACGATATTTCAACACAATCTTCGCCTGTATATGAATGTGGATTTTTGAAGATTGAAACAAGAACTTCATCAATTATCTTATCGTAATCTTTTAACTCACCAAAATGAATTGTATTTGCCGGCTGATCTACTAATTTTTTATTTCTAGAAGATTTATATAGTTTGTCGCATAATTCAATAGAACCAACACCACTTAAGCGGATTACTGCAATAGCTCCATTACCCTGAGGTGTTGATATAGCGCAAATAATTTCGTTATTGATCATATTTTATTTCTTTATATCTGTAACAAGTTACAAGATGATCATTAATTATTCCGGCAGCTTGCATAAATGCATAACATATTGTTGAGCCAACAAACGTAAACCCACGTTTTTGCAAATCTTTACTCATAGCATCGGACTCTTTAGATTTAGCAGGAATCTCTTTTAAATCATTCCAACTATTAATAATGGTTTTGCCACCAGTAAAAGACCAGATGTATTTATCGAAACTATCAAACTCGTTTATTACTTTAATATAAGCATTGGCATTTTTTATAGTAGCATTAATTTTTAGTTTA
>MENE01000163.1:9875-17438 GCA_001769005.1 Bacteroidetes bacterium GWA2_31_9b | reverse complement strand
GAAAATATCATGAAATTAAAAACAACTGCATTTTTAGTAATTATAATCTGTACAAATTTAAATCTACTTTTCTCTCAGAAAATTGCTAATAAGCAATTCTCACTAATTAGCTATGATTTAAAAATATCAGACGAATTTAGAGATGAAATTTCGGATTTGGATTCTTATATAAATTCAATAAAAGTTTATAATGAACAAAAAAACGATAAATTAAAATCAGTATTTATTCATGTTTTGTATTTTACAGTTAAAGATGAATTAGAAAAAAAGTTAAAAATTGACATTTTACCAGCAAATACTTTTTTAAACAAAGTAAAATATGATGATTTTGGATATCCGTTAAGTAATATGCGAGAAGCAATGAGAAAAGGAGATTCGCCATATTATATTAAATTAAATGTAAATATTGAATCTTTAACACAAAAACAAAAAAGTATTAATCCTGAAATGTTTGACAATATCAGTTTTACTCCAATAACTCCCCAAATAACTATTGAAATTGATATTTATAGTAAAGAAGGAATTATTCCACTCGATCATTGGGTAGGTGTTTCTTCTTCAAGCAATCCTTTACCAATAAACGAATATTTACTAAAAGGTTTTGATAATAAAGAAATGATAATAAATACAGCTGAAGAAAAACCTCAGGATAATATGTATATCATTCTTATGCGTTCAATCGATAATGCAATACAGGATTATTATACCAAATAATTTATGCAACAATCAGTAGCAATAGGTATTATGTCGGGAACTTCGCTCGATGGCTTAGACCTTGTTCTTGTTCGATTTACACATCAAAATAAGTGGGATTTTGAAATTTTAAAATCTACAACTATTGATTACGATAATTATTGGGTAGAGAAACTATCACATGCACCAGCTTTAAATGGATTTGATCTAATAAAATTAAGCAAAGATTTTGGAGCATATATTGGCACTTGTGTTAATAATTTCTTAATTGATGTTTCTGTACCAATTCATTTTATTGCTTCACATGGTCATACGGTATTTCATCAACCTGATAAAGGAATTACATTGCAAATTGGCAATGGACAGGAAATAGCAACGAAAACGAAAATAACTACTATATGTGATTTTAGATCGAAAGATGTTGCTCTTGGCGGACAGGGTGCTCCTCTCGTTCCAATTGGAGATAAATTGCTTTTTTCAGATTACGGCTGTTGTATAAATATTGGTGGATTTGCTAATATTTCTTTCGATACAAATGAAACCCGTATAGCATATGATATTTGTCCGGCAAATATTGTTTTAAATCATTTATCTGAAATAATTGGACAAAAATTCGATAAGAATGGAGAAATAAGCCAAAAAGGGAATTTTAATCAACAATTATTTAATGAGTTAAATTCCATTTCATATTATGAAAAGCTTTATCCAAAATCGTTAGGTAGAGAATGGCTCGAAACACATTTTTTTCCTATACTTAATAAATACGCAATAACAACCGAAGACAAACTAAATACAGTAAGTCATCATGTTGCTTTTCAAATTTCACAATCATTAAAAAATAAAGAAGGAAAAGCTTTAGTAACTGGTGGTGGTGCTTTTAATCGCTTTTTAATTGATTTAATTAAACAGAATTCGAATTCTGAAATTACTATTCCCGAAAATAACATTGTTGAATATAAAGAAGCAATCATATTTGCATTCTTAGGATTACTTCGTTTTATAAACCAAACCAATTGTTTAGCATCGGTAACCGGTGCAACTAAAGATTCCTGTTGTGGAGTTCTATTTGAACCATAGAATAAAAAATTACTTCATAATTTCACTATAACTTTCAATTTTTAAACTATTTTCCTTTACAGTTGTCTATACATTTAATTATTTTTATAAGCAGAAATAATTAAAAAAATTATGGAAAACTTTACAGCATACAACCCTACAAAATTACATTTTGGTAAGGGTGTAACCGATCAACTTGGAGAAACAGTTCTTGAGTATGGTAAAAGAGTACTTCTTATGTATGGAAAAGGTTCTGTTCAGAAAAATGGAATTTATACTAAAATTATTCAACAACTGAATTCAATAAATGCTGAAATTACAGAATTTTCGGGTATAAAATCAAATCCTTTGGTTGATGATGTGTTAGAAGCAGCCCAGCTAGGTAAACTAAATCATATTGATGTAATAGTTGCAGTTGGAGGAGGAAGTGTTATTGACTCTGCAAAAATTACAGCATTATCAATTGCAAATGGTACCGATCCGTGGGCAATAATGAAATATAAATCGAAACCGACAACTACAAAACCATTAATTGCTGTTTTAACTCTTGCTGCTACAGGCACAGAAATGAACGGAGCTGCCGTTCTTCAAAATCATAAAACAAAAGAAAAAATCGGATATGTGTCACCGTTAATGTATCCAAATCATTCATTTCTTGATCCAGAATTTACATATAGTGTTCCTAAAAATTATACTGCATATGGAATTGCTGATTTAATTGCTCATAGTTTGGAAGCATATTTTGGCGATGGTGATGCATCGCTTTCAGATAGGTTTGTCGAAGCAATTATTAAAGAAGCAATGGAATATGGACCATTGGTTTTAAATGATCCTGAGAATTATGAATATCGTTCCAAAATTATGTGGGCAGCTACTGCAGCATTAAATGGATTAACAAGTTATGGCCGTAAATATGGCGATTGGGGAGTTCATGATATTGGGCATAACTTATCTTTTTTATTTGATACTCCTCATGGGGCTACTCTTACAATTGCATATCCTGCATGGCTTCGTTTACAAAAAAACAGGATTCCGGAAAGAATTACAAAATTGGGAAATCAACTGTTCGGAACAAATTCAGCCGATGAAACAATTACATTACTCGAGAAATTTTTTAAATCGATTCTTTGTCCTGTTCGTTTATCAGATATCAATATTCATAACGATAAAAAAGATGAAATCATTGATCAGATGATAAAAAATCAAATTGATGGTATGGTTCACAAATTTACTGATGATGATCGTAAAAAAATTGTGGAACTGATGTTTTAAAATATCAACGAAATAAACTCTTTTAAAAATTAAATATTTATCTATTTTTGTCAAAGTCAGAAATAAAAATTACAAATAATTAATAATACATAAACCATGAAAAAATCAATCTTAACAATCTCTTTTGCAATCTTATCCATGGTATTGATGAATTCATCAAGCTATGCATGTTCAAATTTTATAATATCAAAAGGAGCAACAGTTGATGGATCAACCATGATATCATACTCAGCTGATTCGCATGTTCTTTTTGGAGAATTGTATCATTGGCCAGCAGCTGATTATCCTGATGGTACCTTGATGAAAATTTACGAATGGGATACAGGTAAATACCTTGGTGAAATACCACAAGCAAAACATACCTATAATGTAGTTGGAAATATGAACGAAAACCAAGTTGCAATAGGTGAAACAACTTTTACTGGTCGTGAAGAATTACAAGATACAACAGGCTTGGTAGATTATGGAACCTTAATTTATACAGCACTTCAAAGAGCAAGAACTGCTCGTGAAGCTATTCAAATAATGACTGATCTTGTTAGTAAATATGGTTATTACAGCACTGGTGAATCTTTCTCGATTTCTGATGCTAATGAAGTTTGGATAATGGAACTTATTGGAAAAGGTTCTGGAGTTACAGGTGCTGTTTGGGTTGCACGTATGATTCCTGATGGTTATATTTCAGGACACGCTAACCATGCACGAATTACAACATTTCCATTTAGCAAGAAAAACAACTTTGATGACCCAAAACAAACTACTTTTCATTCTATTGATGTAATTTCTTTTGCTCGCGCAAAAGGATATTATACTGGTACTGATGCTGATTTTAGTTTTTCCGATACATATGCACCTTTAGATTTCGGAGGTGCACGTTTTTGCGAAGCTCGCGTTTTTTCAGGCTTTAACAAAGTAAATAGTCAAATGGGTCAGTATTTGGATTATGCAATGGGTAAAGATCTTAAAAACAGAATGCCTTTATGGGTTAAAGTTGATAATAAATTAACTGTTCATGATGTAATGCAATTAATGCGCGATTACTATCAGAATACACCTATGGATATGACTCAAGATATTGGTGCTGGCCCTTATAAATCAATTGTTCGCTGGAGACCTATGACATGGGAAGTTGATGGAGTTGGATATATTCATGAAAGAGCTATTTCAACACAACAAACCGGTTTTTCTTTTATAGCACAAAGTAGGAATTGGTTACCAAATCCAATTGGTGGAATTATTTGGTTTGGAGTTGATGATACCTATACAACTGTTTATTCACCAATGTACTGTGGTATGACACGTGTTCCTGAAACTTTTGCCGTAGGAAACGGTTCAATAATGGAATTTAGTGATAATGCTGCTTTCTGGGTATTCAACCAGGTTTCGAATTTTGCATATACACGTTATTCAGATATGATTAAAGATATTCAACCTCTACAGGAAAAACTTGAATTTGGATATATTGAAGAAATTAAAAGCATTGATAAAGACGCCTCAGAATTATTTAAAACAAATCCAAAATTAGCTATTGAAATTATTACAGATTATTCTGTTAAACAAGGTGATAATACTGTTTATAAATGGAAGGAATTGTATGCTCATTTATTTACAAAATATATGGATGGCAATATAAAAGAAGTTCGTCCTGTTCCCGCTGGAAATGCATATACGACTCCTTCGGTAAAACAACCTGGTTATAACGAAGATTATTATAGAACAATTGTAAAAGAAACCGGAGATAAATTAAAAGCTATAGGTAATAGTCATTAATGAATCTTATAAAAAGATAAAACCGCTGAAAAAATCAGCGGTTTTTTTATTTTATTTAGTTTGATAAATCATTACTATATTTTTCAATAATAAACTAAATTGATTTTGATAAGTCAATAAAGAAGATTAATCATCGCATAATCATATGCGCTTATTCGCAAATAGATTAACTTAAAACTAAATCCTGAATATCTGACACTTAAGTCATTTTAAAAAAATTATTATTATTGCCTTTGAAATAAGTTAAATTTTGAAGAACTTTGCAATCAGAAATATTTCAGTATTTACGGATAAATAATCATTTTTAAAGCAAATTATTATTATAATCAAAAAAATATTTGTAATATTGCGCTCTGTTTAAAAAGAATTCAAAAACTTAAATACGTATATTAGGATGGATTTAATGAAACTTGTAGAAAAAGAATTGGCTGTAAAAAAGGAAGTTCCTGAATTTAAAGCTGGCGATACAATTACCGTTCATTATAAAATTAAAGAAGGTAGCAAAGAACGAGTTCAGAATTATAGAGGTGTTGTTCTTCAAAGAAAAGGAAGTGGTATTGGCGAAACATTTACTGTAAGGAAGATTTCAGGTGGAGTTGGTGTAGAAAGAATATTCCCAGTTAACTCACCTTTTATTGAGGAAATTGAGTTAAATAAAAAAGGTAGAGTACGTAGAGCAAGAATTTTCTACCTACGTGATTTAACCGGTAAAAAAGCTAGAATCAAAGAAAAAAGATTTTAATTTTCAATATAAAATAAAAAAACCTTCTGCTAAAACAGAAGGTTTTTTATTGCCTATAATTTTGATTTACTAATTCCCACCAGCTTGTAACTTATCAGCCTTAATTTTTGCATCTTCTACCAACTTATCAGCTTTAACCCCGGTTTCTTTAACCAAGTTGTCGGCTTTCTTTTTAGCTTCTTTTTTAACTTCTTTTGCTGTTTTTTCTGCAGCAATTTTTGCTAAAGCACCTTCTTTTGCAGCTTTCTTAACCAATGCATCAGCTTTTTCATTTCCTTCTTTTAAAATTTTATCAGCAGCTAACTGGGCATCTTCTTTAAGTTTTGCAGCTTCTTTTTCGGCATCTTCAATTATTTTAGCAGCCTGAACAGATAACTCCTCTCCTGCTTTTGCTTTAACATCATCTTTTAGTTGTTCTTTAGTCGATTTTGAATCACCAGAATCGGTAGTTCCTTTTCCAAGCGATATTTTAGGATCTGTTGTTGTTCCAGTAATCTTGGCATTTATTTTAACGCTCTGTGTCTTTTCAATATTAACCCCTTTCGAAGATGCTGTATTTAACAAACCTTCTAATACTTGATTTGCAGCAGAACCAAAATAGCTCATAGGTACTGTTAAAGCTAAATCGTAATCCATTGTTTGATCAACACCATGTGAACCACCAAGTAACATTTTTATATCACCTACTTTAGTTTCGAATGGCTCAACATTAATTCTACCATTACTTATTTTAAAACTAACATTTACATCTTTAAATGAACTTCCTGATTTATCACCAATCTTAACTAATTCAAAAAGTTTATCCAGTGTTTTTGAGTTTACTACCTGAATTTCCTTAGACTGTAACCTTCCATAACCTTCAATTGAACTTAACACAGGGCTCATTGTAGAATCCAGTAAACTGGTATAATCAAATTTTATTGAAACTTTGCCTTTGCAATTTTCGAGAATTGAAGCCATTTTACCAATCATATCAATTGAGTGAACAGCAGTTTGAATTTCCATATCGCGAATATCAAGAGCCATTGCAACAGAAGGTTTAGTAATATCCTGTGTGTTATATTCACCATTAATTCCAATGGACCCATCTAAAAGGTTCATGTTTAGATTATTCATTACAACCTTTTTATCTTTAACTATAAAGATACCTTTCAGGTTTGTAATATCCATTTTATCATATAAAATATGGCCAAGACTTGATTGCAAAGTAAAGTCAACATTTCCGGGTACTTCAAAAACTGTCATAGGTACTTCTGTTGTATCTGTAACTGTTTCATCAGTATCTTCGGTCATAAACTCATTTACATCTATAAAAGTTGAACTAAAATTAAAATTCCCTTTAATAGTTTCATCTTTAAGTACATAAGCAATATAATTTTCAATTTTTCCATTTAAATTAAAATCATTTTTTCCTATTTGAGATTTAAATGATTGTAGTTCAAGATATTTAGGTGTAAAGTTGAATGTTGTTTCAATTATTTTTACTGTTTGAGGTAAATCATTGCTTTCGTAAATAAAATCTTTCAATTGTAATTTTCCTGATGCTTTAAAATCTTCGTACTTTTCATTTTCGATGGTTGAAAGATTTCCAGCAATAGAAACATCGGCATTAATTTCCCCGTCGATATTTGCATTTTCCATTGGTATAATATCCTTAAATGATTTTAAAATTATTTTACCAACCATTTTTGTTTCAATAAATGGATCACTCATTGGAGTTCGAACATGCATAACAATATCGAATGGGTTTTGAGCCATTTCGAGATGAAATTTATTTAAATCGATTTTAGTATTGTCGTTATTTACTCCGTCATAAAATACAGCTAAATCGATATTAATATTTTCAACAGATTTTGGTAAATCGGGATATTGAAACATTGCGTTTTCGACAATTAATCGCAAATTAGCTGAAGGAGTAATTGAATCATTCATAATGCCTTTAATTTCTCCATTTAAGGTCAAATTTCCACTTGTTTTCAATTCTTCGAATCCTTGCATATAAATTACAGGCACCATCGACAAAAGTGATT
>MENE01000163.1:3228-9802 GCA_001769005.1 Bacteroidetes bacterium GWA2_31_9b | reverse complement strand
AAATGCTAATTCAATATCATTTATTGATAATACGTTTTCTTTAAACGTATAAATATTTTTAACTAAATCAGCACCAATGGCAGCATCGAATCCAAATTGTGCATCTTTTAAGTATCGAATACCTTCCATTTTTACATTCGTTTTTTCAATAGTAGTATTTATTGAAAGATCGGAATAATCAGCACTAAAATCACCTTTTAACAAAAAGTTAAGATTCTTTAAAGAAGCATCCATATCCGAGGTTACATCGCTATATATAATTGTTGCATTATTAATCTGGAATTTTTGAAGTTCCAATTTAAAATCGGAAGATTCAGTTGATAGCTCTTCAACTTCTTCTTGAACTTCTTCAGTTGGTTTTACAATATCCCAATTAGCAGAACTATCGGCTAAAACTTTTGCGTGTATAAATGGTTGATTTAGCACTATACCTTTTACAACAATATTCTTACCTAATGCACTCATTAAATCTACTTCAACATTGAATGATTTTAGATAAAGAAAAGTATCTTTTTCAAATTTATCAACTCCAACAACTGATAAATCAATTAATCCAAGATTAAAATCGGGAAAACTTTTAAATAATGATAAAGTAACATCTGTAAATTCAACCTTTGCGTTTACGCTTTTATTTATTTCACTTTTCACCTTACTTAGAATTTCATCTTTAAAGAAATAAGGTATTATAATCATTAGAGCTATTAACAGTACAATAAATATAATTACAGTACTAAAAAACCATTTAATAAATTTTTTCATGATATTGAGAGTATTAAAAATTTCTATTTGTATCAAATTTAAGAAATATTTGTATATAAAGGTTCTTAGTACTGCCAAATTCTTTGGAATCATTGAATAGTTATGCATTTTATAATTAAATGCATAATTTTTAAATACAGCGAATGAATATGGTAGGGAATTAATAATTTTTTATATATTTGCAAACTCAAATGGACCTGTAGCATAATGGATAGTGCATCTGGCTACGGACCAGAAGGTTGGGGGTTCGAGTCCCTCCAGGTTCACAAAAAACCGCTTTTATCAAGCGGTTTTTTTATTCTTTGTTTTTTGAATTTAATATTTTGTATATGTCAAATAGTCAGCATTATAGACATTTATTCATTGAATATTTGAATAATTGCGAGAATTCAAATAACTTTAGTTTAAAATTTAAATATGCTAGACTTCTTAAAACCACAACTTATTCCTCCATACTTAAAAAGTGATATTGAAAAAAAGTTTTGTTACATTAACAATATGAGGGCAAAATACTTTACTATAGCTTTGGTTGTTTATTCTCTTTTTATTTCATCTTACGATGTTTTTTTTAATCAAAGTTTATTAACCCATGGTAATTTCATTATTCAATTTAAACTTGATATTGTTTTAATTGTTTTTTCTGTAATTTTCACTCTATATATATTTTTTAATCAAACCAAGTCGGCAAAAAATATCAGAGAATATTACAAAACGATTCATTTTATTATTTCATTATCAACATTATGTTGGTTTGCATCAGATGCAAGTTTATCTTCATTTGAGGAAGAAATTGTAATTCAATTATATATTATTGCTGTTTTTTTAACATCAATTGTTTTTTATTTTTCGTTTTATAAATATATACTTCAATTATTTATAAGCATATTTTTTTTTATAATTATTGCTTTGGTATTTGAACGGGAAGTTAGTGAGATTTTTAAATCATCAGTATTAAATTTAATACTAGTATTTATAGCATTTCTAATTTCGAGAATTCTATACCATCAAAAAACTGAGATTTTCATGAAAGAATATGAAGTATCAAGATTAAAAGAAGAAAAGAATTTTACAACAGGAATTAAATAAAGAAACCGGAACTTTCCGGTTTTCTTTATTTAAATTTTAATTCCTAAAATAATAATATCATCTACCTGCTCCCATCTGCCTCTCCATTTATCAATGTTTGCATTAAGCAATTCGCGTTGTTCTGCCATTGGTTTTTGATGAATTTGAAGTAGATATTCTTTAAAATTTTTAGTTTTAAACTTTTCTCCAGTTTCGCCACCAAACTGATCCTGATAACCATCGGAGAACAAATAGAAAACATCACCTTTTTGTAAATCAATTTCGTTATTTGTAAATGATTCTTTTTCTTTAACATAAATACCTATAGGCATTCTATCGGCCTTGTATTCAATAAGTTCGTTATTACGAAACATAAACATTGGATTATAAGCTCCGGCATATTGCATTTTCATATTTTCAATATCAACAATACAAAGAGCTATATCCATACCATCTTTTGCTTCTCCTTCTTTACCTGTTTGTGAAAGAGTTCTTTTTACATCGGACCGCAAATGGGTAAGTATATCTCCAGCATAAATAACATCGTGTTTATTTACTATTTCGTTTATAAAAGATACTCCCAACATACTCATGAATGCACCCGGAACACCATGACCTGTACAATCTGCAGCAATAATAATAAGCAGATTATCTTTTTTAGTAAACCAGTAAAAGTCGCCACTCACAATATCGCGTGGACGGAATAATATGAAATGTTCGGGTAATATTTCCTGAGCAAGTTCTTTCGATGGTAAAACGGCATTTTGAATACGTTTTGCATATTCTATACTATCGGTAATACTTTTGTTTTTATCAGCAATTTCATCTTTTTGTTTTACAACTTCTTCTGTTCTTTCCTTAACAACTTGCTCCAACCAGATTTTTTCGAGTTGTAGTTTACGTGTATAAAGCTTAACAATAATTACTATTACACCGATTGCCATTAAAAAGTATAGCATATAAGCCCAAATTGTAAGATACCAAGGTGGGAGAATCGAAAATTCAAACTCGGCAACTTCACTTTCAATTTCATAAATATTTTGAGCTTTAACTTTAAAAACATATGAACCAGAGTTAAGGTTAGTATATTCTTTATCTGATTTTGATCCCCAATTCGACCATTCTTTTTCATATCCTTCCAATTTATAACTGTACTTTAATTGTTCCATAGGAAAATAAGGAGATGAATAATTGAATAGAATTGAGTTATATTTATATGATAAAATTTGTTTAAGAATCTCAGGTTGATTTTTATTAACAATAAAGTTTATTGAATCTTTATAAAATGTTCCCCAAAAAACTACTGAATCAATTCCAATTTCAGTTTTACGTATTAAACTAAAATAATTTTTAGAAAAATTATCTTGTGCATTTACATTATAATTATATATAGCATTAGATGTTGCTATCCATGTACCTTTATCATTATCGTCAAAAATTTTATAAAAAGAATTCTTTAGCAGCCTTTTAAATGGAACATCATGAATCGTAATACTGTCATTGCTAATTTTCAATTTTTCTATATACTCATTATTAGTTAATGGATTTACTAAAACAAACCACAATTCATCTTTATTATTTAAATAAATCTGTTTAATATTATCGGTACTTGAATAATATTTTTCACCAAAACCTTTATATTTTAAAAATGTATTATTTATTGAATCATAATAATAAACTCCCTTTGCTGTAGATAACAAAACTTCATTATTAATTAAGTAGGCCTTATTATCTTTCATATCAGGTAAACCATTATTTAAATCAAATTTTGTAAATGATAAATTAGGATTAATTTTGATAACACCTGTTAATTGAGTCCCAAGCCATATATTCCCTTTATTATCTTCTACAATTGATTCAATATAGTCTGAACAATTAATTAACTTTCCTTTATCAGTAAATTTTCCATTTTTATATTCTAAATAAGCTATACCATTTTCATATCCAATATAAAGTCTTTCTGGATGAATTTTTGATTGGTAAATAACCTTTGTATGATAAGGTTTATCAATAGTTAAATTTTCTAGATGAGAACTTGAATTATACTTCCATACTCCAAAAGCTGTGGCAAAAAGCAATAATTCTTTTTTTGATTCAGAATCTATATATTTATTTATTTGCCAAACTGTCTGTCCAAGTATTTCAACATCAATTTTAATAAATTTAGGTAAATCTTTAGTATTATAGTCTAAATAAAAAATTCCATTATTTGTTGATATAAATAAAGTATTATTAAATCGAAAAACATCAAGCACAATTCCTTCGAATCCATATTCCTGGCCTAATCTGGTAAATGGAGTAGAAAGTTCTGCATAAGCAATACCTGTGTTTAAACCAAACCATAAATTACCATCTTTAGATTCAAATAAATTAATTATTGTATTATCTGTTAAACCATTTTCTGTATTAAACTGATAGATAATTTCTCCATTTTTGTTAAAAATAATACTTCCATTATTTAAAGTAGCTAATGCATAGTTACCGTTAGAAAGTTTAATACCGTTATAAACTTGAGATTCATTAAGCAATTTTACAAGTTTATTATAATTTTTACCTTGAGTACTTAAATTTTGGGATAAGCCACTTGAAGTGTTATAAATATATACACCCAGACCTGTTTCCTGTCCAGTTGCTAGAATTAATATTTCATTATCGGTCCAGGGTAGCATAACAAAAATATCCAATTCCTTATAAAATTCATTTCCTTTAGAAAGGATAACTGAGTCCTCAGTTAGTTCACTTAATCCATTATTAATACTTCCCCAGTATATTTTATTATTAACCAAGAAACTTAAAAATGATGATTTTTCAAGAGTTTGATATATTTTTATTAATTTTTTATTAGAAAATTTAAAAATTTCATAATTAGTACAGAAATATACATATTCATTTAAAGTATATATTTTCCATACATCTTTAAATTTAATTGAATCTATCTGATTTGATAATGAATGATAATTCATTAAACCATTGATATCGGGTGCTAAATAACCAAACTCTTCTATTCCTCCAGCATATACAATACCTTCGTTTGAACAAGCCAAGGATCTAACTATTGAGCCATTTAAAAGGGGAAAGTTATTCCAATTAACACCATCAAATTCTATTACTCCCTGGTCGTTATTCCCAAAATACATAACACCTCTATTATCCTGGCAAATAGCCCAGTTTTGCTCAGCCGCGTTATAATCATCTTTAGTGAAATTTTTAATAAAAGGGATGCCGTTTTTATTAATCTGTGCAATTAATGGCAATTGTATCAGAACAACCAGAAATATTAAAATTATCTTTCTCATCCTATTAATTTTTAAAACAAATAAAAAACATATAAATATAAAAAAAAAAGACAAAATACTAAAAAGTATTTTGTCTTAATGTTAGTTTTAGTGCATTTATATTATCTGTTTACAAAAACTTTTTTCATATATACTTTGCCATCCAAATTAAGTTTAACAATATAAACCGTTGAAACATTATTTATTGGTATTCTTTGTTTTGAAAAATTATCCATTTTTTTAATTAAAACAGGCACTCCAATAATATTATATATTTCAATTTGTCCATGTTGGAAGTTGATATTATTCGGATTACTTATTTCTATTATTACTTCAGCTTGATTTGAATATATCATAATCTGATACTGGTCAACATTATCAATTCCAACAGAAGGATCGTAAGTAATTGTAAACTGACTTGCTGCTATATTACTATTTCCAGCAAAATCTGTTGTTACGCCAGCAGCTATATTAACATTTACAATTCCTTGATTTATTGCCGAAATAGTAGCTATATACAGAATATTGTCTGTAGTTGTTAGGCTATTGAGAGTAGCATTTCCCAAAGTAATATCGGAATTTACAAAATCATTAACCTCTTCACTAAATTGAATATTTGCTGTAAACTGAGGTATAGATATTGTATTATCGGCGGTTGATGTAATAGTAACTGTTGGACTTGTACCATCATAGATTATTAAAAACTCAGAAGCTGAAGTATTTGTATTACCGGCCAAATCATTAGCTATGGCACTTGCAATGTTAACAATTACAATTCCATCTCCCGAAGGAATAAGTGTTATAGAATATACATTATCAATATTTGAAATATCTGAAACACTACCATTTTGAACTGCAATATCACCCAATTCAAATCCTGTTACATTTTCGCTAAATGTAATAGTAAGTGGTATTGAATTGCTGTTTGTAGGGCTAGATTCTGATGAAGTAATTGCTACTGATGGAGCAGTTATATCATAGAAAATTGCAAAGGTATTCGATGCTGTATTTCCATTTGCAATAGAATTTGTTGCTACATCAGCTGGTATATATGCCGTAACTTCACCTTCGATGTCGGGCAATAATGTAACAGCAAAATTAATGTTATTTGTTGTTGTAAGATTTGTAACATCTCCATTGGTAACTTGAATGTCTGACTCATCAAATCCATTTACTGATTCTGTAAATACGATATCCAATGTTATTGATGATAAATTTGTTGGACTAGTAGTAATAGAAGAAATTATTACTTCAGGTTTTGAGCCTAAGTATTCTATACTAAATTGTGTTGCTGCAGTATTTCCATTTCCAGCCAAATCTGAAACAACACCAGCATTTATATCAACAGTTACTGTTCCAACAATCACTGGCGTAATATCAACAGTATAAACAATATGATCAGTTGTATTCATATTAGAAACGTTACCATTGACTGCAATTATATCACCAACATCAAACCCTTCAACTACTTCGTT
>MENE01000163.1:2876-3204 GCA_001769005.1 Bacteroidetes bacterium GWA2_31_9b | reverse complement strand
AAATCAAATGTTTCTCCACTTAATAACTGTACGGCAACATTACTTGCAGATGCAGTAATATCAGCTGTGAATACAATATTATCGGAAGTTTGAAGATTTGAAGATGTTCCGTTCGTAACCTGAATATCAGAAGCAATAAAACTTATTACTTCTTCGCTAAAAGTTAAAGTTACTTCAAAAACAGAATTATTTGTAGGATTCTGTTCTGAACTTGTTATTACAACTGTTGGGTAAGTATTATCAAATGTTACAGAAAACTCAGTAGCAGCTGTATTGCTATTCCCGGCATTATCAGTTGCAACTCCAGAATTAATATTAACAGTTACTG
>MENE01000163.1:532-2814 GCA_001769005.1 Bacteroidetes bacterium GWA2_31_9b | reverse complement strand
GACAGAATTCCATTCACAACTATAATATCACCAGATGAGAAACCTGAAACTTCTTCGCTGAAATCAATCTGAATATCAAATAGTGAATTATTTGTTGGACTAGCTTCTAATGTTGAAATTAGAACAGTTGGTTGAACATTATCATATTCAATTTCAAATGTATTGGATGCTGTATTATAGTTCCCAGCTAAATCCTGACACACTGCTTCGGTAACTTGAACAGATACTGTTCCGTTTGCAATAGGTGAAACATTTACAGTAAATGTATTATCATTTATTTTAATGAAGTCTGAAAGATTTCCATTATTTGAAGAAATATCTCCAATAGTAAAATTTTGAATATCTTCACTAAATTCACAGGTTACTTCAAACATGTTGTTTGTTGGATTTGGTTCAGAAGAAGAAACTACAACCGTTGGTGCAATAATATCTTCTGATGTAAATGACCAGATTGCTGAACTAGAAATACCAGCAAAATTATTATTTGAAACATCACGCAAAACGCCATTATCAATTAATACATAATAATTTGACTCGCTATTAAAATCTAAAGATGGATTGATTGTAATTACATTAGTTCCTTCGCCTGTAATTTGTCCGGAAGTAACGTTTATTGTTTCATGTATTGATGATGTAGTTTCATTCATTATTGTTATAAAACCTGCATTTTTATTTACAATTTCGTTGAATGTAATTAAAAGATTAGTAGAAACAGAAACATTTGTTGATTCATTTAAAGGATTAAGTGAGCTTAAAATAGGTTCAGAAATATCAGCAGTTGTAAAATTCCAGTATAATGAAGAAGAAATTCCTGCAAAATCATTACCATCCCCATCTTCAAATGCCGTTGCATCTATTAAAATATAGTAACCTGTTTCACCATTTAAATTAGAAGAAATATCGATTGTTATTGTTGAAGTACCCTGGCCAGTAACCTGAGCAGATGTAACCAGAATTTGTTCAACTATTGAATTATCAGATATTTTTTTAATTGTAATATAACCTGCTCCTTTATTTACAAGTTCATTAAATGTAATTACAAGATTAGTTGAAACAGATATATTTACTGCATTATCAAGTGGTAATAAAGTTGATATTATTGGATTATTTACATCAGCAGTTGTAAATGACCATGCAGTTGTAGAAGATATTCCTGCATAATAATTATCGGCTGCATCTTTAAATGCTGTAGCAGGTACTAAAACATAATATTCTATTTGACTGTCAAAATCAGATATTGGATTAATTACAATTGTTGAAGTACCATTACCTGATAATGTAGTTACGTTAATACTTTCAAATATAACATTATCAGAAGTTCTTCGTATTTCAATATTTCCGGTTCCGAGCATAACATTTTCATTAAATGTAATTTGTAGATTATCGGTTATTGATACATTAAGCTGATTATCATCAGGATACAAATTACTAACAAATGGAGCCGATGTATCATATGTTATTGAAAATAGGTTTGATGCATTATTTGTATTTCCTGCATTATCGGGTACAAGATCAGCTGCAATATTTACAGTAACTAATCCATTTGCATCAGGATCTATAGTTGCATTCCAAACGCGGTTTGGAGTTACATTTACAAAACCGGTAACAGAACCATTTGAAACAGAAATATTACCACTAACAAATCCGATTACATCTTCGTCAAATGTAATAGTTGCAATAAAAGTATTATTTTTTGTAGGATTAGGTTCAGTTGATGTAATTGCTACATTAGGTTTTGTTCCATCATATGTAATGCTGTATTCTGAAGCTATATCACTAGTATTTCCTGCATAATCAGTAACCAAACCAGCTGCCATATTAACTGTAACTAACCCATCAGCAGATGGTGAAATGTTTACTGTCCATATTGAGTCAGTTACAACAGAAGTTAAGTCGCTTTTTGTAGCATTACTAACAACAAGATCCTCCAATCCAAAACTACTACCAGTTATCTTTTCACTAAATTTAATTTGCAGAACAAAAGGTTCTAAATTTGTTGGTGATGTAGCTGTTGATGTGAATGTTGGAGTTGGTTTAACGTTATCGTATATAGTTGAAAGTGTGTTAGACAAAGTGTTCTGATTTGTTGCGTCATCCTGAGCAACTCCAGCCAATACCTTTACAGTTACTGTGCCACTTGCACTAGGAGTAATTGTTGCAGTATAAACTGAACCTGAACCAGAAAATGCAGATTTTGTAGCATTTGTAACGCTAATATCTCCAATATCAAATCCTGTAACACTCTCTGTAAATGTGAATGTTGCAGAGAATGCTGCATTTAT
>MENE01000163.1:0-418 GCA_001769005.1 Bacteroidetes bacterium GWA2_31_9b | reverse complement strand
CAGTACTTTTACAGTTACTGCACCATTTGCACTTGGAGTAATTGTTGCTGTATAAACAGCACCAGAACCAGAAAATGCAGATTTTGTAGCATTTGTAACGCTAATATCTCCAATATCAAATCCTGTAACACTTTCGGTGAATGTAAAAGTAACCGAGAATGCTGCATTTGTTTTAGCCGAAACTCCTGAAGTTAGTGTAACTCCCGGAGATGTTCCATCGACTCCGGTATAGTCATAAAAAGTTGATAACCCAACAACATTAACTAAATTTGATGCTGTATTAACAGTTGAATATAATGAACGTGTGGAACCATTATACTGTGCAGCATAAATACTTGCTTCAGTTCCTACAATATCGGCATCGAGATAATTAAAACCAGCATTATAAACAGGGCTAGTAATACCCGAAGAAGATAAT
>MENE01000162.1:4942-7324 GCA_001769005.1 Bacteroidetes bacterium GWA2_31_9b | reverse complement strand
TTTTTGATAAAATGTATATTAACCCAATTAGTAAGGGCAGTACAAACCGCTATTTTTTCTTACTCGAAGATACATTATATACTACATCTGGCGATACAGTTTTTATAATCTCATACAGACCAAAAAAAGACAAAACATTCGATGGATTAAAAGGCTTCCTTCATATCAACACCAATGGATATGCTATTCAATCGGTAGTTGCAGAGCCACTCGAAAAAGATTTTGGAATGATGGTTAGTATTAAGCAGAACTATGAATTTGTGAATAATCAGCAATGGTTTCCAAAAGAGTTACATACCGAAATAATTTTTGATAATGTTCTGAAAGCATCGCAAAATATAACATACCAGATGGTAGCTGTTGGCCGGTCGTACATTACAGATATCAATTTAAATCCAACATTAAGCTCAAAAGATTTTTCGCAGGTTGAAGTAAAAATACTCCCTGATGCCAACGAAAAAACCGATGTTTACTGGAACGAAAATAGATCTGAGCCTTTATACAAAAAAGATTCACTTACTTATGTTCTGATAGATAGCATTTCAAAAGCAGAAAACCTTGAATCCAAACTTGCAGGTTACGAAGCAATTATAAACGGTTCTATTCCTTACGGTATTTTCAATTTCCCTATTAACAAAATCGTTGATTACAATAATTACGAAGGCTGGCGACTGGGATTGGGTTTAATGACAAATAAAAAGCTATCGCGAGTTTTTGAAATTGGCGGTTACTTTGGATATGGGTTTAACGATAAGGATTTTAAATATGGAGCCGATCTTATTCTAACTATTCATAAAAAGTCGGAAAGCAAACTACATTTCTCATACTCCAATGATGTGACAGAGAAAGCCGGTTATTCTTTTTTTGAGAAACTTGATTTAACAACTACTGAGTTGTACAGAAAATTTATTATTTCAAATATGGATAAGGTTGATATTCAGAAACTTTCATATTCGTTCAGAGCCTTTAATTACCTGAATACAAAAATATATTTTAGCAACGAAATTTTTGAAAGCACCGATGGATACAGCTATGGAACCAGTGTTGACAATGCTGTAAATCGGTTTACTTTTTCCGAAATTGGTATTCAATTCAAGTATGCATACCATGAAAAATTTATGCAGACACAAAAGTATAGTTATTCCATGGGAACCGATTATCCTGTTATTTATGGGAATATAACCAGAGGATTAAACCTGTATAATGGCGAATTTGAATATACCAAATATGAGTTGAAGCTATCTCAAACGTTCAGAATTAAGACATTGGGAAAAACGAAGCTTACATTAGTTGGAGGACTTGTAGATGGAGAAGTACCTTTATCGAAATTATATACCGGGCATGCAAATAATCACTCCTTCGATCTGGATGCAGAAAACAGTTTTGCAGCCATGCAAATGAATGAGTTTTATAACGATCGTTTCTTTTCTATTTTTTTCAGACAGGAACTTGGAAGCTTTTTCAGGATTAAAAACTATGCTCCTAAATTTATATTAGCAAGTAATTTTGGAATCGGAGAAATTGATTTTAATCCCAAACATCAATCTTTAGAGACAATACAATCGATGAACAAAGGGTACTATGAAAGTGGAATTTTAATAAATAATATCCTGAAACAACAATTTATTGGAATTGGATTTGGGGCTTTTTACCGATACGGTTCATATTCTTATCTTAAAACGGCTGATAATTTCGCATACAAATTTACCTGTACAATAAATCTGTAAAAACAAATATCCCCGAGCAACCATACACGGGGATATTCTAAACTACACTCCTAGAAAAGAAATATAATCTGACACAAAGTTACGCTTTTAATTTTACCTTTTCTATTTTATTTCTGATCAGCGTATTTCCACCATGCAATCGTTCCAAAATATCCAATTAAACTTGTTATTAATACAATAATGTAGCTAGCAAAAACTATTTCCATTCCTTCTGTCCCATCCTTTACCGATATCACACCGGGAATAGCCCATGGAAAGTAAGGCCCCCAACCAACCAAAGCAACAAACTGAGCCATTATTAGCATAAAAATTACAAATGCTATTGGAGCAATTATTCCTCGTCCATATCCAGCAATAAATGCTACCGGACTGCTTAGCAAAATGGTTAAAACTGAAATAAGAATATATTTATTTAAAAATTCTTTGAAAACATGTTCAGACCATCCAGGAATAGAAATAATATAACCCATTAGTAAACCCGAAATCAATAAAACCAAAACGAGTATAGCAGACCATCCAAAAACAACAATAAATTTTGCTGATACAATTGCTTGTCGAGAAACAGGTAATGACATAATATTTGTAATTGTTCTCTCAATATGTTCGCGTCCAAAAATCCATGCAGTTACAAAGCCAAAGCCGATTAATCCAACAG
>MENE01000162.1:1937-4934 GCA_001769005.1 Bacteroidetes bacterium GWA2_31_9b | reverse complement strand
TTTCGGGATGTTGTGCAACAAGCATTAATAAACCCATCATTACAGGAATAAAGATAAATAAGCCTATAGTTATCCAAAAGATTCTTGATCTGCGCATTTTTATACATTCTGCAGCAAGTGCAACAAATATATTTTTCATTTTGTACCTCCATTCATTTCAATAGTTCTTAAAAAATACGATTCAAGGTTTTCCTCATCCACTTTTAATAAGGTTAGCTGACAACCGGCATTTACCAAAATTATAGCAATCTGCTCCGGATGCTCAATGGCTCTAGTGTCATCAAGATGAATTATTCCATTTTGATCTACTGGATTTGAATATCCATTTTGTAAGATGATTTTTCTTGCTAATTCTAAATCTTTTGCTCCAATCAGCAATTGCTTTTTACATAAAACATCCAGTTTATTTGCATCAATTTCCTGCACCATTTTGCCCTGATGAATTATACCTATTCGAGTTGCAAATCGTGAGATTTCGCCAAGAATATGGCTCGAAATAAATACGGTCACTCCATGATTTGCAGCTAAATCGCTTAACATTTCTCGAATCTCGAAAATACCAGCAGGATCTAGTCCATTGGTTGGTTCGTCTAAAATTAATATTTCAGGATTATGAATAAGAGCATAAGCCAGCCCAAGCCGTTGTGCATTTCCAAGCGAGAGGTTTTTTGACTTTCGATTTGCATATTGATCCAACTTAAGTTTCTCGATAACATTATTTACTGCGTTTTTATCTTTAATAAACCGCAATCGTCGCACAATCTCAAGATTTTCGCGAACAGTAAGATTAGGATACGAGTAAGGTATTTCGACCAAACTGCCTATCTTTTTGAATAATTCATTATGGTTGGCATGTACTTTTTCATTTAAAATATATGCTTCGCCCGAAGTTGGGTGAATTAAACCAAGAAGCATTCGGATAGTAGTTGTTTTTCCTGCCCCATTCAATCCAAGAAATCCATAGATTTCTCCTTTGCGTACATTCAGGTTAATCTCTGAAACCGCTTTAACATCGCTGTAATGTTTCGATAAATTAACGGTTCTGATCATGTTGTCCATATTGTTTGTTATTAATTACTCTTAATTTATCATACGTAAAAGGACTAAAGTCCATTTCATTTTTTTCCATATCCCTTGGCTAAAGCCAAGGGTTAGTATATTAACTTTTACTATAAATTTGACCTCATTCATAAATTTCTCTATAACACAGGGCTTAAGCCCTGTGTTAGTTATGCTTTCAATAGTTTTACTTATTCAGCTAAAACTTTCTTTTACCCTTGGCTAAAGCCAAGGGTTGATGAACTAATCCCTTTTATGGGTTTTAACCCATTTCGTAATTAATATTGTTATTCTAAAAAACCTATACCGAACGTTCGGTCTGTTGTGCTATAAAAAAATAGCTAGTTTTTTAAGTTATTGTAAATTGAATCAAATGCACAAAGTAAGTTGGCTTCATAACTTGTATTTTGATCGCTGTTCACAAACCGTATAAAAACCCCATCGGTGCAATACAAAAACAAATTTGCAAGTTGTTCGTCAGACGAAATGGTTTTAATCTCACCTGTTTCTTTTGCATGATTTATAATTTGAATCCAGGCTTGAATATCTTTTTTATGTTGTTCGAGTTCGAAAGTTAAAAATTCAGGAAACTTGCCAATGGCTTCGAACATAATGAGAAAAAAGTTTACCGCTACTTTACCATCATCGGAAAGCCCCACTAATTCGTACATTTTCTGAAAAGTAATACGCATGTGTTCAACATAATAATTATAAAATGTTAAAAGAGAATCCTTTGGAAATGTTGAATAATCAATTGCTCCACTCGAAAAAAATAAGTTTACAATTTCTTTATATAATTCTTCCTTACTGGTAAAATAATGATAAAATGCTCCTTTCGAAAGACCTGTTTTTTCAACTATCTCTTTCATGGTTACATCTTTATAACTCTTTTGCAGAAAGAGCATCAGCGATGTTTTAAGAATATATTCTTTTGTCTCGTTCATAAACCGACCGTTTGGTTTGTAAAATTAGGTAAGTATTTTTTAAAAACAAAGAATTGTTATAAATAAATTATGTTCCGTAATTTAAAACTAAGGTAGTAAAATCTCTTTTACACGCCCTACTTCACCCGAAGTGAGCCTTACTTTTATTCCGTGTGGATGCGTTGCCGAATTGGTAAGTATATCCTGAACAATGCCTTCGGTTAGTTTTCCCGATCGTTGATCTTTCTTGAGAACAATAGCTACTTTTATTCCAGGTTTAATTTCTGATCTGTTTGTACCACTCATAATTTTTAATTTCTTTTTAAATTCGGTTGCAAGTATAACTTATATTAAATTACAAATGGGATAAATTGTTTAGTTCGTTTCATATAATCCCTGTACTTATCACCAAAATAGGTAATGCATTCTTTTTCGTCGGTAATGGATGTTAAATAAAGAAATACTGTTGATACCACAGCAACTATAATCAAAGGAATTGTAATGTGTTTGAAAAGTATACCCCATGTTAAAAATATAAGCGAAGAATAAAGAGGATGACGAATATATTTAAATATACCGGTATCAACCAGCTCAGTAGTTTTCTCGAACTGATACAATGATTCTGCTTCTCTGCTTTTTTCTGCTTTTCCATTTTTTTGTATCTCCATAAATCCTGCAATAACCAGATAAGCTCCAAAAATAAGAAACAACCATGAAAATATCTGAAGAATACTAAAAGGATTCTCAAACCAGTATTTATAATTCGAAACCAACAACCAAACCATGCATTCCCAAGCAAAAAAACGGTAAAATCCATGGCTTTTTACGTCAAACAAAGTTTTCCTCGATAAAGCGATTACAGGAATACTTAGGACTAAAAAAATAATTATTTTTTCCATAATTCTAATTGTTTATCCCCTACGGGGAATTAAAAAAATTATTAATAAACTATTCCTACAAAAGTATAATCGCTACGCGATATAAGCTAAACAAGCTTTTTATTTGCATCTGTTAC
>MENE01000162.1:434-1907 GCA_001769005.1 Bacteroidetes bacterium GWA2_31_9b | reverse complement strand
CAAATTCTATATCATACTTTTTCAAAAAATCAATGTATTCTTCTTTAAATGGTTTCTTTTTATGATGTTCCTCCTGATTCAATATATATTTATAAACATAATCAAGCTGCGAACGACTATATGTAAACGCTCCATAGCCTTCCTGCCACTCAAATTTTCCAGCACACAGTTTCTCCGAATTGATAAAAACTGACGAGCTCCTTTTAATTTCCTTTACTGTATCTGAAATTGATTTTGATGGATTTAAACCAATTAAAATATGAACATGGCTTGAAACACCATTCACTATGATTGATTTATGCTGCATGTTGGTAATTATTCCACTTATATATTCGAATACTCTTTTTCTTATTCTGTTTGATAACACCGCATCCCTGTTCTTAACAGCAAAAACAAACTGGATATATAATTGTGTAAATGTTCCTGGTTTCATTTATATTAATTAATTATTTATCCCCTGGGGAAATATAAAACTACTAATTCTTTTTACAATACTTTAACCGCTACGCAGTTAAAAAAATAATCAAAGATTTGTAAACAACATTAAACTTGATTTTTGCACCGATGGAAACAAATTTAATTTGTTCAAAAATTGAAAGAATAATTTCTAATCTATTCTATTTCTGTTAAATTACAATAAATTCCTTTTTATCAGCACCACAAATAGGGCATTTCCAATTAGCCGCCAAACTAGCAAATTTTATTTTTTCTTTGTTTTCATCATAAATATGTCCACAAATTGTGCATTTGAATTTCTCCAATTTTACTGACTTTACTTTGGTTGCCAGTTTTGCTTGATCTATATAGGTTGGAGCGTTTTTGGGAGCAACTCCTTTTCTTACCTGATGAAAATATGCATAAGTCATCGGGTCATTTGTTTCATCTAAAACTTGTGCATCGATTAATTCACCAATGAATAACCAATGTGTCCCTACGTCGAACTTTTGAACCACCTTACATTCCAAATATGCAATACTTTCATTAAGAACAATTGGAATTCCTGAAATCCCATATTTGATTAACATTCCTTCCATTTTATTAAAATCTCTTCCGCTTTTGTATCCAAATCGACCGAATATTTCGGAATTAGCTTTTTGATGTAACACAGATACAGAGAAAAACCCATGCTTTTCGATTATTTCGCTGGTAAAATTATTTTTATTGCAACATAAAGCAAATTTTGGAGGCTCTGATGTTACTTGAAAAAAAGTATTGGAAATATAACCATTTCCTTTAGTTTCATTGCCCGAACAGACAATATATAATCCGTAAGTTACTTTAAAAAGCGAAGTAATATCTATCATAACCTATTTTTTAAATTTCAATACAAACGCATTATTATTTCTGACAAATCACTATAAACTCTTTCGATTTTTCAGACAAATCATTTCCTAAATAATCACCTAGAATTTTGTATTGTTTAAAGTTTGATCGTTCGATTAAATGCTCCAGCTCATATCTGAAAAAAAATCG
>MENE01000162.1:0-425 GCA_001769005.1 Bacteroidetes bacterium GWA2_31_9b | reverse complement strand
CTCGAGCCTGAAATGAATGTTGATTATCTGATTTATTAAATCGGGCTTAGTAGAAGCAATCCGTTTCAGCTTCTTGCCCGGTTCGTATTCACCATCAAAGTCGGTATGGTTATTTAGGCCTGTAATTAATTGTTTTAAGTCGGGAATAAATGAATCAAAAATAAACCGGCCACCGGGAGCCAGATGATTGTACACATT
Source organism: Bacteroidetes bacterium GWA2_31_9b (assembly GCA_001769005.1). Lineage (GTDB taxonomy): Bacteria > Bacteroidota > Bacteroidia > Bacteroidales > UBA12077 > UBA12077. The sequence goes on along the minus strand of MENE01000162.1, from coordinate 227 downwards.
GTTCAAGGCTTTTAGTTGTTCTTCTTTTTCCAATATATGCATTATAACCCTGAATGGAGCTATAATAAGATCAAACCTAAAATCAAAGTGAAAATCGGTTATGCTTTGGATACTTATTCGATGATGTTCATTTTTATCGAGCTTCTCAAATAAAATATCAATCATTGATTTGCTGATATCAATTCCATAAATATCGGCTCCAGAATGTAATGCATTAGTAAAAAACC
>MENE01000161.1:153-14469 GCA_001769005.1 Bacteroidetes bacterium GWA2_31_9b | reverse complement strand
ACTTCGCGAAGAAGTTACAAAAAGTGCATTTTCCAAATTTGAAAATGGTGTAATTACATCGACTCAATATGTTACAGAATTAGGTTCGGAGACTCAAGCAAAAATTAATTACGAAACACATAAAATTCAATTGATACAGTCGAAAGCAAATTACCTGTATTTAAAAGGGGAACTTTAATAGAATTATAAACCTGCCTGACGGCAGGCAGGTTATAAATTAAAAATTTAAAAATTAATACTGAAATAAAATGCTTAATTATAAAAATAAAGATATGAAAACTAGAATGCTACGATTGGTGCTTCCAATATTTTTTATAGCCTGCTCAGGAAATAATAATGGTTCCGATGCTTATGGCAACTTTGAAGCAAAAGAAATAATTGTAAGTGCCGAAGCACAGGGCAAACTCATTCAATTGAATATAGAAGAAGGAAATCTTCTTAAACAAGATCAATTGGTTGGTTTTATTGATACTTCTATTCTTAATCTGCAGAAAGAACAATTAAAAGCTCAAAAACAGGTAATATCAACAAAGTTGACTAATGTAAATGCACAAATTGCTGTTCAGGAAGAACAAAAGCAAACTTTGCTAAATGAAAAGAACAGGGTAGAGAAATTATTTGCCGATAAAGCTGCTACTCAACAACAGTTTGATGATATTAACGGGAAATACGATGTTTTGGTAAAACAAATTAATGCTACAAGAACACAAATTAATTCAATTTACGGAGAAATGGAAGTCGTTGATAAACAATCAGATTTGTTAAATGAGCAAATTAAAAAAGCAATAATACATAATCCAATTGAAGGTACTGTATTAGAAAAATATTTAGAAGCCGGAGAAATTGCATCATTGGGCAAAGCCTTGTATAAGATTGCTAAACTCGATGAAATTGATTTAAGGGTTTATGTTAGCGGAGATCAATTACCAAATGTAAAAATTGGACAAAAAGTAACTGTTTTTGCCGATAAAGATAAAGATACAAATGAAAAGTACGAAGGAACAGTTTCATGGATTTCGGATCAGGCTGAGTTTACTCCAAAAATTATTCAAACCAAAGAAGAGCGTGTGAATATGGTTTATGCAGTTAAAGTACGCGTTATAAATGATGGAAAATTAAAAATTGGAATGCCGGGAGAAGTTAAGTTTAATTAGAAATGTCTAATTACGAATTACGAATTTTCTGCCGAAGGCAGATTACGAATAAAATTCAGCAACGAACAGTTTGAAAAATGAATGAAATAGCAGTTGAAGTAAAAGGTTTAAAAAAATCGTACGATAAAGTCGATGCAGTTAAAGGTGTTAGCTTTTCAGTTTCGAAAGGAGAATTATTTGGACTCATTGGTCCGGATGGTGCAGGAAAGACAAGTATTTTAAGAATACTTACCACGTTAATTTTACCAAACGAAGGGAGTGCTAATATTTTAGGGTATGATGTAGTTAAAGATTACAAAAAAATAAGAAATAATATTGGCTATATGCCTCAACGCTTTTCATTGTATCAGGATTTATCGGTTGAAGAAAACCTTGAATTTTTTGCCCAGGTATTTGGAACTACCGTAAAAGAGAATTACGATTTAATAAAAGATATTTACATTCAGATTGAACCATTTAAAAATCGCTTAGCAGGGAAGTTATCTGGAGGAATGAAACAAAAACTAGCGCTTTGTTGCGCTTTAATTCATAGTCCCGATATTTTAATTCTTGACGAACCGACAACCGGAGTTGATGCTGTTTCAAGAAAAGAATTCTGGGAAATGCTTATCCGCCTAAAACTCAAAGGAATTACCATTATTGTTTCTACTCCTTATATGGATGAAGCGAATTTATGCGATCGAGTAGCACTAATTCAGAATGGAACAATTATGAAAATTGATAAACCAGCAAGCATTACCAGTGAATTTGGACGTATGCTTTGGGCAATTAAATCTGAAAATATATATAAGTTGATTCAGGATTTAAGGCAGTTTGAGTTTATTGATACTGTTTATCCATTTGGAGAATTTATACATATTACTTCTAAAAGTAATAACATGGATACCAATAGCTTGATTTCACTACTAAAAGGAAATAATCATTCTAAGATTGAGATATTGGAAATACAGCCCAATATTGAAGATTGTTTTATGGCGCTAATGAACAATTAATTTAAAAATATTTAATAATCAGATGTTAAAGCAAACTGAAAATATAATCGAAGTTAAAAATCTGGTAAAGAAATTTGGTGATTTTGTAGCCAACGATAATTTAACTTTTGATGTTAAACAAGGCGAAATATTTGGTTTTCTTGGTGCGAATGGTGCCGGTAAAACAACTGCTTTAAAAATATTATCTGGTCTTTCGTTTCCAACATCGGGCATTGTTCAGGTTGCCGGCTTCGATGTGTATCGCGAACGAGAAAAAGTGAAAAAGAATATTGGATATATGAGTCAGAAATTTTCATTGTATGAAGATCTCACGGTTAAAGAAAACATTCGGTTTTATGGTGGAATATATGGCTTATCGGGGAAATACATAAAAGAAAAAACAGAAGATTTACTTAAGCGGCTTAAAATGGAAAATATTAAGGATAGCTTAATTAAATCGCTTCCTTTAGGTTGGAAACAAAAAATAGCATTTTCGGTAGCTATTTTTCACAACCCAAAGATTGTCTTTCTTGATGAGCCAACCGGAGGCGTTGACCCGATTACCCGTCGCGATTTTTGGGAATTAATATATGAAGCATCAGATTCAGGGATAACTGTTTTTGTTACAACACACTACATGGATGAAGCAGAATATTGCGACCGTGTATGTATTATGGATCAGGGTAGAATAGAAGCAATGGATACTCCGGCTTTACTTAAAAATCAGTATAATGCAAAAAATATGGACGAAGTATTTATTCAGATAGCACGTTAATTGGAAAATTGGAAAATTGGAAAAACTATTAGCTCACAGCTCGTAGCTCGTAGCTCTTAGTTTAATAGTGATAACCAAAAAATTAATTAATAAAGCAATTAAAAAGTAAAAAGGTATGAGTCGTTTCTGGGGTTTTGTAAAAAAAGAATTCAATCATATATTCAGGGATTATAGAACCATGCTGATTCTATTTGGTATGCCTGTAGCGCAGATTTTAATTTTTGGATATGTAGTTTCAAACGAAATTAAAGATATTAAAATAGCAATTTATGATAAATCGAAAGATAATGTAACACAGGAAATTACGAATAAAATTCTTTCATCAGGATATTTTGTACTCGATAAAAATATTGATAATGATAATCAGGTTGAAGAAGCATTTAAAAAAGGAATTATCCGTGAAGTCATTGTTTTTGAACCGCATTTTGCAGAAAAGCTCGAACGTGAGGGTAAAGCCAGCATTCAGATTCTGGCCGATGCATCCGATGCTAATACTGCAAATATTGTAAGTAATTATACATCGGCAATAATTAGGACGTATATGAAGAATGAACTGATGAAAGGTGATTTACCTTTTGAGATCGACACAAATGTTCAAATTCTATACAATAAAGAGCTAAAAGGAGTGTATATGTTTGTTCCTGGAACAATGGCATTAATTCTTATGCTTGTTTCTGCAATGATGACTTCCATTTCAATTACTCGCGAAAAAGAAATGGGAACCATGGAAGTATTGCTTGTTTCTCCTTTGCGTTCAATGCCAATTATTTTGGGTAAAGTAATTCCTTATGTCGGGCTTGCATTTGTAAATGCTTTGGTAATTATTGCTCTTAGTTATTTCGTTTTTGATATGCCTATACAAGGTAATCTTGCTTTCTTACTGCTTGAAACCTTATTGTTTATTTTAATGGCACTGTCTTTAGGAATACTTATTTCAACAGTTAGTAAAAGTCAAATGATGGCTATGTTTATTTCCATGTTTGCACTTATGTTGCCGACAATGTTATTGTCAGGTTTTATTTTCCCAATAGAGAATATGCCAAAAATTTTACAATGGCTGAGTGCTATAATGCCGGCAAGGTATTTTATAGTAATTGTAAAAAATATAATGATTAAAGGTTCAGGATTTATGGTTGTTTGGAAAGAAACACTGTTTCTTGTAGGTATTACTATACTTTTCTTAGGAATTAGTATAAAGAAATTTAAAGTACGACTCGAATAAGCATCCAGCCTTCAGCTATCAACTATTAGCAAAAAAACTGGCAGCTAATAGCTAACAGCTTGAGACTTATTAATTAAAATATAATGTTGTAAAACAATAAGAAATAGCAATGAAAAAGATTCTATACATATTACAAAAAGAGTTTACCCAGATTTTCAGGGATAAAACCATGTTACCCATGATTTTTGGAGTACCTATTATTCAGCTTGTTGTTCTGGTTCATGCAGCAACACTCGAAATGAAATCAATTGATATGTATGTTATTGACAAGGATTTATCTTCACTTTCGACTAAATTGGTTAATAAATTCGAAGGATCGCCATTTTATACTATTTCGGGAAAATCATTTTCGATAACAGAAGCAAACAAAGAAATAGAGAATAACAAAGCTGATGTTATATTACATATTCCTTATGGTTTTGAACGTGATTTGATACGCGAAAAATCATCAGAAATACAACTTCAAATTGATGGAATAAATGGTACAGCAGCAAGTCTTATAAACGCATATTCAACATCTGTTATTTCTGATTTCAATAAAGATATTGTTGTAGAGTTAACCCAAATGCCCCAACTTGCTAAAATTGAGCCAATAGCAATTCAAACATCGTATTGGTATAATCCAGAATTGAATTATAAAACCTATATGTTACCCGGAATACTAGTAATTTTGGTTTCAATTATCAGCTTGTTTATGACTGCAATGAATATTGTCCGTGAAAAGGAGATGGGAACTATTGAGCAAATAAACGTAACACCAATTAGAAAACACGAATTTATAATTGGCAAACTTGTTCCTTTCATGATTATTGCATTATTTGAACTGGCTTTTGGACTTACAATAGGTAAACTGTTTTTTCACATTCCAATAGTTGGAAATGTTGGATTATTGTTTGGATTTACACTGGTTTACTTACTCGTTGTTTTAAGCCTGGGATTATTAATTTCGACTTTAGCATCTACTCAGCAGCAAGTAATGTTTATCTCTTTCTTTTTTATGCTTGTTTTTATTTTAATGAGCGGAATTTTCACACCAACCGAAAGTATGCCCTTGTGGGCTCAAAAAGTAAATATAATTAATCCATTTTATTATTTTATGCGGGTAATTCGTATGATTTTACTTAAAGGTTCCGAATTTTGGGATATTTCGCGTGAGTTCTTCAGTTTACTCATTTACGGAACATTAATGTTGGGTTTAGCCGTTTGGAGATATAGAAAGGTGGCATAAAAAATTATTTGATTTTATGTTCTAATGATCTTATTTGTAAATGATATAATCATTTGAAAATTAATGTACGTTACTCGATTCGGCTTAGATCCTTCCTTCGGCAGGTAAATCTGCCTAAGTGGTCTATTTTTAAAATAATACAAAATTTGGCGATGAATTTATAACATTTTTGATTTAATTATTTATTCAATAAATTTGAATGTGTAATTGTGAAAAATAGAATCATATAAACTAGTTAGTAGGCATGCTTAAAGACAGCGCTTCGAGGATGACTTAATTTCAAATGAAAATAAAATGACGCATAAGACAAAATACATTTTCCGATTTGCTGTTGGATTAATTATTTTACTATTCGGCAGTAGTGTTAAGGGTCAAAATCCTAAAGAAAACTGGGGTAAATATAAATACATTGAACAAGCTGGTTTTTCTCCTGAAAAATTACATAGAGCAAAAGAGTATTATGATTCCTTACAGTCTTCTGCTTTTATGATTATTCAAGATGGAAAAGTAGTGGCGGATTGGGGTGATATTAACAGAAGATTTAAGGTCGCTTCTATTAGAAAATCTCTTATAAATTCATTATATGGCATATATACCGAGAATGAAACCATTGATTTGAATATGACGATTGGGCAATTAAATATTACCGATAAAGATTCTCTTTCAGAATTAGAAAAATCAGCAAAAATAATTCATCTGTTAAAAGCACGTTCAGGCATATACCATAAAGCTGCTGCAGAACCAGATTGGGTAAAAGATATTAGGCCCAAAAGGAATAGTTACCCTCCTGATTCTTTGTGGTTTTATAATAATTGGGATTTCAATGTTTTGGGGACTATTTTTGAGAAGTTAACTAAAACATCTTTCTATACTGCTTTCGATAATGATATAGCAACTCCCCTTCAAATGGAAGACTACAGAGTTATGGATGGAGAGTATTTTTATGAGCCTGAATATTCAATTCATCCGGCGTATCATTTAAAAATGAGTGCACGAGATATAGCCAGATACGGACAATTATTTTTACAAAAAGGTAGTTGGAATGATAAGGCTATCATTTCGAAAGAATGGGTGGAGAAAAGTATTTATCCTTTTTCAAAACATGGTGGTGGAACAAAACTTGGTAGATGGTATGGTTATTTATGGGGCGTTTCTGAATATTATAGCGAATATGGAATGTATTTCGCATCTGGAACCGGAGGTCAATTTCTCGCAGTATTTCCTACTGAAAATTTACTAATTGTAAATTTGTGTAATACTTATCAAAAAGATAAAATATTAGATAGGGAATTAATAAAATTGTTCGATTTGATTCTGAAATCAAAAGTAAGCATACCTTCAGATAATCCTGAATTAATTACTTTAGAATCAAAATCAAGAATTCCCGAAAATGTATATAAACACAAACTTGACTATTCTAAATATATTGGTAACTACATGATAAAAGATAGGATAATTTCTATTATTAATTTAGACGGTGATTTGGTTATCAAAGATTATGATCAGAAGTTTAAACTTATCCCGATTTTACCAACTAGATTTTTTTTAGAGGATATTGAAAAATATTTATATATCGAATTGGATGATAAAGGGTTTCCAATAAAAATTTATTATGATGAGGAGAATAGTAAATAGATAAAAAGCACGCCTGCTTACATTGCATCAGAAAAATGCGGGTTTACTCCCTACTGTCGTGAAAAAAGTTCAGTGGTTTTTTGACATTTTTAATTACCTTTAAACTTTGGTAGCGGCGGACAAAATCGCTGGGCAAAAACCCCTCATTTTTCCTATGCAAGGACAGTTAATAACAAGATAATTTGACAACACAGATAGATTAAATTCTAGTCTAAGAAACAAAGAAGAAAAAGAATCTCTCGCTCAAAAGCAGAGTGTGTCCGCCCATTCCCTGCATGCTTCCCTTCGCTGCCATACAATGTTTTTTCTTGTCCCCGCTTGCGCTTTTGGAATGTTTTCATACTTTTATAAGTAGTTATATTCAATTATTCAATATATAAATTGGTTGAAATAGTATTATCATGAAAATTAAGAAACATATACGATTACAATTTGTTGGATGGTCAATTTATTGGTTATTACTACTTATTATTAACATCCTTTTTTACAATAAAAAGGATTATGATACACCGTTGTTAATTTTATGGACTATCTTATTTACTTTTTGCGGCATATCAGTATTTTATTTTTTAACTAAATTTTATAATTGGTTAATAAGAAAAAGCATAGATACTGTTCTTTCTGTAACCTTTATAATTACATTATCATTTGTTGGAGCTTACACTTGGGGGCTCTTTGAACCAATTATTTCTTGGATTATCAATCCTAATATAAACCAATTAGATATTTCATGGGACATCAATTCAAGGCGCACTTTCCCTTTCACATTTGTTGTTGCATTTTTTAGTATTCTTTACTATTTCAGTAAATTACTTGAGCAATCCAATACCCCAAAAGAAACTAAAAGTATTTACAAAGAAGAAAATTCTAACTTGAATGATACAATCAAGGTTTATTTGAAAAATGATATAGTGTTACTACCAGTAAAAAACATAGTGAAAATCTCGATAAATGGAAATTATTCCAGTATCGTTGATAGTAGGAATATAAAATACGAACTGAAAAAGCCATTGGTAAAATGGGAGAACGATTTACCAAAAAACACCTTCTTGCGTATCCATAGGTCAACCATTATAAATAAGAATTATATTGAAAAGATTGAACCTTGGCATAATTATACTTACAGAATTAGGTTGAACAATTCAGATATTCCCGAAGAAGTAAGCCGACGATGTGCTACATCAATAAAAAAGGAAATGAATATTTAATAGTAAAATTGGAATCATTAACCGCTTATGAATTGAAATTTACCGCTTATCACTTTTAGATTCCAACTATCAAATCCATCCAATACTTTTGCAGAAAAACAAAAAATAATTAAGTAAAAAACAATTATGAAAAAGCGAAAAGTATTATCTATTCTGACAATCATTTTAATGTCAATCAGTTCATTGGTACATGCGCAAGAAAGCAACCAATCAATCAATTCAAAATTAATTGAAGAATACAAAACCCTTATCAAAGATAAAATGCAAACCGGGCATCTTGTTGGGGTAGGTGCTGCATTAATTCTTGGCGATACAGTTTGGAAAGAAGGTTTTGGCTATGCTGATAAAGAGAAAAAAATTCCATTTACCACCAATACTGCATTATGCATTGGTTCAATTACAAAACCCTTTACAGGTATGGGTATTATGCAGTTGCAAGAGAAAAAACTACTTGATATTGACAAACCACTGGTTAATTATTTACCAGAATTCATGATTAAAGCAAGAGGAGGAGATATTAAAGAGGTTACAGTAAAATCGGTACTTCAGCACACATCTGGAATTCCGAACGATATTTTCCTGAATACCTGGGATGAAAATGAAAAATATACAGATGTGGTGGGTTATTTAAAGAATGAATACCTGGCTTACCCTGTAAATTTGACAGTTCATTATTCAAATATTGGTTATTCTCTGTTGGGGCACACCATCTTAAAGGCCAGCGGTCAGGATTATCAAAATTATATTCAGGATAACATTTTAAAACCGGCAGGAATGAATAATTCCGGATATATAAACTATTGTAAATTGAAGAATGTAAGTAAAACTTATGATTCAAACGGCACATATTTCCCCGTAAAATATGGAAGAAATACTCCGGCCGGAGGTTTATTATCAACTATTGATGATATGGTAAAATTAGCTCAGGAATTAATAGCAATTTATGATGGAAAAAGGGGCGGTTTCTTAAAGCCGGAAGCCTTGAGGATGTTCGATGAAATTAATAACGGTAATGTTCAAATAAGTAATGTTGTTTTTGGATGGGGTGTAGCTAAGGATGATTCGAATTTAGTGATTACGCACGTTGGTAGTCATCATGTAGCAGTTGCAGAGATTGCAATCAATCTGAAAAAGAAAATTGCCGCAGTATTTTTAGTAAATACAGAAGGTGGACTGGACTTGTCAGCGGAAGCAACCGAAAAAGTTTGGGAACTATCTGGAATGAATTCCGCTAATCAGGCGCATTCAGTTCAAAATAAAAATAATGCCTCAAGTATTATTTCTGTAGATTCAATTAAAAAACATGTTGGCTTATATGTTGATACACGTACAAGTCATGTTCTTAAGTTCGAAAATGATAAACTGATACTAAATTCTGTTTATGGTAATTTTGAATTAAAGCCCCTGACAAATAATGAATTTTTGCCAGGTTACATTATCAAGCCAGATAGCGTTAAATGGTTGGAAAAACCACGATTCATTTTCGTCGAAACCAAGGGTTATAAGCTGCTGTATTATCAGGATGCTTACAATAACCGACTGGCACTTGGCCATATTGTAATCCCACAAGAAATTACAGGAATATGGAAAAACCGTCTTGGAAAATATAAACTGGAAGGGCATGAAATAGAAAGCGCTGATAAATTTTCGGAAGTCGAGCTATTAATAGGAGATAACAATTTGTTGCAATTAAAGGTATTTTATACTTCAAGCGAATATCTTTATAATTTGCGTATAGAAAATGATAATGAGCTTATCTTTTGCGGATTTGGAACGGATACAAGCGGCGAAACGCTTAGTTTTAGTAAAGACGGGCAAAATGACATAATGAAATTTTATGGGCTAAACATGAAGAAAATTAATTAAATTTATTTCAAAAAAAATATATCATCTATTTCAATAGAGCAAATCAAATGATTACCAATAATTAAAACAATGTAATATGACCAAAGCAATTAAAATTTATTTCATTACTATTATTCTGATTGGCTTTATCAAGCCAAGTAGAATTTATGGACAAGATATTAATATTAAAATTGGAATTAGAGATAGCATCAAATCTGAAATTCTTCAGGATGTCAGAAAGATAATGATACATCTGCCGGATAGCTATTCCAAATCCGATAAATCATATCCTGTGTTGTATCAGGTTAAAGGTGATACAGTTTCAATGCTGGAAATTGTTTCTACAGTTAATCGCCTTGCTCTTGGAGAAGAGATTATACCTGAGATGATTATAGTGGCAATAGAAAATGTTGGGGGAAAGGATGTATGGCCAACAGATACGACCACAGCTAAAGGAGTTAATGATTTTCAATCCTTTTTTGAGAAAGAACTTATTCCTTACATCGGAAAGAAATATAGAACTACTGATGATAGGATTTTGTTTGGACAATCAACAACCGCTGTATTTACACTTTACACATTTATAACCAAGCCAAAAATGTTTAACTCATATATTGCTTCTAGTGGTGCGTTTCCTTTTTGTGAAAACTATTTTATTGCATTAAGCCTTAAATCCTTTCAACAATTTGAGAAATTCAATGGTCAGAAAATATTTATTACAAATGGGCTAAAAGACCCTCTAATTGCTCAAGTTAATTCACTTCAGCAAATGACAGATTTTTCTAATTTAGTAATGGAAAAATTGGGAAACAGGGTTGTATATAAATATTTGACCTATGAAAACGAAGGACATGTACCTTTTCATAGTTTATTCGACGGGTTAAAGTTTATTTATAAATCGAATGAAAAGAAATAAACTGCCGGTAACACAACTTGATAAATAACATGTGAAACGATTAAAACATGCGAGTCCCTACTTTCTTTCGCTCTTAGGCACATTTAATGAAATAACATAACATTTCAATATAAAAAAATATGAAAAAAGGATTGCTGATTATTACTTTGATATTAATTATCAAATCTTCATTCGGACAACAATTTACCGATATATATGGTGACTATTTTAGACAAACTTCTCCAGGTGATATTCCGGTGCTTTTTGCGCCTGGCATCATTTCTGGAACTACACTTGAACATAGCGCTGCAATTTTCTCATCTGATAGAAACGAAGTTTATTGGGTCTCACGAGAGAATCAAGAAAGCTTGTTAAAAATATGGCGAATGTTAAGAATTAATAATCGATGGACAAAACCGGAAATTTTTAACCCTTTAGGTGATAGTATTAACCACTTTGATCCTTTCTTAACAGCAAATGGTGAAAAAATATATTTTGGAGCAGATAAGGGGAATACTGATATTTGGTTTGTAGAAAAACAAGGTGTCAATTGGAGTAAACCACAAAGATTAATGCCATCAATAAATACTATAGATGGTCAATGTCAGGCTTCATTAACCACCGATGGAACTTTATATTATTTAGACCATAGAACAATTAATGAGAATTGGACATGTGATATATTAAAGTCAAGGTTTAAAAATGGAGAATATCTTAACCCCGATACTTTACCTGAATATAAACTCAATTACTTCTATGGATTGGACACCATTTATTGCCCCTGATGATAGCTATTTACTTTTCTCATCACAAAGAGGGCATAATTATGGTGATTTATACATCAGCTTTCACGATATTCATTCTGATAAATGGTCAGAACCTATAAATTTGGGTGAACAAATAAATACAGGTTCGCAAGAAACTTTTCCGACCGTGAGTCCTGACGGAAAGTATTTGTTTTTTACTCGTTGGACAAATGAAGAAAATGACATGGATATCTATTGGGTGAGCACAAAATTTATAGATAGATTAAAAGAACTTTATACAAATGAAAAATAATCGTAGCTTAATAAAATAACAAAATTAATTTCGAAAATAAACCAATATTTTATGAAACAATTAAATTATATTTTTTCTGTAGTACTAATCTGTATTAGTTTTAGTGCATGCAACAATAAACCTTCGCTTAAAGAGGAAGTTCTTACCTTAAAAAACGAATGGGGATTTAACTTCCCGTTGCCATCGGAAAACGATAGTATCAATTTGCTTTATATACAAATGGAAGAATCGTATTTCACATTAAAGTTTGATAAAATGGATAGCTTAGCAAAAAAAATATTATCTATTGACTCAACATTCTATATGGCTTTGTCTTTTCAGGCATTCGGGGCTTGGCCATTTGATTTGGAGAAATTAAAATTAGCAAAAGAATATTCTTTAAAAGACACATCAGTTCATCAACTTATCTTTGGGGGTGATTACAGCTATTGGATTGAGCACGACACTATTTCAGCACTTAAACAATATACCGAAGTATATACCAGATACCCCGATAGCAAGATTGCGGCATGGCTTGCAGGTATGGCTTCGTTATGGTCTAAAGATTATCAAATGGCTATCAGTTATTATAAAAAATCATTAGAAATTGATCCCGAATTTTATCATGCATATTATGATTTAGGCGATGCATATCTCGAAAATAAAGAATATATCAATGCAATAGAAAACTACACTGAGTTTTTAAAACATTATCCCGATAAATATAGGATTCATAATGTTATTGGCGATGCATACAGTTCGTTAAGTGATTCAATAAATGCAAATAAACAATATCACATGGCCGATAGCTTGAAAAATATAGTGGAGGCGAAATAGAAAAAAGTTTTAAAAAAAGTGGCACAAAAAACCTATTAAAAAGGATGATCTATCATGAAGAATAGTAAGTTAATTATACTGATTTTAGCGATTTCTGTATTTGGGTTCATTTTAACCCCAAATGCCAAAAGTTGCAGCATGTTTAAATTAACCATGAATGGCAAAACCATGGTTGGCAATAACGAAGATTATTGGAATCCGAATACCCGCATTTGGTTTGAACAAGGGCAAGAAAATGATTATGGAGCCGTATATGTAGGATATGATAACTTTTGGGCACAAGGTGGAATGAATCAGGCTGGTTTAGTATTTGATGGATTTTCTATGGATTATTTAGCTATTAACCACACACTTGGAAAAAAGAGCCTGGATATGAATTTTTTATCATACATAATGAAAAAGTGTGCTGTTGTTGATGATGTTAAAAAATATTTAAGTCAATATAATTTACAGGGATTAGAAACATCTATGTTTTTATTTATCGATAAAACAGGGAAATATCTTATTATTGAGGGCGATTCGCTGATTATTGGAAATAATCAATCCTATGTTCTTTCAAACTTTTATCCTTCACGGATAAAAGAAGAAAACGAGATAGACATTCCTATTTATCATAAAGGGAAAAAATTATTGGAAAGTCAAAAAGATACAAGTATTCGGTTTTGTTCATCTGTAATGGATACTATGCATCAGGAAAGAAATTGGGGTGCAGGTACAATGTACACAACCATTTATGATTTAAATGAAGGGATCATTTATCTATACTATTTTCGGGATTATACCCATGTTGTGAAATTAAATTTAAATCAAGAGCTAAAAAAAAATAACTACAGCCTGATTATTCCTGACTTATTTCCTGAGAATAAAAAAGGACTGGATTTTTTAACAGATTACAATACAATAAATAGCTCATTAGATTTATATAAAAACGAAGATATTTTAAGTGATTCAATAAGATATAACTATGTTACAAGCACTCTTTTTAAAAACGATGTTAAGCTTGTAGGCCGATTTGCAAATAAGATTAATGAAATTGGAAATTCATGGATTGAAAAAGATAATTACGATGCAGCAATAAAAGTTTTTAAAATCAATGTGAAATTATCACCTTATTATTGGGATACATATAAAACTTTGGCCGATGCCTATTTAAAAAACAAGCAAAATGATTTAGCTCTGATAAATTACGAAAAAGCAGTAGAATTAAATCCAGATTATAAAGAAGGAATAAATCATATTGAAAAACTGATGAAATTACTAAATAATTAGTCTATAGTCTCCAACACTGTTTTAAAGACAGTCTCCAAAGTTATCCAATTAGAGTTCTAAAAGCATTTGACGCAGTTAGAAATGAATCCGGCACAGTTCGAAGGTCGCCTGACATTGATAGATGAAAGAAAGTGGTAATATAAATTAGATTGTGTAAACTGGATTTAAAGGAAGTAAATTAAAATCAAAATACATATTCAAAAGAAAATTGACTACATCAAGATCATCGTACATAATTT
>MENE01000161.1:0-147 GCA_001769005.1 Bacteroidetes bacterium GWA2_31_9b | reverse complement strand
TTTTAATTTATGTTAATTTGTAGTGTTTTGAGGCTCTAATCTGTAGAATTTAGTACTTTTATATTCAAATCTTTTGAAAATGAAATATATTCAATTTTTAATCAAATTTATAAAAGAAGATGTTTGGCGTATTCCATTAAAGACTAT
>MENE01000160.1:12457-15153 GCA_001769005.1 Bacteroidetes bacterium GWA2_31_9b | reverse complement strand
ATTAGACAGTCTGACGGTCTTTGCATAGGAAAAGTGCGGGATTTTTGCCCAGCGTTCCAATCAGCCCCATTATAAAAATTAAAGATAATTAAAAATGTCAAAAAACAACTGAACCCCGCATTTTTTAAGATGCCGTGTTAGCGCCTGGCCTTTATTATCATCCTTCAATTCAAATCATTTCTCGAAGCATTGAACTGTCAATTTAGTGTGGGACGGGCTTAAAGGCTCTTTTACAAGCTTAGGTAAAAAGGTTGGCTCAGTGCGGCTTGTAAATGTGCCTGAGAGCGAAGGGATGGTATACTGTTGGTCAGATAAGTTTAAATAAAATCCCAATCTCTCTAAAGTTATGTATTTTGCTCCTGTCCCCTTATAAAGTTCTTTAAAATTATCCCAATCATTTAATATTCTATTCATTAAATCTTTTGCTTCCTTATCTGATTTAGTAGTAATTGCTATAATACAATCAGATAAAACATAAACATCTTTACTGCCTATAATTGCTAATTTTTGAGTAGAAGGATTGCCGACTCGAGGCAATAAAATTGCTGGACCTTTTACTTCAGATAAGCTATTAATTATTTTATACCCTAAATTTTCTAATCTGTTTTTCTTCAAATTTGTTGAATGTATAAATAATCTTCCTTTGGTTGCTGAACCATTTAAAGTATGCATACTAATTTTACCTCTAAATAATGAAATGTCTGTAATTCCATGGTTTAAAGTATTTTGATTATTTGTATTACTTGTTAATCTTTCTGAGTTAATAGAAACTAACATAACACTTGGAGAACAATTTTTAAATTGATTTACAATTGGTTGTTCTAAAATACTAAGATTATAATCAGATACAAGTTTATTCCATATCAATCTATCTTTCTGAGAATAAGCAACACTAATTGGAAGAATAGCTAATAAAATTCCCTTTTGAGATAAATATTTTAAAGATTCAACAATGAAAAGCATTGAAGTGCTTACATTATATCTTATTCCTTCAAATTCAACTACTGCAACAGAACCACCCCTACAGGAGAATGGTGGATTTAAAACTATTAAATCAAACCCACCAATTTTGTTTTTTAAAATGCTCGAACTGTTACGTGATTTGCTATTTGTAAAATCACATAAACTTAAATTCCACTTAGGATAATTCTTTTTAAGCTCTTTTATTTCAGACCTTGATATATCAGAACCAAAGAATTTAGCATTTCTAAATTTCTTTTTAGCAGCTATTAATAAAGAACCATTACCAACACAAAAATCCGCAATTGAACTTATAGTTTTTAAATTAGCGTAATCTAAAAGCTTTTCTGATAAAATCTCTGGCGTATAATGAGAATCTGTCACTTTATTTTTCTTTTACTAATTTGCAAACCTTACATTCTACAATTTTACCCACTCCTGTTGTTCTTTTTTTCTTTCGAATTGGATTATCATAAATAATTTCGACTTTGTTAAAATATTTTATTGCAAATATTATTGCCCCAATTGCATGCGGTTTTGTGCCTATTGGAGCTATCTTAATTTTCTTATTAGGATATTTCTTTTCCAATTTAGACAAAAATATATAAATATCAACAATTGAATTTGCAGCTACAAATTTAACATTTCTCCATGTATCTGTCTCTTGAATAGGTCTTCGATTCCCCCAATATGCAACAAAAGGATATTCTAGTCTAAAACCCGGTATTCCAACAACAGGAATTATAGTATCGCCCTGTGGTTGAATATTTTCTATAATATGAGTAAATCTTCCTCCTTCAAAACCCAATAGCACAACAAAGATTGATTCTCCAATTTCATCAGGTATAATAGATGCAAACCCTGGTAATGGATCTATTCCACTAATTTGTTCAGACAGGTCATTGAAAACACCTTCTGATTTAAACCTTTCAATTTTATAAGTGTCTGGTTCTGCATAAATTACTCTGATTTCAGGAAATGAGGTACACAATGATAACTGAAGAGCATGCTTTAAAAGAGATGCAGAAATCCTATTATTTAGGCCTGTAACATCAATATAAATTATATGTGATTTAAATAAATTAAAAAATCCATTTATATCTTCTGAATTTCTTAAACTATATTCATTGTTTGAGCTAAGATCTATTATTCTGTCTTTTCCATTTTCTTTTATTTGGACAAAATTAACTTGACTGTTAAATTTTTTTATTAGTACATCAACAGAATAACTCCGCCCTTCAGTTGAGTAACCATAAATATAGATACTACCAGAACTAGGGATGAAATCATCTATATTTTGATATTCAGTATTATATAAATAATTATCTTTTATCATTGTAAAAATTTTCGAACATTTCTAATTGTTTGGGTAAATTGTTTGAAACATCTTCTACAATATTGCATTTATTTAGAATACCACTTATTGTTTCTTTTGGTTTAGCAATTATGTCCAAAATATCATCTTGTCTAATAATTATTTTCCTTTTTCTTCTGTAACTAAATACAAAAAAAGCAGAATAAATTGGATGAATTGTATAAAGGTAATCTCGAGTATGTGAAGTATCTGTAAGCTTGTTTCCAGGACTTCTTACTAAAGCTAAATTCATTACAGCAGCATTAAGTAATTCTTGACATTCGATTGAAACACTTTCTGAATTTTCAATTGAAAATTGATTTTTTTCTGGTGCTGAATTGCCTTCTGCACTGGACAAGACCTGAAAAATCCTCCCAAATCC
>MENE01000160.1:0-12411 GCA_001769005.1 Bacteroidetes bacterium GWA2_31_9b | reverse complement strand
AATTCAGTTAAATTTTTTTGACCGACTTCTTGTGCTGCTAGAGTTTGAATTTTCACATCTATCTTTTCAATAATTTCGTGGTCTTCTTCAAGGTGTTTTTCAAAAGCTCGATAAACTAATTCCATCAAATATCTTATATTCCCCTTCGCAAGTTTTACATATGTATTCCAACCCGAATAATATTTTTGAATACCGCCTTTGCCTCGGCCTTTTCTTATTTTAAATAGCATTTCATATTTATAATTTTCATATCGGGTATCCCAACTTGTTTTGTCTTTTAAATAATCTTCTATTGCAATTTCAAGAGTCATTTTATGCCAATTTGCCCAATAAGAGATAAAAAACTTATAAAGTGATGACAAATTTGATATTTTTGATAGGCTATCTTGAGGTAGTTTTAAAATATTATTAAAATAGTCAGTATTTTTTACACCCAATAAAATTGCTTCTTCTTCAATAGTAATATTATTCAAAGCATTTTCAATTGTAAAATTACTATTTGAATTCTCATTTGGGAAAAGCTGTCTAATTCTTTGCTCACATACACTCTTTGCAAATTCAGAAAAATGCGTTTCATTTAATTTTTGTTCAATTGAAAATAAAACATAATCTGCGGGGTCATGCAATAGTTCCTCAGGATTTAAGGTATGCTTTACTCGCCAACCTAATTCGCGAACACCAATTTTAAATGTATAATAATCTGTGTTATGTTTTATGTAAGTATTTATAACTTGTTGCTGATAATCTTCGAAGTTTTCATATTCATCCAGTATAATATAAAAAATCTTATCATTAAACTGTAATAGCTTTACTATATTTTCAGTCAAAATTCTCAATGGGTCACCTGCCAAAGAAAGATTTGGCAGATTTTTTTCATTAATATTGTTTATTCTTGATTGAAAGTCCACCAATTCTAAATCAAAAAGCTCAAGTAATTCCTTATCATTTCTGCATTGTTTTTTTATACCAATGGATTTACATATTAAATTACAAATTTGTTCACTTAATTTTTCATCACTTACGGAATGAGAAGTATGCCAAATGATAAAATGGATTATTTCTCTACAGATTACTAAATTAAAGTAATGTGTAAATATCCTTTTCCAAATATCAATACTCAAACCTCCATCAATAAAAGCTCTTACGTGATTTGTATTTACTCTATGATAAATACCAATATATTCATTTTCATCAAACGAATTAATATTGTTTTGATGCAAAGCGAATTGACCTTGATACGACAACCCCCTTAAGACTGTTGTCTTTCCTGTACCTCTACCACCTTCAAGTACAAATGGCCTATTATCCTGTAGAGCACTAAAATATGATGGTTCAGCAAAAAAGTCAAAAATTTTCCCTTTTAACCATTCTGCCCTATAACTACCAAATAGGTTGTTCAATAGTTTTAAAGTTTCTTTATTTTTCATCTGTGGTAAGTTTTTTGAATTAGAGGAATCCAATCTTTATGACACCAATAAAAAAAAGAAGGAATAGCATCAGGAGCACCATGTTCAAAAGCTATAGCTAGTCCTTGTTGTCCAAACCCTCTAACATCTTGTGGATGATTGCCATTTCTGTCTGGAATACCTAATTCAGCGCTTTTTTGAATAATAAAACTAGTTCCTTCATGAAAAAAAGTATCATCATTTTTCCAACAAAAACACTCTTTATTGAATAAATTATACTCCTTTCCCAGTATATGAGACTGTGTTAAAATTAAATCTTTGCAATTATTTTTTATTCTTTCATATCCTTGGTAATTAACAATTAATGGAGAATAAACAAAAACATGACCTTCTGTTTCTGATATTTGTTTAAGAGTTTTATCGTTATGATTAAATTTATTTCTATTCCAAGCCTTGTCACATTGTGCGCCAGAACCGACAAAATCATCTACAAGTATAATTGGTGTAGGTTTGCCTATTTTATCTAATACTTCAGGTATCTGAGCGTACTCAATTAACCTATTTTCAGGAATTCCTAAAACATCTCTTAATTTTCTAAGAAATAAACGACCACTATCAGATGGGTTTTGATTCTCACCTGGTATAAAACTATAAAAACAACGATTAACAAAATCTTCATGTTTCCAATCAGATAAAGTATTTGATAAGTAATATCCTGCATGGTCAATAGATGATTTTAACATTTGGTCTACCATATTATCAGGATAGTAGATAAAAAAATCAAGTATTGAGCATGCTATTTTTATTTCTTCATCAGACTTAAAATTACTTAACCAACCATCATAATCTAATTTTTCATTTAAAGGCCATGCATGGACTGCTTGAAAATATCGAGCTCTGCTTTTTGTTTCTTTAATTAAAGTCTCTATACTATTTGGCATATTTCAAAATTAAATATTTGGCAAGTTACAATAATTTTTATAATGTTAATTCAAACGGATGTCTGGCAAGAAAAGCAAGTGTTTGGTAGCGAAGCGAAGGTTGCAGGGATGGGCTACCAAACTTTTGCTTTTGTGCGTGGTTTTGCTTCACTATCATTTCTTTCATTTTTCACTACATTATCAAAGTACTATGTGGTCTTTTAGGCTTGGCGCTAACTCGTTTATATATATCTATTTTCCATACTTATACATCCAAATTTAACGAATATGTTATGCAACCTAAATAATGCGAGTTCGATATTAGAATTAAAAATATAATCTTTTCTTTTAACCCTAAAAATATTCAAAATATATTGATATTCATTTAAGTTGTTTTGAAAAGAGCTCCAAGATAGGAGCATAAAACGTTAAAATATATTAGAAATAAATCAGGCATATATTGAACTCACGTTAATTAGAAAAAAGCCCTTAGTTGTAAGCTGCCGGTATGAATTATACTTATATTTTCTGATACTCTACCCGAATAAAATAACGTAAGTTCAATATTCCCGGCTAATTTTTGCTGAAAAGCAATATCCCAGGTAGCATTGTTTCCTGGTTTTAAACCATCGAGCATTTCGTATGCAAGTGATGTATTAACTTCTGAATTGTAGCTTATTTTTAAATATTTTGCTTTTAACTGAATATTCCCTTTATCGGTTATGCTATAGTTTATTTCTGTTCCAAAAGCATGATTTGTACTATGTTCCTTGGAAATGGCAGTTGACTTATCGTTGTAAGAATATTTTATTTCTATTTTTGTTTGAAATCCCGGAGAGTATTGTAATGAAAGCTCGTTTAATAAAGTAGATAAGGAATAATTTTTCGAACTAAAATATTCAGATGTATATTTCTTTGTTCCTATTTCAGCGAAATTCTGCAATATAAAATCATCGTAAAACAGCCAACGAAATTTTAATCCATGTGAAAATTTGTTTCTGTCATCAAATCCATTGGTAAGTAAAAGTTTATTTTTATTATACTGATAAATATAATCGATACCCAATTTCGAGTTAGTTTTATTAAATGAGAATGTATTTCGGAAACTTTGATTCTGAGTAATAACTGTTGAATCGATGGATTGAAAATTGAACGGATTTAAGCTTTCTGTTAAATCAGTATTTGTAGATTTTTGATTTAGCTGATACGCAAACTGATCGGAAAAGCGTGACACAAATTTTTTAGTTCCCTTTTTTGATTTCCAAACAGCTTCGGGTCGAATATTCAGAACCTGACTAAACTCGTTTGAATAGGTTTTTATATATTCAGTTCCGGGAGTAAAAATCCGTATAAAGTTTGCCTGATCCTGAAACTGAGCAATCTCAAACTCATCAAGCTCGGCAATTCCATTTGAATTGTAATCAACCCATGCAAATATTCCCTGACCTGTGGCAACTCGCAAGTATGAATATTCACGTTTCGGTTCAAGCCCCGATCCTGCTTCATAAAATAGTGACGATGTAATAGTGTTTCTAAATAAACGAAAATTATATTCAATTCTACCGGTAAGCGTGTTTTGTTCTGTTTGTGTTGATATTGATGTGTCAATAATTTCGAGTGTTCGGTATGTGAGTTTCGAACGAATAGTTTGCGATGGATTTTTTAAAAGTCCAAAACCAATCTGGAAATCATTGGAACGGGTACTGTTTTTTAGCAAATTGTTTTTGGGTAAATAATCGTTTCTATTGATATATGTTATTGAATACTTATTTATTGAAGAATCGGGATTTTCTATATAAACACGAAATGCAGAAAAATGGAAACTATTTATGAGTAAACTATCTGTTTCAGTATTGTTCCATTCGTTTTTCTCCGACTCATTTTCTATACCTATTTTAAAATGTTTTGTCGATTTTGATAATCCGGCAATGTATCGTAAAAATTGAGTACTATTTATTTCGTAATCAGTACGTAACAAGCTTGATTTAAGATAGATATCAAAACCTTTATAATTTATGCTTCCGTTTAGTTTATTTCGAATACCGCTATAAACAGAGCTGTTCTTTAAATAGGCAATCTCATAATTACTAAAAATGTTTCGTAAATGCCTATAATCAATTGCTAAGTTTATTAATTGTTCGTTTTCGTTTATTGGATTTTGAATATTCCAGTCTCGCTCAAATTCTATTGGCCTGAATCTGTCAACAGCATCAAAAGACATCTGTTTGTATTCATAATTTAATGATGTTGTTAGATTGTTTCTTAATGTATCATTTTGGAGTAAATTTTTCTCAATCCCTAGTTTTAATGCATATCCAAAATCATCTGAAGCATCTTTATCTGAAAATGTATTCAAATCATTATTACTTGCAGCAAGCTCGAAATTTGTATGTGTTGATTTCGATAGTTTAATATCTCCACCAAAACTAACTACCTGCTTATTTTTGGGAGCAATAAGTAATAGAACTGGTTCGTAGTTCCCTTGATTTATTCCATTTATTGGCGCAATCCATTTAAAAACCCTCCCATTAGCCGATGTGGTGGTTTGAATATAGTTTCCTTTATTTTCTCCAACAAGGGCAAATCCTAATTTGTAATAAGCTTTTAAAGGATCAATAGAGTATTCGTAAATTGAATATGTTTCAGTATTTACAAGCGTATCTTTTTTCAAATACATTACATAATCACTTGTAAATTCAGTGCTATCAACATTTAGCACAAATGCATTCTGTGTATTGTCGCCCGATTCGGCAAGTAATTTCTTTTGCTCGTTTGTAAGGTCCTGTGTTAAAGGCTGATTTTTACTATCCTGTTCGGTAAAAACATTAAACCAGAGATTTGTGTTTTTCGTTTTAAATTGATTGTTACTTGATATTAAAAAGCGTGAATAGCTTCTTTCTGAATATTCGAATTCAACCGAAATCCTACTATCTTTAGTTATGGGTGTGTTTGCAGTAAATGTAATTTCTCCGGTATTATAATCTATGGTATAGTCATTTTCTTTTCCACGTGTTAAAAGGTTTCCGTTGATATAAATATTTTCGGTTCCTGCTAGAACAATTACATACAATTCATTTTCACATCCTGAAAGCTTATATGGCCCCTGATTTCCTTCTTGTCCGGCAATACTTTTTCTGCAGTATTTCCCTTTTGAAATTGCTATTCCTGTTGATGTTTCAAATGATGTTGTACTGTCTTTTTTATTATATATCCGTGTATTTAATAATCCTCCCTGAACTTTTCTGTTGATATTCATATAATAACCGCTGGGTTTTGTAAGTTCAAAATCACCTGCTATTAGTTTTGTGTTTTTGTTATACAACTGAATAAAAACTTTGTCGAATTCTTGAATTTGTTGGGAGTTTCCATCGGGTTGAATAGGAATATTATTGTCAGAAATTGCAGCCAGAACATGAATGTTTTCGATAATTTTTCCGGCTAATTGTAAATTTAAATTAGAACTGATTGCAGCATCCTGATTATTCCCAATTGTAATTCCACGCGAAATGCTTCCTCGTTTATCGAGTTGATTATCAGTAAAAAAACTTTGCTCTTTTGTTCTTAATGGTTTTTCGTTGTAAGTAACCAACTTTCCTGTAATAATTTCATTTGAATTACGGTGGAAATAGGTAGCAAACAATGCATTATTAAAAACCCTGTATTTTATAATAACCTGAGGCTTTTCTTGAATAATATCTTTTGAAAAAATAATAGTTGAAGTTTCATAATCAATAAAATAGCTTGAATCGTTTAAGATGATATTATTTAAATAAACTATTTCAGATTGAGGAATAATGATTAAAGAATCAATGCGGGTTGAATCAGAGTAGGGAGTAAATATCTTGTTACATAAATTGTTTAAATTCTGCGAAAAACTTGTTAAGGAGATTAATATAATTAATATGGTATAAAAGGTACTTTTCAAAATCTGATAATTAAGTCGTTTTCTAATAAGCAATTAAAGAACGAAATTTTTTTGCAATTGTTGAACTTTTTTGAAAATAAAAAAAGGCCTTCATTTTTTGGGCTGAAGACCTTTGGATTTAAATTTTAGGGTTAGGGTATCAAGAAATCCGTAATTGATGCCTAAAAGTATAAAAAAACTTTTAATTGCAAATGTTTTGGTTAAAAATTTTAATTAAAAATTTTTAACAGGATCAAGTATTTCAGACGTCAAATGCTTAATAGGTTATTGTAAATATCACAATTACAGCAATATAGAATATGCGTATGAATAAATTATTAAGATCATTCTAATTTTTCAAAATTCGCATGTACCTTTGTTTCTTATTAATAAAAAGGAACAAACTATGCTTTTTTTCTATCGAATAGCTATTGGATTCTATTATTTTATCATCATTTTATCTTCTCCGTTTAATGTAAAAGCAAAACAGTGGTTAAATGGTCGTAAAAAACTTTTACATAAAATTAAATCATCTGTAAATCCTGAAGAAAAAAAAGCGTGGTTTCATTGTGCTTCATTGGGTGAATTTGAACAAGGCAGACCGCTTATTGAATCTTTTCGCGAAAAATATCCCGACTATAAAATACTACTTACATTTTACTCTCCTTCAGGTTTCGAAATAAGAAAAAATTACGAAAAAGCAGATTATATTTTTTATCTGCCACTAGATACTCCTGCGAATGCTAAAAAGTTTCTTGTTTTAACTAAACCCGATATTGTATTTTTTATAAAATATGAATTCTGGTATTACTTTATTCGTGAAATCGGAAAACGTAAAATCCCATTGTACTTAGTTTCAGGTATATTTCGTGAAAAACAAATATTTTTTAAATGGTATGGGAAATCGTTTCGCTTACTTTTAAAAAACTTTAGCCATTTCTTTATTCAGAATAAAGTTTCTGAAAATTTATTAAGGTCAATTGGGTTTACAAACATAACAATAACCGGAGATACTCGATTCGATAGGGTTTATTCAATAGCTAAACAATCGAAAAACCTGCCTTTGATCGAAAAATTTAAACAAAATATACCTGTTTTAATTCTTGGTAGTTCGTGGCAACCCGACGAAGAACTTGTTGTAAAATATTTTAATGAAACAGACATAAAGTTTAAACTCATTATAGCACCTCACGAGGTTACAAATGAAAATATTAATAGAATTGTAAAATCAATAAATCCAAATAAAATAATTTTGAAATATTCACAGGCAAACGATTCAAATATTGAATTGTCCGATGTGCTTATTATTGATTCTATCGGATTATTATCATCTCTTTATAAATATGGCAATATTGCATATATTGGAGGTGGATTTGGAAAGGGGATACATAATATACTTGAAGCTGCAACTTTTGGTTTACTTGTTGTTTTCGGACCAAACTATAAAAAATTTAAAGAAGCTGTTGATTTAGTAAATATTGGTGCAGCAATTACAATAAATAACTTTACTGATTTTAAATCAACGATAGATATTTTTTTAAATTCGCCTAAACAAATTGAAGAAAAAGGAAATAGTTCTGCTTTATATGTTAATCAAAATAAAGGTGCAACGCTAAATATTATTGACTCATTAAGGTTAGTTTAAATGATGATATGAATCACCTTTTTTATATTGACGTCTAAATTTTGTATCTTGCATCTTATTCATTTTTTGATTGTAAGTATTAGTTTATTTGAATAAATTTTAAATACAATTCTAGTTTAAAATTAGTTTTGACTTTGGTTATGATTCAATTACAAAAAACATACATAATTCCATTGATCATTTTATCAATATTTTTGTTGATGGGATTTACATACTCAAACACTCCATTTAATAATGATGATCAAAAAAAATTAGAAAAAGCACAAGCTCTAAATCAGGAAGCACAAAAACTTATAGATAAAGCAAACTCTTTGTATTCTGAAATTGCTGCATTTGATGATTCAGATTCCCAAAATACTGAAAAAATAGAAAAACTTAAAAACAAAGCATTGGATTATCAGATAAATGCCTTAGAACTTCAAAAAGAAGCAAATTTTATTGAATACAATGTTCTCATAAAAAATATTACGAACCTTAAAGAAAAATATTCCTTAAATACCGAAATTCCTATTGAATTGAAACTTAAGGAAGAACAATCCGGAGAATCTTTTTATAAGGCTGAGAAATTGAGAAATGAAGCATATAAGCTTGACGACAATGATTTGAATATGAGATATTCAAAACTTTCCGATGCTCAAGAATTTGAACGATCCGGAATTGAAAATCTCAGACAACTTAAAGAGATCTTTTCGGGAAATCAACAAATCGAAAAAAAGGAATATTCGATTACGGATACTATTGTAAATGAGCAAAACATAAAAATAAATGAGGAGTTACTTCAAGCATTTTTAAAATACATAAATCAAAAAGATTCTTTTTTAACAATAAATTCATATTATAATATCCTTTATTCTGATTCTCTCTCTTCATCATCAATCAGAAAAATATGGGATAATTATTTATATTCTGATATTGGAGGTGATTTTACTGATGAATATAAAGAAATAAAGAAAGATTCATTAACTGACGAAAATGATTTAAGAGATATTACTGCTGAAATTATTAAAGAGGATGTTGGAGAATCAAATTCTAATGTTTACAGAGATGTATTATTTAAAATTGAAATAGCTGCTGATAAGAAACCTTTACCACAACATACTTTGCAAAAAATTTATGCGGGAAATAAAACTATAGAAATGGTAAACGATGATGGCTGGTATAAATATACAATCGAGGATTTTAAAACATACCAGGAAGCCAATCTTTTCAGACTATCTCTAAAAGTTGATAATGCTTTTGTTGTAGCATATAAAGACGGAGCTAAAGTTGATTTAGCCGATTTAGGAAAAGCGCAAAAAGAAAAATCGAATAAAATAGCCTCAATATCTATTGTTACCGAAGGATTAATATTTAAGGTGCAAATTGCTGCTGCTAAAGTAAAATTAACTGAAAACGAACTTGCTGAAATTTATAAAGGGAATGAAACTATTGATATGAATGAAGTTGATGGCTGGTATAAATATTCAATCGGGAAACTAAATACATACGAGCAAGCAGCAGAATTAAATAAATCAACACAAGTTGCAGGATCATTTGTTGTTGCATATAAAGATGGTGTAAAAGTTTCTTTGATTAGTGCAAGAAAGGGAATTTTATCAGAAACAAGAACAAATGGAAATATAGTATTTAAAGTTCAGATCGCAGCTGATAAAAGCCAGTTATCGTCTGAAAAATTACACGAACTTTATTCAGGTTTTGAGAAAATCAACAAATATGAAGAAGATGGTTGGTATAAATATTCTGTTGGAGAATTTAGCAGTTTTAGTGAAGCCAACGAATTTAGAAAAAAATGTAATGTTAAAGGTGCATTTGTAATTGCTTTTAAAAATGACAAAAAAATAAATGTTTTAGAAGCCAAAAAAGCGATGATTTGTTATGACCCAATAATTCAAAAAGAATGGATTACTTCAAATACAGACCTGGTTTTTAAAGTCCAGATAGTAGCAAGTTCGGAAGAAATATCGAAAAATACGCTTAAGAAAATTTGTTGTATAGAACCAAATGTTTACTTAATTGAAGAAAATGGCTGGTTTAAATATTCTATAGGTGATTTTAAATTATATCAAAAAGCTGTTAATCTAAAAAATATTTCAGGTGTCGATGGAGCTTTTGTTGTAGCTTATATGAACGGACAAAAATTACAAATAAACGAAGCAATAAAATTATCAAAAAAGTAAAACCGTAAAAACAATATATCATGAAAACAAAAGGAACTTATACTTTTAGAATTGTTGTAAAAATGATAATAATAGTTTTTCTATTTTCATCATGCGTATCACAGAAGAGAGTGCAATTGTTGCAGGAAAAATCTGTAAAAGATGTATCAACAGGATTTGTTAACAATAGAATTACATCGTATCACTTACAACCTGGCGATCAGCTTTATATAAGCGTTCATAGTGTTGATCCCAAAACAAGCCGATTATTTCAAACCGATTTTCCAAGTCCGATGACTTCTACTTATCAAAATTTAAATAGCTACAGAGTTGAGGAAGATGGATATATTAATTTTTCATTTATTAATAAGGTGTATGTTAAAGGCCTAACAATTAACGAGGTGAATGACTTACTCCAAAAAACTATAAATGATTATTTTAAAGAAGCAACGGTTGTTGTTCAGTTGGTGAATTATAGAGTTTCTGTTTTAGGCGAAGTTGAAGATCCGGGAACATTTATTATTGATAATAAACAAATTAATATTTTACAGGCTGTTGCTCAGGCAGGAGGTTCTAAAAACTTTGGAAACCTTAAAAAAGTGAAACTTGTTCGTCAGACCATAACCGGTTCGGAATTGTATTATATCGATTTAACCGATAATGGTGTTTTGCAATCAGACCAGTTTTATTTAATGCCTAATGATGTTGTTTATATTGAACCTTTAAAAAGCAAATCATTTGCTTTTGACAATTTTCCATATACCATTTTCTTATCAACAATATCAACTGCAGCTATTGTAATTGCTTTGTTCCGATAATTTACAGGTAAATTGTTTTTAAAATGATAGATAATAGTCAATTTCAAAGCATTGAGGAAGAAACTATTGACTTTAAAGCCTATTTGTTTAAGCTTTTAAGATTCTGGTTTATTTTCCCAATTACACTTTTAATCGGATTATTAATATCATATTTTGTTATTAAAATTACCCCTCCAGTTTATTTAACAGGAACAACCCTATTAATTAAAGATGAACAAACGTTAATGGATCCTGATGCGATTATTCAAAGCGCAGCATCTCCGTTTAATTCAATGGCTGAATATAAATTAAAAAATGAAATTGAAATTCTTAGTTCATATTTACTTACTGAGCGAACAATTAAAGAATTAAATTTTACGGTTTCTTACTTTGAAAAAGAAAGCTATAGAATAAATGAAATTTACAATCAATGAACATTTATTATTGATAATAAACAAATTAATATTTTACAGGCTGTTGCTCAGGCAGGAGGTTCTAAAAACTTTGGAAACCTTAAAAAAGTGAAACTTGTTCGTCAGACCATAACCGGTTCGGAATTGTATTATATCGATTTAACCGATAATGGTGTTTTGCAATCAGACCAGTTTTATTTAATGCCTAATGATGTTGTTTATATTGAACCTTTAAAAAGCAAATCATTTGCTTTTGACAATTTTCCATATACCATTTTCTTATCAACAATATCAACTGCAGCTATTGTAATTGCTTTGTTCCGATAATTTACAGGTAAATTGTTTTTAAAATGATAGATAATAGTCAATTTCAAAGCATTGAGGAAGAAACTATTGACTTTAAAGCCTATTTGTTTAAGCTTTTAAGATTCTGGTTTATTTTCCCAATTACACTTTTAATCGGATTATTAATATCATATTTTGTTATTAAAATTACCCCTCCAGTTTATTTAACAGGAACAACCCTATTAATTAAAGATGAACAAACGTTAATGGATCCTGATGCGATTATTCAAAGCGCAGCATCTCCGTTTAATTCAATGGCTGAATATAAATTAAAAAATGAAATTGAAATTCTTAGTTCATATTTACTTACTGAGCGAACAATTAAAGAATTAAATTTTACGGTTTCTTACTTTGAAAAAGAAAGCTATAGAATAAATGAAATTTACAATCAATCACCATTTATTATTGAATTCGATTCAACACATATACAACTGGCAGAAGCAAATATTTATCTGCAAAAACTAAAAAGCGGAAAATTTCATATTTGGACACCCAAAACCGATGGATTAGCATACATATATAATAAGGACAAAATTGTTAATGTGTTTTTAGATATTGAAATAAATGATACTATACTTAGTGCTGGTTTTTATACAAACGAGCATTTTAGTTTTAGAATTCAGGAGTTATCAGCAATTGAAAATGAAAAAATTTATGTGTTCAGATTCAGAACTTTAGAATCATTGACAAACGAATTTCAGAGAAAACAAATTGAAGGAGTAAAATACTCTTCTGTAGTAAAAATTGCTTATGAAGGACAAAATGTTACTAAATCGATTGATTTTTTAAATAAGTTGATCGAAGTTTATTTAAATCGTGGAGTAG
>MENE01000159.1:2240-14547 GCA_001769005.1 Bacteroidetes bacterium GWA2_31_9b | reverse complement strand
AAAAGCGTTTGCAGAACAGTTGGTTAACTTAACTGTAAAAGAAGTAAATGAATTAGCAAACATATTAAAAGACGAATATGGAATTGAACCAGCAGCAGCAGCAGTTGCTGTAGCAGGTCCTGCAGCAGGTGATGCAGTAGTTGCTGAAAAAACACAATTTGATGTGATATTAAAAGCTCCAGGAGGTGCTAAATTACAAATTGTTAAATTAGTTAAAGATTTAACTGGTTTAGGTCTTAAAGAAGCTAAAGAATTAGTTGATGCAGCTCCTAAAGCTGTTAAAGAAGGTATCTCTAAACAAGAAGCTGAATCACTTAAACAACAATTAGAAGAAGCAGGAGCAGAAGTTGAACTTAAATAGGGTAAACCTAACATACTAACTTTCAGGGTTTAGAGTCCTTTTTGTAGGATTCTAAGCCTTTTTATTATTTTTTTTGTTTGAGTTCAATTAATTCATTACGTAAATGTCTTCAAAAATTACCAATAAACGAATTAGTTTCGCGTCAACTAAAAATCAGCTGGAATATCCAGATTTTCTTGAGGTTCAATTAAAATCTTTCAAGGAATTTTTTCAGCTTAATTCTACTCCTGAAGATAGGAAAAAAGAAGGACTCTTTCAGGTCTTTAGCGATAATTTTCCTATTACTGATACCAGGAATAATTTTGTTCTTGAATTTTTAGATTATTATATAGATCCTCCAAGATATTCTATTGAAGAATGTATTGAACGTGGATTAACTTTTAGTGTTCCTCTTAAAGCGAAACTTAAATTGTATTGTACAGATCCTGAACATGAGGATTTCGATACAGTTATTCAGGATGTATATCTTGGAACCGTTCCTTATATGACGGAAAGAGGTACTTTTGTTATTAATGGTGCTGAACGTGTTATTGTTTCACAGTTACATCGTTCACCCGGTGTATTTTTTGGCCAAAGCTTACATGCTAATGGTACAAAACTTTACTCTGCACGTATTATTCCATTCCGTGGATCATGGATCGAATTTGCTACTGACATCAATAATGTGATGTATGCATATATCGATCGTAAAAAGAAATTGCCTGTAACCACTCTTTTAAGAGCTATTGGTTACGAGAGTGATAAAGAAATTTTAGAAATTTTTAACCTTGCTGATGAAGTAAAAGTTTCAAAATCAGGATTAAAGAAATATGTAGGAAGAAAACTTGCTGCAAGAGTATTAAAATCTTGGGTTGAAGATTTTGTTGATGAGGATACCGGCGAGGTTGTTACTATTGAACGTAACGAAGTTATTATTGACAGAGAAACAGTTATTGAAAATGATCATGTTGATCAGATTGTCGATTCTGGTACTAAAACTATTTTAGTTCATAAAGAAGATCAAAGTATAACTGATTTTGCAATCATTTATAATACATTACAAAAAGACCCTTGTAATTCAGAAAAAGAAGCTGTTTTGCATATTTACAGACAACTTCGAAATTCTGAACCACCAGATGAGGCTACTGCTCGTGATGTAATTGATAAACTTTTCTTCTCTGATAAAAGATATGATCTTGGTGATGTTGGACGTTTTAGGTTGAACAAAAAACTCAAAACACAAACTCCATTGGAAACTAAGATTCTTACCAATGAAGATATTATTCAAATCATAAAATACCTTATTGAATTAATTAATTCAAAAACAGATGTTGATGATATTGACCACTTAAGTAATCGTAGGGTTCGTACAGTTGGTGAACAATTATCAAATCAGTTTGGAGTTGGTTTAGCCCGTATGGCTCGTACAATTCGTGAAAGAATGAATGTTCGAGATAACGAAGTATTTACTCCTATTGATTTAATTAACTCAAAAACATTATCTTCTGTAATTAATTCATTCTTTGGAACAAACCAGTTGTCTCAATTTATGGATCAAACCAATCCTCTTGGTGAAATGACACATAAACGTCGTATGTCAGCATTAGGTCCTGGTGGGTTATCCAGAGAAAGAGCTGGTTTCGAAGTACGTGACGTTCACTATACTCACTACGGAAGATTATGTCCAATTGAAACACCAGAAGGCCCAAATATTGGTCTTATTTCATCTTTATGCGTTTACGCTAAAATCAATGAACTAGGATTTATTGAAACTCCTTACAGAAAAGTTACTGAAGGTAAAGTAGATTTAAGTAACGAAGGCATTATTTTCTTAAGTGCTGAAGAAGAAGAAGGTGTAACAATTGCACAGGCAAATGCACATATTGATAATAATGGTAAATTCCAGGATCCAAGAATAAAATCACGATTTGAGGCAGATTATCCACTTGCACTTCCAGAAGATGTTAAGTTAATGGATGTTGCTCCAAACCAAATTGCATCAATTGCAGCATCGCTTATTCCATTTTTAGAGCATGATGATGCAAACCGTGCACTTATGGGCTCAAACATGATGCGTCAAGCTGTTCCTTTATTAGTGCCTGAGGCACCAATTGTTGGTACTGGCTTGGAAGAATACGTAGTTAGTGATGCTCGTGTACAAATTGTAGCTGAAGGAACTGGTGTTGTTGAATATGTTGATGCTGAAGAAATTATTATTCGTTACGAAAGAACTGAAGAAGAACGTTTTGTTAGTTTCGATGATGATACAGTTCGATATAAATTACTTAAATTCTCAAAAACAAACCAAAATACGTGTATTAATTTAAAACCTATTGTTCGTAAAGGACAAAAAGTTATTAAAGGTCAGGTAATGACCGATGGATATGGTACAGATAATGGCGAGTTAGCTTTAGGACGAAATCTTAAAGTTGCATTTATGCCTTGGAAAGGGTATAACTTTGAGGATGCTATTGTAATTTCTGAAAATGTTGTTAAAAATGATGTTTTCACATCAATTCACATTGATGAATATGTTCTTGAAGTTCGTGATACCAAAAGAGGTCTTGAAGAATTAACTGCTGATATTCCTAATGTTAGTGAAGAAGCAACTAAAGATCTTGATGAGAATGGTTTAATTCGAATCGGAGCACACGTAAAACCAGGTGATATTCTTATTGGTAAGATTACTCCAAAAGGAGAATCTGACCCATCACCAGAAGAAAAACTTTTACGTGCTATTTTTGGTGATAAAGCTGGTGATGTTAAAGATGCATCATTAAAAGCTTCTCCATCATTAACTGGTGTTGTTATCGATAAAAAATTATTTTCAAGAGCAATAAAAGATAAAAAATCTAAAAATTCTGATAAAGGAGAACTTGATGCAGTAGAAAAAGAATTTGATCTTAAAGTTGAACAATTAACTAATAAACTGGTTGATAAGTTATTTATTCTTGTAAATGGAAAAACATCTCAAGGTGTAAAAGATTATTACAATGCCGATGTGGTAGCAAAAGGAATAAAATTCACAACTAAAATTATTCAAGAGATTGATTTTATGAATGTGAATCCTTATAAATGGACAACAGACAAAGATAAGAATGACATTATCAGAAGTTTGATACATAATTATATAATTAAGTATAAAACTCTTGATGCTCAAATTAAACGTAAAAAATACAATATTACGATAGGAGATGAGCTTCCAACAGGTATTATCCAAATGGCAAAAGTATATATTGCTAAAAAGAGAAAAGTAACTGTAGGAGATAAAATGGCAGGTAGACATGGAAATAAAGGAATTGTAGCCCGAATTGTACGTGTTGAAGATATGCCTTTCTTAGAAGATGGTACTCCTGTTGATATAGTTTTAAATCCACTTGGTGTGCCTTCTCGTATGAACCTTGGTCAGATTTATGAATCTGTTTTAGCATGGGCAGGAAAAAAATTAGGAGTTAAATTTGCAACACCAATTTTTGATGGTGCAACTCTTGATCAGATTACTGAATATACTACAAAAGCTGGTTTACCTGCATTTGGAAAAACTCAACTATACGATGGTGGAACAGGAGAAAAATTTGATCAATCGGCAACTGTTGGATTAATTTATATGTTAAAATTAGGCCACATGGTTGAAGATAAGATGCATGCTCGTTCTATTGGACCATACTCATTAATTACTCAACAACCACTTGGAGGTAAAGCTCAATTTGGAGGTCAGCGTTTTGGTGAGATGGAGGTATGGGCACTTGAAGCTTTCGGAGCATCAAATATTTTACAGGAAATACTTACTGTGAAATCTGATGACGTGAACGGAAGAGCTCGTGCTTATGAAGCCATAGTTAAAGGAGAGCCTATGCCACAACCTGGAATCCCTGAATCGTTGAATGTATTATTACACGAATTAAGGGGGTTAGGATTAAGCGTTAATCTCGACTAAATTTCTATAAAGCTGAATGCTGGATAAGTCCGGCATTCTTTTACTTTTTTTTAATTATTACATTTAATACTCATTATATGTCATTCAGAAGAGATAATAAGGTAAAGACTAATTTTACAAAAATCTCTATTGGTTTAGCATCTCCCGAAGAAGTTCTCGAACGTTCAAGCGGAGAAGTTTTAAAACCAGAGACAATAAATTACAGAACCTACAAACCTGAACGTGATGGATTATTCTGCGAACGAATTTTTGGTCCGGTAAAAGACTACGAATGTCATTGCGGAAAATACAAACGAATCAGATACAAAGGTATTGTTTGCGATCGTTGTGGTGTTGAAGTTACTGAGAAAAAGGTTCGTCGTGAAAGAATGGGACATATTTCTCTTGTGGTGCCTGTGGCTCACATTTGGTACTTTAAATCACTTCCAAACAAGATTGGTTATTTGTTAGGTTTGCCAACAAAGAAATTGGATTCAATTATATATTACGAACGTTACGTAGTTATTAATCCAGGTATTAAAGCTTCCGATGGAATTAATTATCTTGATTTCCTTACAGAAGAGGAATATCTTGATATTTTGGAAACTTTACCAAAAGAAAACCAATATTTAGATGATACCGATCCAAACAAATTCATGGCAGATATGGGAGCTGAGGCTCTTTATAAACTCCTTGGACGTCTTGATTTGGACGAATTATCATATTCATTACGACACAAAGCAAATACAGAAACATCACAGCAACGTAAAAACGAAGCTTTAAAACGTTTAAATGTTGTTGAAGCTTTCCGTGCATCAAAAGGAATCAATCGTCCTGAATGGATGGTTGTTAAAGTAGTTCCAGTAATTCCACCCGAATTACGACCTTTAGTTCCTCTAGATGGTGGTCGTTTTGCTACATCAGATTTAAATGATTTATACAGACGTGTTATTATCAGAAATAACCGTTTGAAACGATTAATCGAAATCAAAGCTCCGGAAGTAATTTTACGTAACGAAAAACGTATGCTTCAGGAAGCTGTCGATTCATTATTCGATAACTCAAGAAAATCAAATGCAGTTAAAACAGATTCAAACAGAGCTCTTAAATCATTAAGCGATAGCTTAAAAGGTAAACAAGGACGATTCCGTCAAAACTTACTTGGTAAACGTGTCGATTATTCAGCACGTTCGGTAATTGTTGTTGGACCAGAATTACGTTTACATGAGTGCGGTTTACCAAAAGATATGGCAGCTGAATTATACAAACCTTTTATTATAAGAAAACTTATCGAAAGAGGTATTGTTAAAACAGTAAAATCAGCTAAGAAAATTGTTGATAGAAAAGACCCTGTTGTTTGGGATATTCTTGAAAATGTTTTAAGAGGACATCCAGTAATGCTTAACCGTGCTCCAACTTTGCACAGATTAGGTATTCAGGCTTTCCAACCAAAATTAATCGAAGGAAAAGCTATTCAATTGCACCCATTGGTTTGTACAGCGTTCAACGCCGACTTTGATGGTGACCAAATGGCTGTGCATTTACCTCTTGGTAATGCTGCTGTTTTGGAAGCTCAAATGTTAATGCTTGCATCTCATAATATTCTAAATCCTGCAAATGGAGCTCCGATCACTGTTCCTTCTCAGGACATGGTTCTTGGTTTATATTATATTACAAAACTACGTCCGGGATGTAAAGGTGAAGGATTATCATTCTATTCACCACAGGAAGTAATTATTGCCTATAATGAAGGTGCTGTTGCTCTTCATGCAAATATTAAAGTTAAGGTTGAAGACATGGTTGATGATAAACCTGTTCGCAGAATGATTGAAACAACTGTGGGCAGAGTTTTATTTAATCAAACCGTTCCTCCAAATGTTGGTTATATTAATGAACTTTTAACTAAAAAATCGTTAAGAGAAATTATTAGTAATGTTCTTAAGAAAACAGGAACAGATTTAACTGCCAGATTCCTTGATGATATTAAAGATCTTGGATATAAAATGGCATTTAAAGGTGGTTTGTCATTTAACCTTGATGATGTTATTATTCCTAAAGAAAAAGACGAGTTAGTAGCTGATGGTTATAAGCAAGTTGAAGAAGTTCTGAGCAATTATAACATGGGTTTCATTACAAATAACGAAAGATATAATCAGATAATCGATATTTGGACACACATTAATGCCAGACTTACACAAACATTAATGAAAAAACTTTCTACTGATAATCAGGGATTTAACTCTGTATATATGATGTTAGATTCTGGAGCAAGGGGATCTAAAGAACAGATTCGTCAGCTTTCAGGTATGAGAGGATTAATGGCTAAACCTCAGAAATCAGGTAATTCTGGATCAGAAATTATTGAAAACCCAATTCTTTCAAACTTTAAAGAAGGTTTATCAGTACTTGAATATTTTATATCAACTCACGGTGCTCGTAAAGGTTTGGCCGATACAGCGTTAAAAACTGCTGATGCTGGTTATCTTACACGACGATTAGTTGATGTTTCTCAAGATGTTATTATTAACGAAGAAGATTGTGGAACATTAAGAGGTCTTGTTGCTACTGCAATTAAGAAAAATGAAGAAGTTGTTGAAACATTGTATGAACGAATACTTGGTAGAACAACAGTTCATAATGTATATCATCCTCTTACTGGTAAATCATTAGTTGGATCTGGTGAAGAAATTACTGAAGAAATCGCCCTTCATATAAGTAATTCACCAATTGAACAAGTAGAAATTAGATCCGTATTAACTTGTGAATCTAAAAATGGAGTTTGTGCTAAATGTTATGGTCGTAACTTGTCAACAGGTAAAATGGTTCAAAGAGGAGAAGCTGTTGGTGTTATTGCAGCTCAGTCAATTGGAGAACCAGGTACTCAGTTAACATTACGTACATTCCACGTTGGAGGTACTGCTTCGAATATTGCTGCTGATTCATCAGTTATTGCTAAATACGATGGATTGGTTGAAATTGACGAATTACGTACTGTTGAGAAAGTTGAAGATAGTGGTAAAGTTAATATTGTTATTGGCCGATTGGCAGAAATGCGTATTGTTGACAAAAATACTGGTATAGTTTTATCTACTCATAATATTCCTTATGGTTCTAAGCTTTATGTTAAAAACGGAGGCGATGTTAAGAAGGATACATTAATTTGTGAGTGGGATCCATATAATGCTGTAATTGTTTCTGAAGGTAATGGAAAACTTCAATTCGATAGTGTAATTGAAGGGGTTACATTTAAAGAAGAATCTGATGAACAAACAGGTTTCCGTGAAAAAGTAATTATTGAATCACGCGATAAAAAGAAAAACCCAGGATTAACATTAGTTGGTAAAAATGGTGAAGAAATTAAAGTTTATAACTTACCTGTTGGAGCACACATGAACATCGAAGATGGTCAGGTTGTAAAAGCTGGTGAGATTATTGCTAAGATTCCTAGAGCTGTTGGAAAATCTGGTGATATCACTGGCGGTTTACCTCGAGTAACAGAGTTATTCGAAGCTAGAAATCCATCTAACCCTGCTGTTGTTTCAGAAATTGATGGTGAAGTTAATTTTGGTAAAATTAAACGTGGTAACCGAGAAATTGTAGTTACTTCTAAAGCAGGTGAAGTTAAGAGATATTTAGTTCCTCTTTCAAAACAAATTCTTGTTCAGGAAAACGATTATGTTAAAGCAGGTATTCCATTATCTGATGGTGCTATTACTCCATCTGATATTTTAGCAATCAAAGGTCCTACAAAAGTTCAGGAATACATCGTTGACGAAGTACAGGAAGTATATCGATTGCAAGGTGTGAAAATTAACGACAAACACTTTGAAGTTATTGTTCGCCAGATGATGCGTAAAGTTGAAATTGAAGATCCAGGTGATACTAAATTCCTTGAGCGTCAGGTTGTTGATAAATGGGAATTTATGGACGAAAATGACTGGATTTATGATAAAAAAGTTATTATTGAACCAGGAGAATCTCAGATATTCAAAGCAGGTCAAATTGTTACTGCACGTAAACTAAGAGACGAAAACTCAATGTTAAAACGTAAAGACCTTAAATTGGTTGAAGCACGTGACGCTGTTCCTGCAACTTCAAGTCAGGTTTTACAAGGTATTACAAGAGCTGCACTTCAAACAAAGAGCTTTATGTCTGCTGCTTCGTTCCAGGAAACAACTAAAGTGTTAAATGAAGCTGCTATTCATGGAAAGATTGATTACTTAGAAGGATTGAAAGAAAACGTAATTGTTGGACATAAGATTCCTGCTGGTACTGGTCTTCGTGAATATGAGAAGATTATTGTTGGCTCAATGGAAGAGTATGAAAACTTGGTATCTTCGAAAAAACGTGATTAATTTTTGAAAAAAATAAAAAATCATGGAAGACGATAAAAGACCAAAAGGTCAAATAAATATTGATTTAAAAGAAGATATTGCACAGGGTATTTATTCAAACCTGGCAATTATAACCCACTCAAGTGCTGAGTTTGTTCTTGATTTTGTTAGAGTAATGCCTGGAGTTCCAAAAGCGGAAGTAAAATCCAGAATTATTTTAACGCCCGAACATGCAAAACGCTTTATGAGTGCTTTAAAAGATAATATTTCCAAATTCGAAAGTATGCATGGTCCAATTAAAAAAACAGATGATGGGCCAATTATGCCAATGAATTTTGGTGGACCTACTGCACAAGCATAAAAATTTATTTTCTTATATATTTAAAAGGGTGAATCTTTAGATTTACCCTTTTTTTTATGTATTACTATCTACTAACTACTCATGTTCATTAATTGAGCAAGATTTTTCCTTTACACCATTGCTGGAATAAAACGTCATATACACTGTAATAAATTTTTCCATTTGTATCGAATTCGCTATAAACTAGCTCATATTTACGCAGAGAGTCTAAAGAACGAAGCAATGCAGCAGAACTTCCTAAGTTATATTTTGAAATAAAATCTTTTGAAGTTGGTGTTAGAACTCTATTTTCTATTGCGATTGCTTTTAACAGTTTCCATTGGGAGTTTGTCAGTAAGTTGCGATAATTAATAAATATTGTCTCTTGTTCATTAAGCAATTCGTTTGCTTGTTGATGCCATATTTCTTTGGTTACATTAGTGTTGGTTCCTGAAAAAATACGGTTAAATAATTGCTGGACATAATAAGTGTGTATATTACACCACTCTATAACCTCTAGAGCTATCTGTAAATCTATTTGTTTATTATACTTTTTAAATTGTTTTACAATAAAATCCGCATAAATATCAATATCAATTTTTTCCAGCTTTAAAAACTGTGTACTTCTATAAAATGGTCGATTGGGAGAAGTAAACATTTCTGTCATTATATGTTGCTGACTACCTGAGAAAATAAAAACAACATTTTTTAATTGCTGAATTATGCTTCTTAACCATGCGTCAGTATTTTTTTCCGGATAGTTTAAAATCTGCTGAAACTCATCGATTGAAATAATAGTTTTAAAATCTTGGCTATCAAGAAATTGTAATACGAATTTTATATTTAACTCTGTTTTTTTAATTGAAATATCAAAAGATGCTTGAGGTGCTCCAGTTAGTGAATCGAATGAAATTACTGGTCTTAAGGATTGAATAAAATTCCAGAATTTTTTACCTAAACTGCTTTTTTGTGGAATACTTTGAATAATTGATGTTGCTAAGTTGTTCAGAAATTCATTTATATTTTCTGTTGATAATATATCAATATATATACCTTTCCAACCCTTTGGTAATTGTCCTAATACATGATGGATAAGACCTGTTTTACCAATCCTACGAATTGAAATAATTGTTGTTGAGTTACCATTTTCAATATTTCTAATTAAGTGAGATGTTTCATTTTGGCGATCACAAAAATATTCATGACCATAATATCCTACAGTTGGAAAAGGATTTGATAATTTGTTTAATTTCATTTCTATTAGGTTATTTATATTGCAAATATAACTAACAATATGTTACTAACAAAATGTTACTAACATTTTGTTAGTTGATAAAGATTTGAAAAGATAATTCTAATTCAAGTTTTATGGAAATCTTTGCAGGACAATAAAACGTTAAATCAGAAATAGTTTCCAGATTAAATAATAGATACTAAATCCGCTTAAAAGAACTAATCCTACCCACGATAATATCTTTAACCATAATTTAGGTTGATGTTCTTTTGGTACATTTTTTCCGGTAATTACTCTATAATTCATAAAACCCAGAATAGGCGCGGTTAAGAATGATAATGTTGTAGCTAAATCAACCAAAAAGCTCATCCCTTTGAGTAAAAATGCAATAATAACTAAAGTCCCAGTTAGTAAAACTCCAAGCCATAACCACGAAAGCCAATTCCATTTTTCAGAATCATTCTTTTTTAATTTTGGAAAAACCAATTCGGTTGCAGGTTTTAAAACCCGGGGATATGCATCTAAACATGTTAAAGCTGTACTTGACATTGTTGTGAGAGCTGCAATTGCAATTAATGGATAAGCCCAAGCCCCCATGTTTGATGTAAATAATTGCATCAACTGACCTGAGAATTCGGTTCCGTTTTCTGAGAATGATTCTCCTGTTCCATACATAACATATGCTCCTAAAGCAACAAAACCGATAGAAAGAACAGCTGTTCCAATATATCCTACGTTGAAGTCGAAAAGAGATTCTTTGACTGTAGGAACATGCTTTCCTTCTTTACTTTTGGCAATTGACCAGAATGAGTGCCATACCGAAATGTCAATGGCTGATGGCATCCAACCTGCAATAGCAATTAATAAAGCAATATCTGTAAACTCCCAATTAAAGTTTTTTGAAAATTCTGGATTTGGATGAAATCCCTTTGTTGAAGCAAATATTACTGCTACAATTGTTGATGTTGCTAATAATATAATAATCACTTTCATGATTTTGTCTAAAACCGAATACTTCCCAAAAGCAACAATCGCTGAACCAATTCCTAAAATTAGAAGAGCCCAGTTAAATGTTGACATAATATCATGAAAAACAAATGAATATATTCCTGCTGTAACAACAGTTATTGCAGCTTGTAGTGTAAACATGGTTGCAATAGTTAAAAACAAATACACTATAAGGGCCCATTTCCCAAGCCGTTTATAACCATCAAGTAAACTCTCGCCAGTTGATGTGGCATATCTCGGACCGAATTCAAAAAATGGATATTTAAACAAATTAATAAGAAGAATAATTCCAACTAACTGAAAGCCATATATTGCTCCGGCACGTGTTGATTGAACAAGATGTGATACACCAATAGCTGCACCAGCCCATAAAAGACCTGGGCCTAAAGATTTTATCAGATTTTTTGTAGACATTTTTATAATTTTTAATAAACAAATTTAATTATTTGAAACAGATTGAGCGATTATTTTAAAAAAATTTTAGATATAATTTTGTATCACAGTCGCTAGTTAGATATAAGAAATTCATAGTTTTTTTGACTGGTTAATCTTGATATAATATAGATATTTGGTTTGTTTAACACTTATTTTTATATTTGCCAACCAAAACGATTTAAGGTTTTTTCGAATATGTTTACTGTTTGTTTTTTTACATAATTTAATGTTCACTAAAACAAATATTTGCACATTAAGAATTGGATAAAAATTCGAATCGAAAAAATCAAAGAAAAATGATTTAATTATTAACTAAAATAAAATAGTAAATGAAAATTCTGATTTGCTTAAGCAATGTACCGGACACAACAACAAAAGCTAAATTTGTTAATGATAATAAAGCTTTTGATACTACCGGTGTTCAATGGATAATTAATCCCTGGGATGAACTTGCATTAACCAGGGCATTAGAATTGAAATCTAATGCAGCTAATGGTATTGAGAAAGTAACTGTTATTACTGTTGGAAAAGCTGATTCTGATCCAACTATTAGAAAAGCTCTTGCAATTGGTGCTGACGATGCTGTTCGTATTGATGCTGAACCAAAAGATGCTTATTTTGTAGCTGCTCAGATTGCTGAATATGTAAAATCAAATCCATTTGATATAATTATTAATGGTATTGAATCAAGTGATTATAA
>MENE01000159.1:0-2121 GCA_001769005.1 Bacteroidetes bacterium GWA2_31_9b | reverse complement strand
GTATTGCAAAAGAACCTATGATTGCAGCTATGCGTGGTATTATGATGGCAAAAACTAAACCTTTAGCGATTGTTGCTCCTCTAGCAATTGATGCTTTAACTGAGATCGTTAGTTTTGAATTACCAAAACCAAAACCTCCTTGCAAAATGATTGCTCCTGAGAATGTTAAAGAATTAGTTCATCTTTTGCAAAACGAAGCTAAAGTAATTTAGTTTAAGTATTAATAATATTAATCAATTTCGAA
The DNA here is from genome assembly GCA_001769005.1 of Bacteroidetes bacterium GWA2_31_9b. Lineage (GTDB taxonomy): Bacteria > Bacteroidota > Bacteroidia > Bacteroidales > UBA12077 > UBA12077. Next base: position 1,877 of record MENE01000159.1, on the reverse strand, counting down.
TTTAATAAATAAAATATATGTCAGTATTAGTATTTACAGAAAACTGGGATGGCAAATTCAAAAAACAATCGTTTGAATTGGTTTCGTATGCAAGTAAAATTGCAGAAATGCTAAACACCCAAACTGTAGCTCTATCAATAGGGAATGTACAGGAAGATGAATTAAAAAAATTAGCAAATTTCTCAACAGATAAAATTATTACTGTTACCAACGACAAATTAAAAAATCTGGATAATCAGGCTTATACTTCTGTTATTGCTCAGGTAGCTGAAAAAGTTGGTGCTAAAGTAGTAATCATAGCAAATAACAATACAGGTAAAGCTATTGCTCCTCGATTATCAGTAAGACTTAAAGCTGGATTAGGATCTGCAGTTTCAAAATTGCCAATTAGTATTGATCCATTTACAGTATACAAAAAAGCATTATCAGGTAAAGCTTTTGCAAATGTTGTTATCAAATCGGATGTAAAAATCATAACATTATCGCAAAATTCATTCGAGTTTACCGAGAATCCAAAACCTGCTTCAATAGAAACTTTTGAACCTGTATTAAGTGGTGATATTAATACTACAATAACTGATTCTCAGAAACAAACAGGAAAACTTATTTTAACAGATGCTGATATTGTTGTATCTGGTGGTCGTGGTATGAAATCACCTGACAACTGGGGCCCAATTGAAGAATTAGCACAATTGCTTGGTGCAGCTACAGCTTGTTCTCGACCGGTTTCTGACGAAGGTTGGAGAACACACGAAGAGCATACCGGACAAACTGGTAAAATTATTGCTCCTAATTTATATATCGCAGCAGGTATTTCAGGTGCAATTCAGCATTTAGCTGGTATCAGTTCATCAAAATGTATTGTTGCAATAAATATCGATAAAGATGCTCCAATTTTCGAAGCAGCAAATTATGGTATTGTTGGCGATGCTTCTAAAGTACTTCCTGAACTGATTAAAGCAGTTAAAGAAATGTAATTTTTTAAATTCAGATATATTTCAAAGACAAAAGATTATTTTAATAACTTTTGTCTTTGTTCATTTAATACCAATAATTATATTCTGATAATTTGTGTTTTATAACTATTAATTTTTATTTTTGGCACTTAATTCAAAAAAGTAATACTTTTTAATATAAAAAACAATGATTAGTACTATCGTTTTTGCTCTACTATTAGTTTTAGCAGTAGCTTTCTTTACCAGAAATATTCTTAAAATAACAAGAAATATAAAGTTAGGTAGAGATATTAATATTAAAGATAATCCAAAGAAAAGATGGTGGCTTGTTTTACGAGTTGCTATTTTTCAGTCGAAAATGATGGGATTACCTATTGCAGGTATTCTTCACGTTTTTGTTTATGCAGGATTTATTCTTGTTAATATTGAAATGCTAGAAGTTATGGTTGACGGATTTACCGGATCACATCGTGTATTTTCGTTTTTAGGTGATTTTTATACAGTTATTATTAGCGCAACTGAATTTTTTGCATTATTAGTTATTATTGGTTGTGTAGTTTTTCTTTTCAGAAGAAATGTAATTCGCTTACCTCGTTTTTGGAAATCAGAGATGACTGCATGGCCTCGTCTTGACGCCAACATCATTCTTTTAACTGAAGTTGTTTTAATGACTTCCATTTTCTTTTTAAATGCATCTGATTTTATTTTACAAACAAGAGAATTTGGACATTATGAGCAAGTAGGTTCTTTCTTTTTAAGTTCATTTTTTGTTCCATTAATTCAAAATCTTCCTTCGGAAACATTGGTAATTATTGATCGCTCATGTTGGTGGTTACATATTGTAGGTATAATGTTGTTCTTAAACTATATTCCTTTTTCAAAACATTTCCATGTATTTGTTTCATTTCCGAATGTATATTT
>MENE01000158.1:19957-20258 GCA_001769005.1 Bacteroidetes bacterium GWA2_31_9b | reverse complement strand
TTGAGCCGACCATACTGAGAGCGAAAGTCCCAGCCTATCCAGCGATCACGAACGCCGCATTTCAGCGCCGCCGCCGAGAGGCTCAGTTGCGCAACCCACTGCTCGCGCCAAGTCGCGGCATACCACACCGTCTCACCGATCTTCGGTAGCTCGCCAAGATAGTGGTGGCGCGCCATCTGCTCCTGGTAGCGCCCTTCCTCGCTTCGCTCTACCGGGCGCACCTGAAGCTCGGATAACGCTTCGCCTACAAATTTCTCCGATGCCATCCCAGCGTTTATACCGGGAATCCTGGGCGTTGTCC
>MENE01000158.1:5557-19903 GCA_001769005.1 Bacteroidetes bacterium GWA2_31_9b | reverse complement strand
AACTGTATAAATAGAAATTTCATCGTCACAGCAATTTGAAGAAAATTGACTTGTTTTTGAAGGAAAGTTAATATTATCAATTTTCATACCACATGTTGCCTTTTCTCCAGAAACAGAAAATCTAACAGCTGCAACTTCACCACCACAATAATGAGTTGCAATTGTGAAGTGAATCCCTGAAAGTATGATAAGTAAAGAAAATAATATAGATAAAATTCTTTTCATACTACAAATGTAATATTTCGAAAACCATTGTTGTTATAGAATTTTACATATTTTTTATAGAATTTTATGACATTTATCTATACTTTTCAATAAATCAGATAATTGGTGAAATGTTTAAATTAATTATTAATTTGAATGTCATAAATTATACATTAAATAGTTGATGTTATTTAAAAAATTCTTTAACTTGTTTGAGAAATAAATAACTGATAATCAAAATATAATATTATGAAAAATAAATATTTTTTAATTTTTTGTTTGAGTTTTCTTTCTTCCTTCAGCTTTTTAAGTTGTGAACAATTGGATCCACCTGAATCAAATTTCTCTGCCTCACAATTATCATCTATTAGTGGCATAACAATACAATTTAACGACATCTCTTCGAATAGTCCCGATAAATGGTTATGGACTTTTGAAGGTGGATATCCTTCTAGCTCTACTGAAGAAAATCCAATAGTTACCTATTATGAATCAGGAACATTTGATGTGACCTTATACACAAGAAATAGTGATGGTGATGATGAAACTGTAAAAAGTAATTATATAAATGTTGGAGAATTCAATAATCCAACCTGGACAGAAATTGATATTACTGTTAATGGTGTTACAAAAACAATTCCTATTGATGGTTCAGTAATGTTCTTAAATTTCGATAATTCATCAATGAGCTATTATGCCGAAACCTCTGGTCTAACAGCAGGAAATACACAAGTTGGATTACTTATATACTGGGATAATACAGTAGACCTGACTGAATATAGTAGTTGGAATCTAATAATCACATCTGAATTTGTATTTTTTAATGTTACAAATTATGGATTTGATGATCTTAATCCTTTTTATGTAAATTATGGTACTACTGAACAAAGTTATGACGACATAATTATTGAAAACGATCAGGTTAAAAAATCAACAGGTTATTATTATGCATACTATGGAATGGAGGTAAGAGCTTACTTATATTTAAACCAGAGCAGTTGGGTGTCGTGGATAGAAAATTCACATTTTTATTTAATTGATGAATCAAATTTAGCATATGATTTATATTGGAGCCCTGTAAAAGGTTCGAGCTCTTTAACAGAGTTTAAAAGTATAAAAAATTTAAAAGCTAAGTCAGTACAACAAACAGGTTCAAAATAATGTTTATTTAAAATGGATTATCAAATTAATTTTTAAAACTGCCTTAAAAAGGCAGTTTTTTTATTTTGTACTCAATTCAATAATTTTAATTATCACCCGAACAGATTTTTCCATTGATTCTAGGACTACATATTCAAATTTCCCATGGTAATTATGCCCTCCCGTAAAAATATTAGGGCAGGGTAGGCCCATATAGGAGAGGCGAGCTCCATCAGTGCCTCCACGAACGGGTTTTATTTCAGGTTTTACGCCAACTTCAATCATGGCTTGTTTTGCCTGTTCAACAATCTGATAAACCGGTTCGATTTTTTCGCGCATATTGTAATACTGATCTTTTATTTCAAGTGTAGCAATGGGTTGGTTGTATTTGGTATTGATTAAATTTACTATATCACGAATAAAGATTTTTTTATTTTCAAACTTTACCTTGTCATGATCGCGAATGATATAGTGTAATTCAGAATTTTCAACTGTTCCGTTAAGTTTAGTAATATGAAAAAATCCTTCGTAATTTTCAGTTAATTCAGGGCGCTCGTTTACAGGTAACATAAAATTAATTTCAGTAGCTGCAAGTAGTGCATTAATCATTTTTCCCTTAGCATATCCGGGATGAATATTTCGTCCCTGAATTTTTATTGTTGCCGATGCTGCATTAAAATTCTCATATTCAAGTTCGCCAATTGGACCTCCATCAACAGTATAGGCATAATCGGCTCCAAACTTTTTAACATCAAAATAATCAACACCCTTACCAACTTCTTCGTCTGGAGTAAATGCTACTTTTATAGTACCGTGTTTTATTTCAGGATGTTTAACCAGGTATTCCATCGCTGTCATGATTTCTGCAATTCCTGCTTTATCATCAGCTCCAAGCAAAGTTTTACCACTTGCTGTGATAATAGTCTGACCTATATAGTTTTTTAATTCCGGAAAATCTTTTACCGATAAACAAAGATCTAAATCCTTATTAATGGGAATATTTTTTCCGTTATAATTCTCGAAAACTTGTGGTTTTACATTTTCACCACTCATATCGGGAGCTGTATCCATATGTGCTAAAAATCCAATTACAGGAGTTTTCTTATTTGTGTTCGAAAGCAATGTTGCAGTTACATATCCGTATGTATCAACTTCAACTTCGGCTAAACCAATATCTTTTAATTCTTTTTCGAGAATATATACTAAATCAAATTGCTTTTTTGTACTGGGAAAAGTCTGTGAATCTTCATCAGATTGAGTATCAATTTGAACATATCGAAGAAACCGATCAAGAATTGCCTTTTTCATATGATAAATTTAAAAGAATAAAATTACTATAAAGTTCTTTATTTTTTATGATGAAGGCTTTTATGATTTATAAATAAACAAATTGGAATTTTATTCATTTGATATACAGTATATTATATATTAATAGTAATTAAAAAATTACAAAATGTAATTAATAGTTGCATAAATGTAATCTAAACATTACATTTGTAGTATTAACTAAAAACGTATATATGAAAACAAAATTTCTTTTCCAAAATCGATGTAAACGAATTGGCTGGATTTTATTAATTCCTTCTGCAATTCTTGGATTCTTTGTACTATTTTTTGATTTTGAATTTAAGTTTCTTGATTCAAAAGTATTTGCAATATATTCAGAGATGTTTGTATTGGGAGACAGTAATACTAAAATATTCAGTATAGATGTGAATAACATCACCGATGAAATTGCTGCTATTCTATTTTTAATAGGAGCAATTTTTGTTGCTTTTTCAGAAGAAAAACATGAAGATGAGTTTATTGCTAAAACCAGATTAGAATCGTTAGTATGGGCTACTTATATCAATTATGCCATTCTGATATTCTGCATTATATTCTTTTTTAATATTGGATTTTTAACAGTAATGATACTGAATATGTTTACTATTTTAATTTTCTTTATCATTCGTTTCTATTATATTCTTTACAAGACTAATAAATCTTTAGACCATGAAAAATAATTTAAAAGTCGAAAGAGCAATTAAAAATATAACTCAGGAAGAATTGGCTAATCAGATTGGTGTTACTAGGCAGGCTATAAATTCAATAGAATTAAATAAATATGTTCCATCTACTGTTCTTGCTTTAAAACTATCTCTATTTTTTAATAAATCAGTAAACGAAATATTTTATCTTGAGGAATCTGATTAGGTTAATTCTGTTATATTTTTTTGTGCATTAGCAATATATTTTCGAATACTATTTTTTTATAAATTAGATTATCTTTATAATCTAATTTATACTTTTATGTTAAGTCAAAATTTAGTTCAATTTCTCTATAATTTAAGAGATAACAACAATCGTGAATGGTTTCATAACAATAATGAAACCTATCAAATTGTAAAAAAAGAATTTGAGCAATTTATTGCTTTGATAATCATGGAAATTTCACAATTTGATTCATCTATAAAAAATGTAAATCCGAAAGAGTGTATTTTCAGAATCAACCGTGATATCCGTTTTTCAAACAACAAATTACCCTATAAAAATAATTTTGGCGGATTTATTGTTCCTGGTGGACGAAATGCAGGATTTGCAGGTTATTATATTCACATTGAACCCGAAAATTGTTTTCTTGCAGGTGGAATATATATGCCTCCTGCTGATAGATTAAAGGCTGTTCGTACTGAGATTTACGAAAATGTTGATGTATTTAAAAAGATTATTCATGATAAAAAATTCGTAAAATATTTCGGCGAATTATCTGTTGAAGATAAACTAAAACAACCACCAAAAGGATTCCCTAAAGATTTTAGCGATATTGATTTACTCAAATACAAACATTACACTGTTTTAAGGAGTGTTAGCGAGGAACTGGTTTTATCAAAACAATACATCAAGGAGTCAATAGAAACATTTAAAGTGCTATACCCTTTTAATCATTTTATAAACGAAGCAATAGATTACCAAATGTCTCTGTAAATAAAGAATATTATTAAATATTCTTTACTTCAGCTACTAATTTTTGCAATGTTTCTTTTGCATTTCCGAAAAGCATTCGTGTTTTTTCATGCGAAAATAAACTATTCTCAATAGCAGCATAACCTTTGCCCATTCCGCGTTTCATTACAATAACATGTTTTGCTTTTAGCGTTTTTACAATAGGCATTCCAAAAATCGGGCTTGATGGATCGTCTTCGGCGGCTGGATTTACGACATCATTTGCTCCAATAACCACAACCACATCAACATTTTCCATTTCTTCATTTGCCTTATCGCTTTCAAGCAATTTTTCGTAAGGAACATCTGCTTCTGCTAATAATACATTCATATGTCCGGGCATTCGGCCTGCTACTGGATGAATAGCATATTTAATATCAACTCCTTTTTCTTCAAGAATAATATCCAACTCGTGTGCAAGATGCTGAGCTTGAGCAACAGCTAATCCATAACCGGGAACTATCATAACTTTGCGCGAATAACCCAATAATATTGCAGCATCTGTAATTGAAACCTCTTTTATTGATCCTTGTTCTGTTTCAGCAGCCATTCCTCCACCACCAAAAGCGCCAATAAGCACATTAAATAAAGACCTATTCATTGCATTACACATAAGAATTGTTAAAATTGTTCCTGCAGAACCAACCAAAATTCCACCTGTAAGCATAACCAAATTATCGTATAAGAATCCACCCATTGCAGCAGCAACACCGGTTAACGAGTTTAGTAATGAAATAACCACAGGCATATCAGCTCCTCCTATTGGCATAACAAACAAAACTCCATATACCAAGGAAACAGCAAGAAGAATATATATAAATGGCGTAAGTTCAATTGGATTTACTTGATTGCGTGTCATAATAAATAGAGCGAAACCTACAATAAACAATAGAAGCATGATATTTATAACTCGTAATATTTTTGACCGAATATCCTTTATTCTACCATCAAGCTTTCCAAAAGCAATTACACTACCTGCAAAAGAAATACTACCAATGATTAATCCCAATAATATTACTAGTGTATTCCAGTTAAGTAACCCATGATCAGCAATCAGTTCTTTGCTAATATGTGGATATTCAACTAAAGAGATTAAAGCTGCAGCAGCACCACCCATACCATTAAAGAAAGAAACCAACTCTGGCATTTTAGTCATTTTTACCCGTTTTGCTATTAGCCAACCCAATATTGTTCCAATACCAATTGCAGTAAAAATCAAACCAAAATTGCCAATTTTATGGCCATCCTGACTGTGAAGCAATAATGTAGCTGCAATTGCCAGAATCATACCGGTTGCTGCCCATAAATTACCTCGTTTAGCAGTGTCGGGGTGACTTAATTTTTTTAGTCCTAAAATGAACATTATTGATGCTATCAGGTATATGATTTCTAATACTGAATCACCAAAAGTGAAATGCACATGCTTTGTAAATTCAATTAATCTATCCATTATTCTGCTTATTTCTTTGTTTTCTTTTTAAACATATCTAACATTCGGTCGGTAACTACAAAACCGCCAACAACATTTAGCGTACCTAACAATACTGCTAAAAATCCCAGAATCATATTGAGTGTTGTTTCGGCATGTCCCAAAACTATAATTGCACCAATAATAACCACTCCATGTATTGCGTTGGCTCCCGACATTAAAGGTGTGTGTAAAACTGCCGGAACATGTGAAATAACTTCTATACCAAGAAATATTGATAATATTACTATAAATATTGCCTCAGCATTCACATATAAAAATTGAAGAATTCCTTCCATAATAATTAGATTTTAATAGATTTGACCCGTTCGTTAATAATTGTTTTATTATGCGTAATGCACGTTCCTCTTACAATTTCATCTTCAAAATCAAGTTTTAAAATCCCATTTGTATCAATAACTAGTTTAAGAAAATTTATAAGATTGTTCCCATACATTTTGCTGGCATCTGTTGGTATTGTTGATGGGTAATTTGAATTACCAATAATCTTAACTCCATTGTGTATAAGTAGTTCGTTGTTTTTTGTAAGTTCACAATTACCACCGGTTGATGCAGCCAAATCAATTATAACTGATCCGGGAAGCATATTTTCAACGGTATCTTTGGTAATTAAAAGTGGAGCTTTTTTTCCCGGTATTTGAGCCGTTGTAATAACCACATTCGATTTTTTTGCATGATCCTGAATAAGCTGTTGTTGCTTTTGTTTAAACTCTTCTGTTTGCTCAACGGCATATCCACCTGCACTTGAATCGTCGCGAGCTCCTTCAACCTCAATAAATTTAGCACCTAAACTTTTTACTTCTTCTTTAACTGCAGAACGAACATCAAAAACTTCAACTACAGCTCCTAGTTTTCGCGATGTAGCAACTGCCTGTAAGCCGGCAACACCAGCTCCAAGTATGAGAATTTTTGCAGGTTTTATTGTTCCCGCTGCAGTCATGAACATTGGAAAGAAAGCCGATAAGTGATTCGCAGCTTCAAGTACTGCTTTATATCCTGCAACTGTTGCCATCGACGATAAAATATCCATTGACTGTGCCCGTGTAATTCGTGGAACCATATCCATACTAAACGATGTAATCGATGAATCAACAAATGTGTTTACCAATTGTAAGTTGGTTAAGGGACTATAAACGGTAAGAATTGCCTGACCTGGTTTTAATTTTTTATATTCATCATTAGTTAATGAATGGATAGAAATTATAAGGTTCGAATCTGAAAAAATCTGATCTCTCGAAACAATTTCTGCACCTATATCTGAATAATTATGATCTGAAAAAAAAGCTCTAGTACCTGCATTTTTTTCAATACAAACCTTAACTTTTAAATCGATAAGTGTTTTAATGTTTTCGGGCAATAAAGCAACTCTGTTTTCAAAATCCGGTTCCCTGATAATTCCTATTTTCATTATCTATATATTTGAAGTTTTATTATACTAATTATCTAAATATCACTTAATTGTGATCTTGGTCCAATTTGTAAAGTTATTTTTAAAACCTAGATTCTTAAAGGACTTTAGTCCAAAAAAGTATTTAAAGTTATGATTTTAATAGTTCTTATTCGTAAACATTAATTGTAAATTTTTGTTCAATGCTATGAATAGATAAAAAGTTGAAAAAGATTGTAGCATTTTGAATAAAATAGCTGTATTATTATAGATAATTATCAATAAATCTTTTAAAATATTTATCTTAAAAAGTTAAACAAACTTAGAAAATGGTATTTTAAAATTCTGAAAGCAATCTAAAAATCATGGATAAATTCTCATATTTAGGAAATTCCGATATTGAATCAGTAGAGATAATATATGAACAGTATCTTTCTAATCCTGAGTCAGTTGATATTCAATGGCGAAAGTTTTTCGAAGGATTTGAATTTGCTCAAAAATATTTTCCAACATCAACTCAGGGTAGTGAATGGATGGATAAAGAATTTAAAGTGATTAATTTGATAGAAGGTTATAGAAAACGCGGTCATTTATTTACTAAAACAAACCCTGTAAGAGAACGCAGAAAGTATTCTCCAAATTTAGCTTTTGAGAATTTTGGATTAGAAACATCCGATCTTGAAAAAACATTTCAGGCAGGAAAAAATATAGGAATTGGATCTGCAACATTAAAAGATATAGTTTCACATCTTGAGACTACCTATTGTCAATCAATAGGGGCAGAGTACATGTTTATTCGTAATCCTGAAATAATAAGTTGGTTACAGCAGAAAATGGAAAGCAGTAAAAATACTCCTGCTTTTTCTGATACTGAAAAAAAACATTTCTACCAACATCTTAAGCAGGCTGTTGGGTTCGAAAATTTTATTCATCGTAAGTTTGTCGGTCAAAAGCGATTTTCACTCGAAGGAGCTGAGTCATTAATTCCTGCTTTGGATACCGTAATTGAAAAAGGATCGAAACTCAATATCGAAGATTTTGTAATTGGCATGGCTCATCGTGGTAGGTTGAATGTATTGGCTAATATCATTCAAAAACCTGCAGAAAATATTTTTTCTGAATTTTTGGGAGAAGATTACGATGATGAAATTACTCTTGGTGATGTTAAATACCACATGGGTTATGAAAATACCATTATTACTGATGGTGGAAAAAAAATAAACATAAAGCTTGTTCCAAATCCGTCACATCTCGAAACTGTTGGCCCAATAGTCCAGGGCATTGCGAAAGCTATGATCTGGGAAAAATACAATCATGATTACAATAAAGTATTACCTATTCTTATTCATGGCGATGCTGCAATTGCCAGTCAGGGTGTTGTATATGAAACATTACAGATGTCGCAGCTCAATGGATATAAAACCGGAGGTACTGTTCACTTGGTAATTAACAATCAGGTTGGATTTACTACCAGTTATCTCGAAGCACGATCAAGTACATATTGTACCGATATTGCTAAAGTAACCAAATCACCCATATTTCATATAAATGGCGATGATGTTGAAGCTCTTGTTTATACAATTAACTTAGCAATGGAATACCGACAAACTTTTCATACCGATGTGTTTATTGATATTTTATGCTACCGCAAATATGGGCACAACGAAGGTGATGAACCCCGGTTTACTCAGCCATTGTTGTATGATATCATAAGCAAACACCCAAATCCACGTGATATTTATGGTAATTTTCTGATTGAAAATAATATTTATACTAAAGACGAACTCAAAGATCTTGAAAAGGAATTCAACAATTCACTTGAACAAAAATTAGAAATCGCAAAAAAAAATAAAAAAGTAAGTATTAAGCAATTCCTGGGAAAAGAATGGGAAACTTTTCATCATCCTAAAAAGGACGAATTTGAAAAATCACCAATTACAGGAATTGATAAAAATGTTCTGAAAGGCATTGCACATAGGCTAAATCATTTGCCAAAAGAATTGAAATTTTTCAGTAAGGTAGAAAAGTTAATGAATGACCGAAATATGATGATTAAGGATGAGAAGCTCGATTGGGCTATGGCAGAGTTGCTTGCTTATGGAACACTTGTTGCCGAAGGGCATCCTGTACGATTAAGCGGCCAGGATTCGGAGCGTGGTACTTTTTCACATCGCCATGCTACTTTAACTATTGAAGATTCTGGAGATAAATATATTCCTTTAAAACATATCAGCGAAGATCAGGCTCCGTTTCACGTATTTAACTCACCTTTATCTGAATATGGAGTTATGGGTTTTGAATATGGCTTTGCTCTTACTGTTCCTCACGGATTAACAATATGGGAAGCGCAGTTTGGCGATTTTCATAATGTGGCTCAGGTAATTATTGACCAGTATATAAGTTCTGCTGAAGATAAATGGGGTTTAATGAATGGTTTAACTTTGTTTTTACCTCATGGTTTCGAAGGCCAGGGACCCGAGCATTCCAGTGCCCGTATTGAACGCTTTTTAACTATGAGTGCAAACAATAACATGCAAATTGTAAATGCAACTACTCCAGCCAATTTCTTTCATGTTTTGCGACGTCAGGTACATCGTGAATTTGCTATTCCATTAATTATTTTTACTCCAAAAAGTTTATTACGGCATCCTAAATGCATTTCTCCTTTAAATGATTTAGCTAATGGCTCATTTAAAGAAGTTATCGATGATGAAAATGTGATTGTTGATGATGTGCGTAGTGTGGTTTTTTGCAGTGGTAAAATTTATTACGATTTATTAGAGAAAAAAGATGAATTAAATGTAAAAGATATTGCTCTTGTTCGGGTTGAACAATTACATCCATGGCCTGAGAAACAAATTCAGCAGATTATTTCAAAATATTCAAATACCACACGATGGTTATGGGTTCAGGAAGAACCTGAAAATATGGGTGCTTGGAATTATGTGTGTAATAAATTTGAAGGAATAAATATTAATCTTCTGGCACGATTAGCAAGTGGAAGCCCTGCTGTAGGTTTAAATAAACTGCATGTTTTAGGACAACAAGAAATAATAAACAAGGTTTTCAGAAAATGTACCTGCGACCTAAAAAATGGCTATTGCGGATTAGAGTGTGAAGTGGGAAGTAAACGGGAAGAAATTAATAAGCAACACACCTATCTCTAGATATGAGCTATGAGAAACAAGAAACAAGTCTTGATACTTGATACTAAATACCTGATACTAATAAAAAATGATTGAAATAAAAATCCCTAGTCCCGGTGAATCAATAACAGAAGTAGTTCTGTCGAACTGGCTAGTTGAAGATGGACAATATGTCGAAAGAGATCAGGAAATTGCCGAAATCGAATCCGATAAAGCAACTTTACCTCTTATTGCATCTGAATCGGGAAAAATAGAAATACTTATAGCTGTTGGTTCAACAACTACGGTAGGAGCAGTGGCTTGCAAAATTGATACCGACGCAAAAGCATCAAAATCAGAATCAACAAAAGTGTTAGCAACTGAATCAAAACAAGAAGAAATAAAAAAAGATATTCCGATTATTCAAAAACCCGAACCGATTTCAAATAAAACGGAATACACGAATGTGAAAATTTCACCTGTTGCACAAAAGCTGATGGATGAAAATCAACTTAATATTGATGATGTTATAAAAGGATTAAAACGAATTGGTAAACATGAAATTGAACAAATACTTGCTCAGAAATCAAGTTTAGGTATAAATTCAATTCAAAAAACAGAGATTTCAAGAGAGATTGAACATAAAAAAATATCACCACTTCGAAAAAAGCTAAGCGAACGACTGGTTTCGGTAAAAAACGAAACCGCCATGCTTACTACTTTTAACGAAGTAGATATGACCGAAATTGTGAAAATGCGTGCTCAGTATCAAAATCAGTTTACCGAAAAACATGGAATAAAACTAGGTTTTATGTCGTTCTTCACCAAAGCCGTAACTATTGCTTTAAAATCTTACCCTGCAGTTAATTCACAAATTCAAGGTGATGAAATTCTATATCCTGATTATGCCGATATTGGCATTGCTGTTCAAACACCTAAAGGATTAATGGTTCCGGTTGTTTGTAATGCGGAATCGATGAGTCTTGCCGAACTTGAAATCAAAATAAAAGAACTTGCCGATAAAGGCCGGGCAGGCAGAATCTCGTTGGATGATTTGTCAGGGGGAACATTTACTATAACTAATGGTGGAGTTTTTGGCTCGTTACTTTCTACTCCAATTTTAAATCCGCCACAATCAGGTATTTTAGGAATGCATAACATTCAGGACAGGCCGGTTGCAATAAATGGAAAAATAGAAATCCGCCCAATGATGTACATTGCTTTATCGTACGATCATAGAACTATTGATGGTAAAGATTCTGTAGGGTTTTTGGTTAAGGTTAAAGAATTACTCGAATCACCTTATAAAATGATTACAGGTGAAAAAAATGCAGATGAGGTATTACTTGGATTATAAAAATCATTTTTAATAACTACTTTCTATCGTCCGAAGGATATAGAAATGTGGTTTGTAATAAGTATAAAATGTTTTTATAATTCGTCATCATTGGCAACACCTAACAAGCCAAAATATATTAGTTTTGCTACATCAACCATTATATCAGGTGTTAGTGCATCCACATTATCTAAAGGATGATGATAATAAACAGGTTTTACACCATCAGTAGTTCCTATTGCAAACGATTTATAACCATTCATGGTAAACACAGCTCCATCGGTTCTGGGACGGGTTTTAACAGGTCTGGCTTCTGATGTACGCATGGTTCTTCTTATAAAATGTGTGTTTGCATAAGTAAAATGTTTGCTTATTTCAGGATATGATTCTCCACCCCACAATGCCAGTCCTTTACCATTTCCAACCATATCGAGATTAATCATACAAACAACTTTTTTTTTCGGAAATTTGGGATTATTCACATAAAAAGTACTACCCAGCAAACCGCATTCTTCGCCACCAAACATAATAAACAAAATTGAACGTTTAGGTTTTACAGGAGATTGAGCTAGCATTCGTGCTGCAGCCATAATATCAACAACACCTGAAGCATTATCTAAAGCACTCGGTAAAAGTTTTCCTAAATTTCCCACTCCATCATGATGTGCTCCAATAATAATTACTTCACTTTTTAAAGTTGGATCGGTTCCTTCAATCATTCCAATTACATTGCACGATTTTGAATCTTCGAAATGCTTTGTGTTGGCTGTGATTGTAACCTTCCCTATTAATTCAAATGAATTGGGTTTTAAATTGTTTACAATGTTTTCTCTTATTTCTTTATAGTTTTTACCTGATGCATTAAAAATATCATTTACAACTTCGTCTCCAATATGCGCATAAACAATATCATAATTGTATGAAGTATTTGGGTTTGCAAGTTTATTGATATAAAGCCATCCTATTGCACCATGAGCAATTGCATTTTTAAATTTATATTGATGATAATCGTAAGGAACCCATTTTTCAATATCCTTATTTTCTCCATTTACAGGTAGACCATATTCAAAAACCAGAATTTTACCTTTTACATCAATTCCTTCATAATCATCATAACCTAGTTCGGGCGCTGTAATTCCAAAACCAACATAAACCAATTCACCATCAATTGTGCCTGAACCTGAATTCTGACCTGGAAAGTATTCTTCAGGAAAGTGATATTTTTTTTCAACTATATTAACTTTTTCATTTATGAACTGATAAGAAACACTTCCGCTGTCGAATACCTTGGTGTATGCATTATCGAAATACTGAAAGTAGGAACCATTATCGCCCATGGGTTTTATTCCCCATTCTTCAAATTTTGAAGCAATCCATTGAGCTGATTTTAAATATCCGGGCGAGCCTGATAATCGGCCATCAAACTCTGCTGAAGTAAGTTTGGTTGCATATTCAATAATTTCTTTTTCTGAAATTGAAATTAAAATTGAATCTGCCTTATTTTGTTGGCAATTACCAAATAACGACCATGATAAAAGAATAATACCTGTATATAAAATTATTTGAATCATATAAAATAGGTTATGTTGAATATTTTAAGACACAGTTTTGAATAAAAAGTTTAATAATAGGCTCTCAGAATAAGAAAAGTCGATTTTTATCGTTCTGTTTTAAAAGCTTTGTATTATTTTAGCTTTTCGTTTAAACAGGCTATTTAGAATATGTTAAAAATATTAATTTTTTTAATTGTAATTATCAGCTCAATTTGCGATTTTGGATATTCTCAAATACCTATAACTATTAGCGAAAGAACGATTGATTCGCTAATGTACAAAAGTAAAACCAAATGGATAACCCTTACACCATTTTTTATTGTTAACCGCAAATTTTCACCCGATCATGGTGAAACTTGGCAAAATGTAGGAATGTTTGGTCAAAAACTTAAACCCTATTTATTAAGCGATTCAATAGCAACAGAAAATATAAATATTTATAAATACACCCGACTAGCGGGAATAGCCCAAATGTGGGTAATTGCACCATTGCTTGCATACCGCCACTATGCTTATGTTCCTTCAGTTAGTACTGGCGATGACGTAATTGATGAAAATATTTACCTTGAAGAGGAAAGTGGTTATCTTACAGCAGCAATTCTAATTTTTATTACGGGGAATTTCACCTATCATGTATTGTCCAGAACTTATCTTTTCAGATCTTTGAACGATTATAACAGGGGAATTCTTGCAAATCAATATTTCGATCAGGCATCTGTAAAATTCAATTTAATTATTGATTCAAAAACGCAAACACCGATGGTTGGCATTGCTGTTACTTTTTAATTTTTATTGAAAATCTACTTCCAAATTTTAAAACGTATGAGATCTAACAAACTATTAATTATATCTGTAATTCTTCTGATTCTTATTGCAGCTTTGTACTTATTTTCAAATTCAAAAGGAACTTTAAAATATAGAAACACACGATTTTTGATTAAATCAACTGAGAAAATTTCTGAAATAAAAATTTCATCTGATAATGAAGAAATCATTTTAAACAGAGAAAATTCAAAATGGAAAATAAACGGCTTGTATTCTGTAAATGAAACGATTATTTCAAATTTTTTATCTGCATTAAATTCAATTGAGATTGTTTCACCTGTTTCTAAAGTGGAAAAAAATCA
>MENE01000158.1:0-5542 GCA_001769005.1 Bacteroidetes bacterium GWA2_31_9b | reverse complement strand
CATTGGAACCATACAGTGTAAAAATTCCACAGTTTGAAGGTTTGGTTTCTCAATTATTTATTTCGAATGATGATTTTTGGCGTGATAAAATAATTTTTAATT
Source organism: Bacteroidetes bacterium GWA2_31_9b (assembly GCA_001769005.1). GTDB lineage: Bacteria > Bacteroidota > Bacteroidia > Bacteroidales > UBA12077 > UBA12077. The sequence continues at coordinate 5,440 of MENE01000158.1, read as the reverse complement.
ACATGCCTCAAAATATCAAAACGATTGCTGTTGAATACCCTCAGAATATCATAAAATCATTTAGATTAAGTCATTTAAATGATAACTCATTTACTCTTCAGAATACGAAAGAAAGCAAGCCTGAACCTGAATTTAACCTGAATAAATTAACTCAATATTTTACTTATTTTCATAGTATTGAATTTGAACGTATAGTTTCTGATTTATCAAAGGAAAAGGTAGATTCTATAAATGAATCCATAGCATTTTGTATAATTTCTGTTGAAGATTACACTGGAGATTTAAATGAATTGGAACTTTTTAGAAAACCTGCCGAAAATAGTGTTGATGAATTTGGAAACAAAGCCGGATTCGATTACAATAAAGCCTATGCAGTTTTAAATGATAATCATGAAATTTTAGAAATTCATTATTACAATTTTGATTTAATATTAAAAGAAATTGATTATTTTCGCTAGCACAAAAATTGAATTTGCTTATTGGCTCATTGATATTTTTTTTGTATTATTGATAATTAATTTATCATTATTGAATCATTTAAAAACTTAAAATATATACAAATGAAATTTGTTATTTCCAGCACAGAATTATTAAATCATTTACAGGCTATTAGCCGTGTTATCAGCAATAAAAATACTCTTCCGATTCTTGATAATTTTCTTTTTCAGCTAAGCGAAAAAGAATTAAAAATTACTGCTTCGGATTTGGAAACTACATTAATAACAACTATTCAATTAGAAAATGTTACCGATGGTGGAAATATTGCTATTCCAGCTCGAATTCTTACTGATACGTTAAAAGAGTTTCCTGATCAACCACTTACTTTTGATATTAATACCGATACTTTTGGAATCGTTATTACTACCGAAAATGGTAAATACAACGTTGTTGGCCAGAATGGTGAAGATTTTCCACAATTACCAAGTTTGAAGAAAGATCAAAAAACATCGGTTCAGCTTCCTGCTGATGTATTGTTAAGTGGTATTGTAAAAACTCTTTTTGCTACTGCTGATGATGAATTACGACCTGTAATGAATGGTATTTTTATTGAGTTATATCCCGATAATATGACATTTGTTGCATCTGATGCACACAAATTGGTTCGTTACAAACGATTGGATATTAAAGCGGAACAAGAGTCTTCGTTTATTCTTCCAAAAAAACCAGCATCATTACTAAAAGCAATTCTTCCTAAAGAACAAAAACAGGTATTGATTGAGTTTGACGATAAAAATGCTTTCTTCACTTTGTCAGAATATAAATTAGTTTCACGATTAGTTGAAGGAAATTACCCAAGTTATAATTCAGTAATTCCTACAAATAATCCAAACAAACTTACAATCGATCGTTTAGAATTATATAACGCTTTAAAACGTGTTGCTTTATTCTCGAATCAGGCAAGCAATTTAATAAAACTCGACCTTAAAGGAAATCAGCTGAATGTTTCTGCTCAGGATATCGATTTTTCAATTTCAGCAAACGAAAGATTAAACTGCCAGTACGAAGGTGATGATATGGAAATTGGTTTTAAATCGAACTTTCTTATCGAGATATTATCAAACCTATCTTCAACTGATGTTGTGGTTGAACTTTCTGATCCATCACGTGCAGGAATTTTATTACCTGCAGAAAAAGAAAACATCGACGAAGATGTATTGATGTTAATAATGCCTATGATGATTAATGTATAATAATCACTCTAAATAATTTTGAAAAGAGTTTCGTACGAAGCTCTTTTTTCTTTTTTAATAAGTAAGTTTGTAAAAAAAATAAATATAAATGGAATTAAATTTAAAGAAACCAATCGTTTTTTTCGATCTCGAAACTACAGGAGTTGATATAACAAACGACAGAATTGTTGAAATATCATTACTTAAAATTCTTCCTTCCGGTAAAGAAGAAATTAAAACCATGCGTGTTAATCCGGGAATGCCTATTCCCAAACAAGCAACAGATATTCATGGAATTACCGACGAAGATGTGAAAAACGAACCAACATTTAACGAAGTAGGAAAAAATATTGCTCATTTTATCGAAGGCTGCGATATTGCTGGTTATAATTCAAACAAATTTGATATTCCATTACTTGCTGAAGAGTTTTTACGTGTAGGAATCGATTTCGATTTAAAAAAACTTCGCTTAATCGATGTTCAGGTTATTTTTCATAAAATGGAGCAACGAACTCTAACTGCTGCATACAAGTTTTATTGCGATAAAGATTTAACGAATGCTCATGGAGCCGAAGCTGATACACTTGCTACATACGAGGTTCTTAAAGCTCAGGTTAACAGATATAAAGATCTGGAAAACGATATGGATGCAATATCAAAATTCTCTTCGCACAATAGCAATGCCGATTTTGCCGGTAGAATAGTTTATAACGATAAAGGTGAAGAAGTATTTAATTTTGGTAAATATAAAGGTCATACAGTAGAATCTGTATTAGAAAAAGATTCAGGGTATTTTGGATGGATGATGAATAGCGATTTTCCACTTTATACGAAAAAGGTTTTAACAGCAATAAAACTTAGAAAGTTTAATTCGTAATTATGAGTATCAAGATATTAGATTTGAGTATCAAGATATTAATATTAAAACTTTAAAATACTTCTTATCTCGATACTCGATACTAACTACTCAATACTATTATCTAAAATATGAAAATCATCGCTGTAGGTCGTAATTATATTGATCATGCAAAGGAATTAAATAATCCGGTTCCAAAAGAACCCATATTTTTTTTAATGCCCGATTCAGCAATCATCCAAAATAATTCACCTTTCTTTTATCCCGATTTTTCGAATGATATCCATTACGAAGTAGAGATTGTTTTAAAATTTAATAAACTAGGCAAAAATATTGCCCCAAAGTTTGCTCATCGCTATTTTAATGAAATTGCTATTGGTATTGACTTTACAGCGCGTGATCTGCAAAAAAAGTGCAAAGAAAATGGCTTGCCCTGGGAAATGTCGAAATCTTTTGATGGTGCTGCTCCAATAAGTAAGTTTTTTCCATTGAATGATTTTGGCGATATCAACAATTTAAATTTTAGGTTAGAATTAAATGGTGTTATTGTTCAGCAATCAAATACCAGCCAGATGATTTTTCCTGTTGATCAGGTAATTGCATATGTTTCAAAATTTATGACTATTAAAATTGGCGATCTTCTATTTACAGGAACACCTGCCGGTGTTGGTCCTGTTAAAATTGGTGATAGACTTACTGCTTATATCGAAGATAAGAAGATGATGGACTTCTTAATTAAATAATTTCAATTTAGAATCTTTTCAACATTCCAACATTCCATTATTCCTTCTTTCCTTTTATAAATACCAATCGTGAAATATCTTTAAAACTTTATTTTATTCTTCTATGTTTGTTAATGCTATTTCATTCTCAAGTGCCTCAAAAAATCTTCTGGCAATCTGATACTTTTTGTAGTGTTTTTCAAATAATACGGGTAAAAATTTATAAGTACTTTCAAAATGTGCAAAACGTTTATCTAGGTTTTTAATAACCGAATCAGAAAGTTGATTCATATTTAAACCACGTAGCATATAAATTTCAGAATATCGAATAACTCCAATTAGTCCAAATGCATCAATATCGTCGGCTGTACATAATATCGATAAAATGGATTCAGGGACTTGTTTATTTGTGTAGTTTTTATTGTCGTGCTTTTCAATTGCTTCAAGAACCTGAATAAAGCTCAAAGGTTTTTCTATATTGTTTCGATCAAAATAATTTTCACAAATCAAACGACTTTGTTTTCCATGATTTTCACTTAATGTTATGGTTAAACCTGTATCGTGAAAAAATGATGCAATAATTAAAGATTCAATCAATTCATATTCTATAAGGTGAGTAGGAGCTAGCTCCGTAATTATTTCTTTGCAGTAATTCCATACCCGCAGATGATGATCGTGATCATGAGATGGAACAGTTGACCCTGAAAACAAATCTTTGCAATTGTTGTATAAACTATCAAGCCATTTGTTTTCTACTTTATGAATTTTTTCTATTAAATCATTCATCTTTATTCGGTTTAAAATAAAAACAGCAGAAAAGAAATACTCTTCTGCTGTTCTTTTCTGAGGGTAAAGAATAAATTTAAACTCTTGATTTTTCTACTTCGGTTATTTCAATAGCCATATCCAAAATTGTAGTATCGTCAAAAGTAACTAGCCCTCCATCAGGACCTTGCGTGAAGTGAATTCCAATACTCTGTCCATCACGGTAATTTGCTCCCCCAAAATAGTTTCTCACAGTTTCTTCGTTCATGTTTAATTTTTGTGCTATTGTTTTAATAGCTCCATGAGGAAGATTGTCTTTGATCTTACGTAACTCGTTGAATGTTATTGTCATAGTAACGCATTTTTTAGTTAGACACTCTATAAAAATACGAATTTTTATTCTGAGTAAAAAATTTTAAGCCAACTTTAAACCAGTTTTAATAAAAATTAACAATTAAAACTGAATTGTATCTAAATCACGAACAATATATACATCATAATCGCCTAGAAATGTAAATCCTAGCTTTTTATATATTTCAATTGCCTTTTTATTGGCTTGATGAACTTCAAGTTTTATCTGATATCCTTTTTCTTTTGCAAATCTTAACGATTCTGTGGTTAGTAATTTGCCAAATCCTCTGTTTTGATATGTTGGTAAAACTCCAATATGATGTAAATGAATTCTTCGTCCATCAAAAGTCATCCACGATGAACCAATTATTTCTCCTGTTTTTTTATTTTCAATTAAGATAAGTTTTCCACCAATTTTTAAACTATCATCAATAATTTGAGCATTATCGCCTCGTTGAGATCCTCCTAAACCTGTTTCTTTCCATAGCAGGTTTAATTTTTCAAAATCATCGTTTGTGTAATCCCTAACTATAAATTGCTTTTCCATTATGATCCAATTTTCGATATATTTAATTGATTTCACCAGCAAGCTTTAAAAATAAATTCAATCCTTTTGTCTTATTATCATCTAACAAATAATCTATATTCCTTGTTAAATAATCTTTTGCGCTGATATGTGAAGGTAAATATGAAAAATTAGTATTTTTAACCATATCGTCAATATGAGTTATTCCATATTTTAATGCACTATTGAATTCATTTTTAAATGTTTCACCTAGGTTTCTATTGGTAACCCAAGCAGCAAAAACAAATGGCAAACCAGTATGCTTTATCCACTCTTCAGCTAAATCATACACGTAAGGAAAGTTCTTTTCAGCAACTAAAGCTTTATCTCCAATAATTACTGCAGCTTCATTCTCTTTAATCCTACTTTCAAAACCTTCTGTTGCATCTGTCCATTTTACATTTATCTTCCAGAATTTCTTAGCTAGAACACGTGTTAACATTACCGACGAACGTGAATGATAATCAAGATATATGGTTTCGATTTTTTCAAGTGGAATATGTGATGCTAA
>MENE01000157.1:23554-30559 GCA_001769005.1 Bacteroidetes bacterium GWA2_31_9b | reverse complement strand
GTTCAGCGGCCCTATTGATTTCAGTTTTATATTCTATATGATAAGGAACAGTAATTAATTTTCCTTTTTCATCTCTTCTTACAACAGTATATAAACTGGTTTTATCGGTTGATTCAAATGCTTCAAATTCTTCTTTTGCCATGTTGGTTGGATAGAAATTTGCTCCGGCAGGTTTTAATGTTGAATCTTTTGTAAATGGGTTATTATTGTTTAGTCGTTCCCATGTTCCGTAGTTTATTTTTATAAAATCACTTACTGCAGGTTCTTTTATACTGTTAAGTAATTCATCTTTATTTCCATAAGCTTGTTTCCAATAAAGATCGTCCATAATCTGAGCAGCATCGAATAAGTAGCCTAACATCAATTTGTCATTACCAGTTAAATGGCTTATGTCTGTAGAAAGTTCTACTTCAACAAAATCATCAACCTTTTTTTGAATATCAGCTAATTCTTCCATAGTGTATTGGCTTGGTTTTGCACAACTGAAAACTGTTACAGTTGCAATGATTAATGAAAAGATTTTAAATAATTTTCGTAACATACTTGTGATTTTTAGTTTATGAATATTTAAAGTAATAATTAGTTACATTTTTATAGCAAATTATTGAATTAATATCTATTAGTTATTGATTAATTTCATTTGCAAACTGTGATATATTTTTATAGTTAATTTTAGATAAGTTATTTTCAATATTAGCAATTTTTTTAATGATAGCCTTTTCAATAAAGTTCATTCTATCAAAATTAAATTCACCACCAAATAATCCTTTAACTTTTGCCATATTTCTAATTTCTTCCGGAAATGCATTATTGAATTGTTCCTGGGCTTTTTCTCCTTCTTCCATACAACAAAGAAATAATCCAACTTTTTTTTCAGATATCTCTTTTAGATTCTTACTTATGAATTTTTTCATGCTCCTATTTAACATTCCAGCATGAATGGATCCTCCTAATATTATAGTATCATAGTTTTCGAATTGAATACTATCTGTTATATCAAGGTTTATTACAGATGTATTTGTTGATAATTCATTAGCAAGTGTTTGAGAGCATTTCTCAGTACATCCGTGTTTTGAAGAATAAATAATGGCAGTTTTCATTTTGATAAATATAAATATTCATCAAAATTAATAAAATAATAAGATTGAAATGATTTTTTTATTTGAAAGTAATGAACGTTGATATTAATTTAAACATTGTTTGAGTAAATCAGTCCACATTGCAATTCTTTCTTTATTTAGTTCGCATTCTGAGTCTTCGTCAATGGGTAATCCTGCAAAGTTTTCTCCAAAAATTGATAATGACGATTGAAATTGATATCCTTTAACTGAAAATTCACCAACGAATATAGCACCTTTACCATCTAATACATCAAAAATAATTCCTATTGAATCTGCAAATGAAACAGGATATTTGGCTGAATCTCCAACGCCAAAAATTGCTATTTTTTTTCCACGTAAATCTGCTTTCTGAAGAATTGGTAAAAATTTTTTAAAATCTTCCTGAAGTTCAGCTTTACCCCAGGTTGATGTACCTAGAATAATATTATCATATTTTTCTAAGTCATTTACTATTGCAAATCGAACGTTGTAAATATCTATTTGGGTATCTGAGAATTGATTTTTAATTTTCTTCGCTATTTCTTCAGTTTTTCCTGTTGTAGATCCGTAAAAAATTCCAATTGGTTTCATTGTTGTTTTTTAATTATTAATTATGTAACAATTAATAAAACTAGTTGTTTAAAATTAGTACATCTTTTAATCCAATTTACACAAAAAAAGATGAATCAAAGAACTGACTCATCTGGAATCTAAATTTAATTATTAGATTAAAATTGAAACTCAAATTTTAATAAATTCTATTTAATGCCTGTCCCCATGAATTGCGATCTCCAATTTTAAATTTGAGCTCAGTTCCTTCTTTTAAGATTATATTTAATCCATTTGGAAAGATTTTTAGAGTATTAAAATAGATAATTTCTTTTATTTGTGATGGCAATATTTCCATATTAAAATGAGAAAAATTTTCGTTTTTTGTTTTAAAATAAACACGTTGATTTGTTAATATTAATTTACCATCAATGGTTGTTTCGTTGGCGCATAAATTGGAGTCGCCTGCTTTTAAAACCAATTCGTTTGCTTTTAAATCTACTACCATAACCTTAAAATTTTAATCAGTACTATTTTACCTATATTCATGTTTTATGCCATTCAATGTAAAACGCATAATTATAGTGAGTTACATTTTCCCGAACTACTATTTTGAATAATTGTCTGTACGATATTGAAACAAATAGTGTACGATTTCAAACAACATGATTTTATTCAATAGACGATTTAAAACAAAAAATGATGCAAATTGTTTTCATAAAAGAATAAAAAAAGCCTGAATTACTCTTCAGGCTTGATAATAAATATTTATATACTAACTTACATCATCGGAATTAAACTTAAATCCAAGTCGTTTACCGGTTTGCATCTTAGAGAATTCCATTTTTTCATTCATTTGGGCTACTGAAGCTATTTTTATAGCATCTTAAGGAGGAACAAGTAAGTCAAAATCAAGCGAATAGAGTACTGCATTCATAATAATTTCTTTAAGAATCTCTTTGTTTAAAGAAGTGTTACCAAAATTATTATATAGATACTCATTTTGTCTTTTCCCTTCAACAAAGAAATGTTTCTCAATATTGATAAATATTCTTGTAATTAAATAACCGAGATCTTCCATTCTGCTGTATTTAAATGAATCAGCCAGAAAATTATAAATATTTATAATTCCACAATAACTAAACATTTTATTTTCACTTACATAACTTAATTTCCAAACATTATGATTTCTGTCGAATTCAAAAATATTGGAGTGCATACTAAAAATAAGTAGATCACCGGCAACTTTAAGTTCACACTCAAATTGACCTCGATCTTTGTATGCTAAATGAATCCGGCTGTCTTTAATTTGTAATTGTGAGTTGTACTCTTTTACAATTTCTTTTAAAATTTCTTTAAGTAATGTAAAAGTTTCCAATGTTTGATCGTACACTTTTTGTTTTACTATTGATTTCATTTCAAGAGCTGTAAGTATTTGCTCTTTAGTGTCTTTTTCATTCATAAGTAAATTTTTTAATTGCCTAATTAATAAGCTCTAGCAAATATAACTCTTTGTTTCGAGGGTTTTCCAGTTATCATGCATTTACCTTCTTCTTTAATATTATTTAAAGGAATACATCGTATTGTTGCTTTAGTTTCTTCTTTAATTTTTATTTCGGTTTCAGGTGTACCGTCCCAATGAGCTTTTATAAATCCACCTTTTGAATCTAATATTTGTTTAAACTCTTCATAAGTTTCAACACTAAATGTATTCTCATTTCTGAAATTTAATGCTTTTTGATAAATATTGGTTTGAATATCGGATAATAATTTTTCAATATATTCATCAATATTATCTATTGAATGAACTTCTTTTTGAAGAGTGTCGCGACGAGCAATTTCAATAGTATTATTTTCAATATCTCTAGGTCCAATTGCAATACGAACAGGTATTCCTTTTAACTCATACTCGGCAAATTTCCACCCTGGTTTATAAGTATCTCTATCATCATACTTAACAGAAATTCCTTTTTTCTCAAGTAGTTTTTTAATTGATAAAGCTTTTTCAGATATTAATTCAAGTTGATCATTACTTTTATATATAGGAACAATTACTACATGAATAGGAGCAAGTTTTGGAGGTAATATTAATCCATTATCATCTGAGTGAGCCATTACCAGAGCTCCCATTAAACGGGTAGAAACACCCCATGATGTAGCCCATACATAATCTAATTTTCCTTCCTTATCAGTAAATTTAACATCAAAAGCTTTAGCAAAATTTTGTCCTAAAAAGTGAGATGTTCCTGCTTGTAATGCTTTTCCATCTTGCATTAGTGCTTCAATTGCATACGTTTCAATAGCTCCTGCAAATCGTTCGTTTTCCGATTTAACTCCTTTAATAACAGGAACTGCTAACCAATTTTCAGCAAAATCAGCGTAAACATTCATCATTCGCTCAGTTTCTTCTAAAGCTTCCTGATATGTTGCGTGAGCAGTATGACCTTCTTGCCATAAAAATTCTGCAGTTCGTAAAAATAAACGAGTACGCATTTCCCATCGTACAACATTAGCCCATTGGTTAATCAAAATTGGCAAATCTCTATATGATTGAATCCAGTTTTTATATGTACTCCAGATTATAGTTTCAGAAGTAGGCCTTACTATTAATTCCTCTTCTAATTTTGCATCAGGATCAACAATAATTTTATTTGTTACAGGATCATGTTTTAATCTATAATGAGTTACTACAGCACATTCTTTTGCAAATCCATCAACATGGCTTGCTTCTTTTGAAAAAAATGATTTTGGAATAAATAAGGGAAAATAGGCATTAGAATGCCCTGTATCCTTAAACATCTTATCTAAAGTAGATTGAATTTTTTCCCATATTGCATAACCATATGGCTTAATTACCATGCATCCTCTTACAGCAGAGTTTTCGGCTAAATCAGCCTTAATTACTAAATCGTTGTACCATTGAGAATAATTATCAGACCTTTTTGTTAATTCCTTAGCCATATTTGGTATAGTATTTGCTAGTTTTATTATTGAAAATAGTTACATTTAGAGCTGCAAAATAACGAAATTAATTTATTATATAAAACCAAACAGGAGGTTCATTATGAAAACATTTATAAAAATAACTACTGTTTTATCGTTGTTTCTGGTTTCATGTTCATCATTACAAACCACTTCAACAAGTGATGATTTATATTACTCTCCAAAAGATAAAATAAAATCGAGTAATGATGTTGCATACAATCAAAAATACAATAAAACCGATTCCTATTCAGAAAATGAAGAAATTAATAATAAAATTTCTACAATATTGAATGATGAATCAAAAGAAAACATTGACACTACTGTTGTAATTAATGATGATGAAAGTGGAAATCCTTATCAGGACATAATTGTAGAAGATTATAATGATGCCTATGATAAAAGAATGGAAGCAAAAAAGAGCATTTATTATGGTACAAACAATTATTTCATTACATCAACAAGTGACTTTTGGTACGCTTCTGCCTATATAAATGATCCATTTTATAATGTAATTATTGTTGGAGATCAGGTTTGGGTTGAACCACGATGGATAACTTCAAGTTTTGGATATTATAATTACTATTCGCCTTGGTATTCAAGATATTACGGTTATTATGGTTACAATGATTATTATGGATACTATGGATATTACAACAGTCCATATTATAATTATGGCTATCCATATTATAATCATTATCACCCATATTATTATCCACATTATATAATCAATGATAACAACAATAATTGGGTTAGTTCATCATCTTCATCAAGTAGAAGAAGATCTTTAACAACAACAAACCCAACAGGAATTGGTCGTTCACAAAGAGCTAGTCGTCAATTACCAGAAACATATATAGGTAAAGATATTAGCAGAACTAGAACATTAAAAGATGGATTAGATCAACAAGGAGGAACAACATCCAGAAGATCAGATGTAACAAGAGATAGAAATACTGATTTGAGCAATGAAAGAACAACAAGAGTTGCTAATTCTAATGTTGCTAACGATAGAACTAATTCTGAAACTGAGACAGTAAGAAGAAGAACTACAACTGAAGGTAGTTCTGCAAATCAAGCTGTAACAAGAACAAGTAGACAAAGTAGTTCTACAAATCAGGCAGCAACAGGAACAAGTAGACAAGGTAATTCAACATATAATACTTCGAACAGAACAAATAATTCACGATATGTTCGTCCAGCAAAAACATCTGGAGAAGGAACTGAAAATGTTAGCAGAACATCGGGGTCAACTACTAAATCAGGTTCAGGAGGTAGTTCATATTCCCCAACCCGTTCATCAGGTAACTCTGGAAGTACAGTAAAAAGTACACCTACTCGATCAAGTTCCGGAAACTCTGGTTCTTCAAGAAGTTCAGGTAGCTCAGGAAATTCCGGAAGCTCAAAAAGTTCAGGTAGCAGTAGTGGATCTTCTAATACAAATCGTGGAGGTAGAAGATAATATTAATTGGATTATTTAAAATTATTCATAATGAATTCCTATTTTTTTAATATTATATAAAAACCGAATCTCATGAAAAAAAATCTAATACTAGTAGTATTTATTATACTTTCAGTTCAATTGTTTTCTCAAAGTGTTTATACAGATAACTCCTTATTGTTTTCACAAAATAACTACAAGGGAACTGCCCGTTTTGTTGGTATGGGTGGAGCTTTTGGTGCTCTTGGTGGTGATTTAGGTTCACTTTCTATTAATCCTGGAGGAGTAGGTGTTTTTCAAAGTTCTGAACTGGTGTTTTCACCAAGCTTGTTATTAGATAATACGGAATCTACTTATATTGGAAACACACTTAATGACAATAAGTACAAAATGACAATGAATAATTTAGGTTTTGTTGCTTCTTACGACTTAACAAATGCTGATACAAGATGGATAAACTTTAATGTTGCAGCTACATATAATAAAACAAATAATTTTTACAGAAATATATTTTTTCAGGGAAATAGCAACTCATCAATAATGGAATATTTTGTTGATAATGCGAATGCTTTTGGAAGCATAAATGTAGAAGATGATTCATATATTGGAGATAATGGAATGTATGAATATTTAATATATGAAACATACCTTTTAGATTATGATTCAGATAATAATGAATTCTGGAGTCAGGTAACAGATGAAAAATGGTATATTGATTCAACAAATAGTTTTAATTTAAATCAACAAAAACTAATAAAAAATGAAGGATCTTTAAGTGAAGTAACTATTGCATTAGGTGCAAACTATGCTCATAAATTATATGTAGGCTTAAGTGTTGGAATTGTTTCATTAAAATATAATGAATATTCATCGCACTTTGAGTTTGAAGATGCTAATACTACCGATGTATTTGATTTTAGATCAATTTTATTT
>MENE01000157.1:16918-23511 GCA_001769005.1 Bacteroidetes bacterium GWA2_31_9b | reverse complement strand
GGCGACTTCGCATTTTGATAATGGAGATTCTTATTCTCTATCTTCGAGTAGTCAAACATACGAGTATTCAATAACAACTCCACTTCGAGCTATTGGTTCTTTAGGACTTCAAATAGGTAAAATAGCATTATTCGATATTGATTATGAATATGTTGATTATTCCACAATCAAATTAGAAGATGAAGAAAATAGTCAAGATGTTATAGATGACAATATTTTTATTCAAAATAATTATCAATTAACACATAATATTCGTGTTGGAGCTGAAATTCGAAGTGGATCATTTTATATTCGTGGAGGTTCTGCATACTCAACAAGTCCTTACAAAAAAACAAATTATTCAGTTAATCATGATTCATATATGTTAACTTATGCTGGAGGTATAGGTTATAGAGAAAAACATTTATTTATTGATTTTGCCTATTCGCAAACTACAAATCAATATAAATTAGGAGTTTTTCCTGGTAATTCTTACTTAGCGAATATTGATTCAAAACAAAATAATTTTATTTTAACGTTAGGGATTAAATTTTAGGTTTAGGATTCAAAATTCTTTTTTTACAGTAACTGCCTGATTTTAAAAATCGGGCAGTTTTGTTTTTCTCAATATGAAATACTAAATTGTAATCTTTAATACATTTAATTCAAAAAACTTTGAGTATTAATAGTTAAATAATTATTTTCGTAGCTTGTTATTTTATGTAAGGGTTTTCTTACAAAATATACAAAGAAAAAAAACTACCAATGGAAACTAAAGATTTACAAAACTCTGACTCTGTTCAGAATGAACAGCAAAACGAAAACGCATCGATTGATAATAGTATTAACGATTCGTTGAAAGAATCTGAAAAAGTTAAATCAGAAACTAAGACAAAAACCAAATCAAAACAAACGAATAAGGTTAATTCAGATATTACAGATATAAGAGAAGATGTTATACAATCTGAAGAAGAACACCTTTTTGATGATGTTGAAAGTAATAACGACGAAATTGAAGAAGTAAGTAAATTGTATCTTTCAGAGGATCAGAAAAAAATTGATTTTGATTTTAATCTTTTGGATCGGGATAAATTGGTAGAAGAATTGCGTAGATATATCGAAACACAACCTATAAATCAAATTAGGAGAGAAGTTGAAGCTATTAAAGCAAGTTTTTATAAGAAACAAAAAGCGATAAATGAGCATAACAGGAAGCTTTTTATTAAAGATGGTAGTAATATTGAAGATTTTGTTCCTGTTGAAGATCCTTTAGAAATTGAACTGAAAGAACTTTTTAAAAAATATAGAAAATTAAAGGCAGAATATAACCGATCGCTTGAGAATGTTAAAGAAACAAATCTTGATAAGAAATATGTTGTAATTGAAAAACTGAAAGAATTAATTAATAATAATGAATCCATTGGAGATACATTTCAGGTATTCAGAGATTTGCAAACACAATGGAAGGAAATTGGTCCAGTACCACAAACCCATCTTAAAGATTTATGGAGCACATACCATCATCATGTAGAAAAGTTCTATGATTTCATAAATATCAATAAAGAACTTCGTGACTTAGATCTTAAAAAAAATATTGAAATTAAAACAGAGTTATGTGAAAAGGCAGAAAAACTAATTGAGCATAATTCTGTTGTTGTAGCTTTTAAAACACTTCAGAAATTACATAATCAATGGAGAGAAATTGGTCCTGTTCCGAATGAACAACGTGAAATTATATGGGAACGATTTAAAGAAGCTACAAGGATTATAAATAAAAAACATCAGGATTATTTTAAAAACCTAAAAGATGATCAGAAAAATAATCTTGATCAGAAAACTGGATTGTGTGAAAAAGCAGAAAAGATTGCAAGTGTAAAACTTGATTCTCACAATAAATGGACTGAAAAAACACAAGAAATTCTTGATTTACAAAAAGCTTGGAGAGCAATAGGTTTTGCTCCAAAAAAAGATAATAATAAAATTTATGCACGTTTCAGAAATGCATGTGATAAGTTTTTTAGCGAGAAACGTGAATTTTATTCTAAGAACAAAGAGCAACAGGATACGAATCTGGAAAAGAAAATAGAGCTTTGTGTTCAAGCTGAATCTTTGCAAGAAAGTACTGACTGGAAAAAAACCACAAATGAATTAATTGATTTACAGAAAAAATGGAAAGATATTGGTCCAGTTCCTAGAAAGCAATCAGATAAAATTTGGAAAAGATTTAGAGCTGCATGTGATTACTTTTTTAACAAAAAATCATCATTTTATTCAAATATTGAACAAGAATATGTTAAAAATCTAAATCTGAAACTTGAAATTATTGAAAAAGTAAAAAACTTTAGTTTTACTGATAATCAGAAACAAGATTTTGAAACACTCAAAAAAATTCAGGATGATTGGTCAGAAATTGGTTTTGTTCCTTTTAAAGAGAAAGAAAGAATACAAAATGAATTTCGTGAACTAATAAATAAACAATTTGACAAACTTAAGATTGATGATTCGGACAGGAAGTTGTTTAAATTTAAATCTCATTTAGATAATTTACAACATAATCCAAAATCATCAAATAAAATAAGACACGAAAGAGAGAAGTTTTTTACTAAAATTAAAAAACTGGAAAGTAATATAACACTTTGGGAAAATAATATTGGCTTTTTTAATTCCGACTCAGCTCAAGCAAAAGAAATGATAAAGGATTATTTAAATAAAGTTGAGGAAGCCAAAAAAGAAATTAAGGAAATGGAAGAGAAGATCAGATTAATTGATAAATCAGATAATGAATAGTAAAAATTATAAGTTAATATTTTAAAATAATAAGTTTTGTCAACAACTAAATATATTTTTGTAACAGGAGGCGTTACTTCATCATTAGGAAAAGGAATTATATCAGCTTCTTTAGCCAAATTATTACAATCACGTGGTTATTCAGTTACCATTCAAAAACTAGATCCATATATAAATGTTGATCCGGGAACATTAAATCCGTATGAACACGGTGAGTGTTATGTTACAGAAGATGGCGCCGAAACCGACCTGGATCTTGGTCACTACGAACGTTTTATTAATTTACCTACAACTCAGGCAAATAATGTTACTACAGGTAGAATATATCAAACAGTTATAAATAAAGAGCGTAAAGGCGATTATTTGGGAAAAACAGTACAAGTTATTCCACATATTACTGATGAAATTAAACGAAACATTAAGCTTTTAGGTAAAAAATTTAACTATGATGTTGTAATTACTGAAATTGGTGGTACTGTTGGTGATATTGAATCATTGCCATATATTGAGTCAGTTCGTCAGCTTAAATGGGAGCTAGGACCAACAAATAGTTTGTTTATACATTTAACATTAGTACCATATCTTGCAGCATCAGGTGAATTAAAAACTAAACCTACACAACATTCAGTAAAGGTACTTTTAGAAAATGGTATTCAGCCCGATGTACTTGTATTAAGAACAGAACATCCTTTAAATCTTGATTTAAGAAAAAAGGTTGCATTATTTTGCAACGTTGAAATAGAAGCTGTAATTCAATCTATTGATGTTTCAACAATATACGAAGTGCCACTATTAATGAAAGAAGAAAAGCTTGATTTAATTGTTCTTCGAAAATTAAATTTACCTGAAAACGAAGAACCAAAATTAATTGAGTGGAAACAATTTGTTGACAAATTAAAAAATCCTAAGAAAGAAATTAATGTTGGATTAGTTGGTAAATATATCGAATTACCAGATTCGTATAAATCAATAATGGAATCTTTTATTCATGCCGGTTCTGTTAATCAATGCAAAGTGAACATTAAGAGTCTTCACTCCGAAATTATCGATGACAATAATGTAGCTGAAATGTTGAAAAACGTTCAGGGAATTATTGTGGCTCCAGGATTTGGTAACAGAGGAATTGAAGGAAAAATAAGTGCAGTAAAATATGCACGTGAAAATAATCTTCCATTTTTAGGTATTTGCTTAGGAATGCAATGTGCAGTTGTTGAATTTGCTCGAAATGTTTTAGGATATGCAGATGCAAATTCAACCGAAATGAGCAGAACAACTACAAATCCTGTTATTGATTTAATGGAAGAACAGAAAGGAGTTACTGAAAAAGGAGGCACAATGCGTTTGGGCGCTTATCCTTGCGATCTGAAAACCGATACTAAAGTTTTTGGAATATATAAACAAGAACATATAATTGAGCGACATAGACATCGCTATGAGTTTAATAATAGCTACTTAAATGAATTTGAAAAAGCTGGATTGAAAGCTGTAGGTTTAAATCCAGATACAAATCTTGTAGAAATTGTAGAAATTCCTGAACACAGATGGTTTATAGGAGTACAATTTCATCCTGAATATAAAAGTACAGTTGTTCATCCACATCCTTTGTTTGTTGATTTTGTAAGGGAAATGTGTTCGTGTAAATAAAACAAACAATCAAAATAAATAATAATATAAAACATAAAGAAGAAGAGAGAGAAAAATGGATAAAAATTCAATTATTGGAATCATTCTAATTGCAGGAATACTTGTTATTTATAGTATAATGAGTAAGCCTTCCAAAGAACAGGTTGAGGCAGCAAAACAAAAAAGAGATTCCCTTGAAATGGTGCATCAGCAACAAATGATAGAAGAAAAAGCTTTTGAAGCAGCAAATGCATTGATGCCTAAGGTTACACAAATTTCTGATAGCAGTAATAAAGAACAGCTTAAAAATTTGTTTGGTAGTTTTGCAAGTGCAGCAGAAGGAACACTAAAATTTGTTACTATAGAAAATGATTTTCTAAGAATAAAAGTATCAAATAAAGGAGGTCGGATTTATTCAGTAGAACTTAAAAATCATAAAACATATACTCAAAAACCACTTGTATTATTTGATGGTGATTCTACAGTTTTTGGTTTAAATTTCTTTTCACAAAACAGGAGCATAATTACAAATGATCTGTTCTTTAATTCAGAAAATGAAAAAGATTTTTATTTAGTTGATGCGAATCCAGAATCAGTGAAAATGAGACTGTATGCAGGTGAAGGTAAATACATAGAATATGTTTATACGCTTTATCCTAACAGTTACATGATTAGTTTTGATATTAATTTTGTTGGAATAAACGAAATAATTGCATCTAACCAAGGTGTTATTGATCTGAAATGGTCAATGTATTCTCCACAACTTGAAAAAGGTTCAAAAAACGAGAATAATTATACAACTATTGGGTATAAATTTTTAAATGATGAAGTTAATTTATTGTCATCTACTGGAAAAGATGATAAAAAAGAAGTATTAAATGAAAAATTAAAATGGGTATCTTATCAACAACAATTTTTTTCATCAATTCTTGTAGCTAATAGCTCATTTTCAAATGCTGTAGTTGAGTTTAAAAATTTAAAAACAGAAGATCAGCCTGGTAAATACTTAAAGCATTTTGGTTCATCAATTGGGATCCCATTTGAAAGTACTGATAAATCAACAGTCCCATTAAAATTCTATTTTGGACCAAATCATTATAATACTTTAAAAGAGTATGATATGGATTTTGAAAGAATAGTTCCACTAGGATGGGGAATTTTTAGATGGGTAAATCGATTTATTGTTATTCCAGTATTTGATTTTTTAGGAAATTATATAACAAATTATGGTTTAATCATATTGTTATTAACCATCTTTATTAAGCTTATATTATTCCCTTTAACGTACAAATCGTATTTGTCTACAGCAAAAATGAGGGTTTTAAAACCTGAGGTTGATGAAATAGGCAAAAAATTCCCAAAGAAGGAAGATGCCATGAAAAAGCAACAAGCAACCATGGCGATGTATAAGAAAGCAGGAGTAAATCCAATGGGTGGATGTATTCCTATGCTTATTCAATTTCCAATAATTATTGCAATGTTCAGGTTTTTTCCTGCTTCGTTCGAATTGCGTCAAAAATCATTCCTATGGGCTGATGACCTTTCTGCTTACGATTCGATAATTGATTTACCATTTACTGTTCCACTTGGTTATGGTGATCATATCAGTTTGTTTACCATTTTAATGGCTGTCGCATTAATATTTACTACACGAATTAGTGCAGGTCAAATGGGTGATACCAATCAGCAAATTCCTGGTATGAAGTTTATGATGACCTGGATGATGCCTATTATGATGTTATTTTTCTTTAATAATTACTCGTCAGGGTTAACATATTATTATTTCCTGGCTAACGTATTTACTTTAGGACAAACATTGATTATTCAACGATTTGTTGATGATGAAGCAATTATGCAAAAAATACACGAAAACAAAAAGAAAGTTGTAGTAAAATCGAAATGGCAACAGCGATTAGAAGATGCAGCCAAAAAAAGAGGATATAATCCAAAAAAATAAAATCCTTAATAATTAAGTTTAACAAACTCATTTCAAATTTATTAGCAATAATAGTATTTTGAGATGAGTTTTTTTTTGTAAAATAAGTTGTAATTAAATTTGATATTTTAAGAATTTTAATACTTTTGCAACTCTATTTTAAGATGTACATACAAGAAATGCCGATGTAGCTCAGTTGGCCAGAGCAGCTGATTTGTAATCAGCTGGTCGGGGGTTCGAATCCCTCCATCGGCTCATAAATGTTATT
>MENE01000157.1:7268-16864 GCA_001769005.1 Bacteroidetes bacterium GWA2_31_9b | reverse complement strand
CGCGGATTCGAGTTCCGTCTCCCGCTCAAAAGAAAAGATTGCATAAAAGCAATCTTTTTCTGTTTTGTTTAAATAAAATGTATTGAAAAATTCATTTCAAGAATTTAATTTCTTAATAAACTATAAATTCAGCTTCACCGTGTCCTGCTAATTTATTAAAATTCATTCCTTCGCAAATTATTTTTACTTTCATTTTTTCATCGGATGTATAAAAAGATATTTTACTTTTTCCTGATTCATTAATTATTAAATTGGGATTCCAATATAATGTGTTTCGAGTATCATAAGATAAAAGCTTTTCCTCATCTGTTTTGTATATTGGAGAATAGAATTCACGACTAATACTATATCCTGCAAAGTTTAGTTTATTTTTATAAATACTAATTTTTTCTTTTGGTGTAAAAGTTTTTGATTCTTTCATTTTAATTTCAATTAAACCTCCTAAATGCCCTCCTTGATATTTTAATGCAGCAGATGGATTTTTAACAATATTTACACTTTCAATATCATTCACATTAAAATTGTCAAGAATACGAATATCTTCACCCATTGGTAATCCATCAACAACAATTAAAGCCCCACTAAAATCTCCACCCAGAGAATTATAACCCCTGAATAAAATTTTATAATCAACAGTTTTAAAATTTGTTGTCATTTTCGATAATACATCTATAAAAGATCCTTGACCATCACTACTTGAAGCTATAAATCCAATATTTTCACCTTTTAAACTAATTTCTTGAAAAACTTTTCTTTTAGTTGCTACAGGAATTTTAACTATTCTATTTGCTGTTACACTTATTTCTTCAATTAGTATAGTTTGATTATCAAAATTTTTATAATAATCTTCATAATTTTGAGAGTATAAAATAGAATCATATTCAGAATTATAAGATATCCGAGTTTTATCTGGATCAATGCTAAAATAATTTTTTAGCTCTTTTGAATAATTATCATCTAAAAAAATATCTAAATCATTTTCTCCATTTTTTCTACTTCCAATAATTGTAATTTCAGAAGTATCGGCTACTGACAAATAATTTTTAGCAGAAAAATAAAATTTGCCATATTCATCGGTAATAGCATTCTCTATATATAATTTTGAAGGATTAAATAATTGTACATTCGCATTTTTTATGGGTTTACCTCTATAATTTAAAACATTCCCAGATATAAATTTTTTATTTTCTTCAGTAACATTTTCTAAATAATCTGTTTTAATTATTCTATCCCATTTAAATCTTCTCCATCCTTTTGTTAATAGCAATAAATCAACATAATCCTTGTTAATCCCATAGGTATTTAAAGCAAAATTATCTGAAATATTTTCCGACAATTCACCTTCAAGAAGATTGTAAATTACGATATGATTAAAATTATCAGGTATAATAGCTGATTCATCAACTACAGCTAATGAAAAATTTGCCGATACAGGCTTTCCCTGATTATCTGTTGCAGTAACTTCAATATTTACTTTATCTTTAAAATGATATTTTTCTTTATTGGTACTAATTTCAATTTTCATTTTTTTATTTGATGGAATGTATATTAAGCGTTCTGCAATTGGAATATAATTTTCGTTGAATACAGTAAATTGAGCTATTCCCTCAGGTATTTTATTAATTGGAATTATTACCTGATTTTGACTTCTGAGATTAATTGGTTGAGACCAAAAAATAGTATTCCCCGAATATAAAACTCCAAAAACATCCAGCATTTTTAAACTATCTGAAGCATTTAAATCTATTGAAATAGTTGCCAATTCCTGATAATTAACTTTTAATGCAATACCATGTTGCTGAAATTCGGGGATTCCTATTAGATTTAAAATCTTATGTGGTTTTATTATTTCAATATGATATTTAAAACCTGGTTTTGAAATTAAATTAAAAGCCCCTAATCCTGAATAAGCAGTTTTAATAGTATCTAATAAATAATTATTTTGGTCTTTTAATAAAGCAATAATTTCAACAGGATTTTTAAAATCATCATATACTTCAAATGCGATATGATTATTTACACCATTTATTAATTCTCCACCTTCTGGAAAAAATCTAAATAAAAAATTAGCACTTTTTAATGGTACTTTAATTTTATTGCTAACATTATAATTTTGGTAATTACTTTTTGCTTCAATAAATAACTGTTCTTCAATATCTTTTTCGGGTATTTTGAGGCGAATACTTATATTTCCTTTTTTTGAACTTACAACTTCTTTCTTTTCATAATTTTTATTGTCAGTTAGTAAAGATATTTCTACTGGTATATTATCTAAAGTTTGATTATCATTTGTAACGGCTAAAAGGCTAATGTCAATTGAATCTCCCGGATTAAAATAATTGGTAAACTGTTTTATTACTAATTTGAATTTTGGCTTATTTTCAAAGATTCTTATGGTTTTTGAATATAGGTTAGTACTATCAATATTTTTCATATAGTTAGTATACGCAACTAACCTATAATCTCCATCATTTAAATGTAATGGTACTTTAAAATCACCAGAACAAACTCCATAGGTATATTTGAAAAATTTTTGAAATACTTCTTCATTTTTATCATTATAAAGGTTAATAGTAAGAATTTGACTATTTGTAGAACGTTCGTTATTATATTTGGTAGTATAGGCTTTAAACCATAGAGTATCTCCAAGCTGGTAAATATCTTTATCGGTATGTAAATACACTTTTTCGGTTGTATTTTTTAAAAAGTATGATTTTAATCTTTTTTCAAACGTAATAAAAATCTCAAAATCTGAATATGGAAAAAATCCAAATGATATTAGAACTATAATAATAAAAATGAATACAAAGGTTTTTTTTGATTTCATAGCTTAGTTTATTGAGGTTAATTAGAATAGGGTATTTAACAATAAAAACGCTAATATTATTTTATTATTATGCTAATTTCATTTTTTATTTAACATTTTTAATAAAATGATAAACAAAAAAATAATTATTAGCTATTTATAAATTGAATTAGTAGTAAAAATATTAATATACATAAATATAAATTGTATAAAAAGACATAATATTTAAAAAGAAATTTTATTCAATTTTACAAATTAAATAAGATTATAGTAAAAATTAAACAAAAAAAATACAGGGGTTTGTAAACCTCTGTATTTATAGTCTTCCTCAGTATTTGGAATAGTTCTTTTTTATGCATTTTAGAAATGGTTAATCTTCCATCTCTTCCATTTCAAGTTGCAAATTGGCCATTTTAATAGCAGTAATTGCTGCTTCATCGCCTTTGTTTCCGTGAATTCCTCCAGAACGATCTTTAGCTTGTTGTATGGTATCTGTAGTTAAAATTCCATAAATAAAAGGAATATTGTAATTTAAATTTAATTCGGTAATTCCATGAGTAACGCTCTGGCATACAAAATCGAAATGTCGTGTTTCGCCTTGAATTACACAACCTAAACAAATAACTGCATCTAAATCGGCATACTCAGCCATAAATTGTGCCCCAAGAGTAAGTTCAACAGCACCCGGAACATATTTAACGAGTATATTTTCTTCCAAAGCACCATTTTTCTTTAATGTCTCTAAAGCACCATTAAGTAATGCATTTGTAATGTCGCTATTCCATTCTGCTACTACAATACCAAAACACATGTCTTTTGCAGAAGGAACAGATTTAATATCATAATCCGAAAGATTCTTTAAATTTGTTGCCATCTTTTTTAGTTTTTAATGTAATCAAAGTTAATTTATATCAATAAAAAAATCCTGATAAATCAGGATTTTTTTAGCACAATATTGATTTGTATTATTTTTTTATCATTAACTCAACACGAGCAATGTATTTTTCTATTTGTTTTCCTTCAGTTGAACTTGGATATTCCTTTTCAATTTGCTGATATACTTCTAATGCATCTTCAATATCTCCGGTTTGTTCATAAACAAAACCCAATTTCATTAAATAAAGCGGTGTGGTAAAGTTATTAGAATAATCATTAGCTGCTCTTTTATAGAAAGTAGCTGCTTCAGAAGTGTTATTCAGTTCCATGTAAGCGTCACCAATTGCACCAAAAGCAACAGGAGCAACCATTTTGTCATCTGATTCGAATTTTTTTAAGTACTCAATAGCTTTTTCGTACTGACCTAAATGCAGGTAACATATTCCACCATAATAATTTGCTAGATTAGCCGATTTTGTAATACTATATTCATCAATAATATCAAGAAATCCTAAATAGTTACCATCGCCATTCAATGCAAGATTAAATGAATCGCGAGCAAAATATTGTTCAGCCATCCACATTTGTTGTAATGCTTCATTTTCTTTTGGAGCTTCTACAAATCTTTTATATCCGATATATCCACCTACAATAATTATTATTGCCAACAAAATAATGGTAAGACTTTTTTGATTCTCCTCAATATAATGTTCTGTTTTACTTAATGCATTTTCTACTGTTTCTAACTGATCTTGATCGGTTGCTTTCTTTTTACTCATCGTAGTGTCTTCTTTAATAATATTATTTCTGAAAAATTATTGAAACGCAAATGTAATTCTTTTGACTTATTTATGAAATATTTTGTTTATAAAAATTGATATTTATTGCTCTTATATTTTTTAATTCTAGTGAATAAATCAAATCTTTGTAAAAAGTAATATATCCTATGTATCTTAAAAAACTCACATTAATAAATTTTAAAAATTATAACGAGCTTGAGTTAAGTTTCTCATCCAAAATAAATTGCTTTATTGGTAGAAATGGTGTTGGTAAAACAAACTTATTAGATGCTATTTATTACTTATCAATGTGCAAGAGCTATTTAAATCCTATAGATGTTCAGAATATTAAATATGAAGAAGAATTTTTTGTAATTCAGGGTGAATACGAAAGAAATGAAAAAATTGAAGCTATTTATTGCGGATTAAAGAGAAGTAAAAAGAAACAATTTAAACGTAATAAAAAAGAATATTCAAAACTTTCTGAACACATTGGTTTATTACCAATTGTTATGATATCGCCCTTAGATAACAATTTGATTATTGAAGGAAGCGACGAACGTCGTAGATTTATGGATAGTGTTATATCGCAATATGATAAAGATTATCTTGAAAATCTGATTCGTTACAACAGAGCTTTAGCTCAACGAAATAAACTTTTAAAAGATTTTTATTTATCACGAAGTTTTGATTCAGAAACTATAGATATTTGGGATGAACAACTTATAACGATAGGTGAAAAAATACATTCAACACGTGTAAAATTTGTTGAAGAACTTATACCGATTTTTCAAGAATATTATAATTTCATTTCAGAAAGTAGGGAAAAAGTAGAGTTGGTTTATGAATCGCAATTGTTTGAAGGTGAATTCAGAGAGCTATTAAAGAACGCAATTGATAAGGATCGTATATTAAACCATACATCTGTTGGTATTCATAAAGATGATTTAATTCTATCATTAAATGGTTTTCCGATGAAAAGAGCTGGTTCACAGGGACAACAAAAAACATATCTAGTTGCACTTAAGTTGGCCCAATTTGATTTTATGAAAAAAATTAGCGGGTTTAATCCAATATTATTACTCGATGATATATTTGATAAATTTGATAAGCAGCGGGTTAAAAAAATGATTGAGTTAGTTGCTGAACATCATTTTGGTCAGATTTTTATTACAGATACCAACCAATCACGACTAGAACCCATATTAAAAGAAATTGATATTGTACATAGTTTATTTGAAATTGAATCAGACGGAAATTTATCGATAAAAAAAGTAGAATAAGATATCAACGATGAGAAAAAAAAACACCCAAAAAATTGATGAAGTAATTGATCAATATCTGAAATCACTAAATATTGATAATAAGCTTAAAGAAGTTAGTTTAATTAAATCCTGGGATGATATTGTGGGAAAAACCATTGCTCGTTCTACTAAAGAAATCTATATAAAAGACAGAAAGTTATTTATTAAATTAAATTCGTCGGTTATTCGAAATGAATTGTTTATGTTACGTGAAGGATTAAAAAAAGCCCTGAACGACAGGGCTGGAGAAAGTATAATTGACGAAATAATTCTAAAGTAGCTATTTAACTTTTTTTAAAATTTCAACACGTTTTTGAATTGAATCTATATGTTCTTCATCTGAAATACTCGGATCTTTTAAATCATTAAATTTTTTGCAAGGTAATTCGGAACAATCACCACAACTTGAAAAACTATGTTGATTAATTGAGCAGTCGAATAAAGGACATATTTTTTCAGATAAATGATCAATAGCCCAAAAAGTTTTGCCTTTTACTTTAAAACATCCATTACAGGGATTATTATAAAAAGGACAATTGGTGCATACTAAGCCACAAGCAGAAATCATAACGAATTGGTTTATAATAATATTGAGCTAAAAATTAATATTATAATTAGGAGTATAATAAAAATATACGATAATGGATTTGCAAAATTTATCGTCCATCCTCTTTGACTTTCAAGCTTTGGAGCAAATAGTCGAGTATCTTTTTTATTAAAATATAAAATGCCCCATTTGTAATTATTGGGATTTTGTGTTTGGTTATTTTCGTTCATAATAAATGTTATTTAAACTGTCATATTAAAAAATTAATATCTTTCTCTCTGATTAAAGAAAAAATCGGCTTCACGAACTGCATTCTCAACCGAATCAGATCCATGAATGGCATTGCGTTGTACCGATTCTGCAAACAATTTACGTATGGTGCCTTCTTCTGCTTTTGCAGGGTCGGTATTCCCAATTAGTTTACGAAAATCTTCAATAGCATTTTCTTTTTCAAGATATAAAGCAATAATTGGCCCAGAACTCATAAAATCAATAAGGCCTTCATAAAAAGGTTTTCCCCGATGTATTTCGTAAAATTTCTCTGCTTCATCACGAGTTAGTTTTGTTGAACGTATAGCAGATATTCTGAACCCTGCTTGGTTTATCATAGCCAAAATTGGTCCAACATGGTTTTTGCGGCAAGCCTGAGGCTTAATCATTGCAAATGTATATCCTAGAGGCATAGTTGTATTTTTTTTGTTATTTAATCGAAGATATAAAATTTTTACTATTAAGTTAAATTCTGATTAGATTATTTTATCTTTGATTCATCTGAAAATATTAAAGAATCTGAAAGTGAAAGATATACAAAAAACAAAAATTTTAGAACTTAAAAAACAAATTGAATTATCAGAAAAACCATTGATTATAACTCATTATAATCCCGATGGAGATGCAATAGGATCTGTTCTTGCTTTTTTTCATTATTTAATAAAAAAAGGGAAAAACGCAGTTATTGTTTCACCAAATGATTATCCTGAATTTTTACAATGGCTTCCCGGAAATGAACATGTAACTGTTTATAAACGAAATTCAGGAACTGTTTTAAATGCAATTCACGAAGCAGATTTAATTTTTACTTTGGATTTTAATGATTTTGAGCGTACCGAAGGCCTCGAGAAATATTTAAATGAATCAAAAGCAATAAAGGTACTAATAGATCATCATCCAAATCCAAAAGATTTTGCCGATATTTCCATTTCTGAAATAACCTATAGTTCAACAGCCGAAATGGTTTATCATGTTATTGAAAGTTTAGGCGATGAACATTTAATTGATAAAAATATTGCTGAATGTATTTATTGTGGAATAATGACCGATACTGGATCATTTAATTATAATTCGTCAAATCCGTACACATATTCAGTGGTTTCAAAATTATTAGAACATGGAATAGATAAAGATCGGATATACTGGAATGTTTATGATAATTTTTCTTTCGATAGAATGAGGCTTTTAGGTTATTGTTTACATAAAAAAATGGAAGTGATACCTGAATATTATACTGCAATAATAAGCATTACAAAAGAAGAACTAAAAGAATATAATTTTGTATCCGGCGACACAGAAGGGTTTGTAAACATACCTCTATCTATAAAAAATATTCGATTTACTGCAATCTTTATTGAAAAGGATAAACAAATAAAAATTTCGTTCAGATCAAAAGGAAATTTTTCTACAAACAAATTTGCTGAAGAGTTTTTTAATGGTGGTGGTCATAAAAATGCTTCAGGTGGATATTCAAATCTTTCATTAGAAGAAACCCTCAGTTTTTTTAAAAATCAATTACCAAAATTTAAAGATGAGCTCAAAAATGCATTATAAAAAGATTCATTTTATAATCTTTACTTTTCTAATTTTAGTTGCCTTTTCGTGTAAGAAAAACAATCATGATATACAACAGAACATTCCACTAAACTATAAAAAAACTCTTGAAAATGTGAATAAAGTTCTTGTTGAAAAAGACACTGAATTAATTAAAAATTTTATTAATCGCCGAGGTTGGGAAATGAGTAATACTGCTACCGGACTTTGGTTCATGATTTATGAAAAAGGTACAGATATTAAAATTAAAAAGAATGATTTAGTAGAATTGAAATACAATTTATGGTTAATCGATGGAACATTGCTATATTCATCAGATAGTACAGGATTAAAAACTTTTATTGTCGGTAAAGGTGGAGTAGAAGCTGGTCTTGAAGAAGGATTGTTATTACTCAATAATAAAAGTAAAGCCAGATTTATTTTACCTCCTCATTTAGCACACGGTTTGATAGGTGACGGAAATAAAATACCCGGTAGGGCAATTGTAATATATGATATTGAAATTGTGAATATTAAAACACATATTCTTAATAAATAATAATTTTATTTACAAATCAATTCAATTTATAAAATTGCTATCTTTGAAAAAACAGATTAAAAAAAACAAAATGAATCAACGTACTTTTTTTCTTCTAATTATCCTTATTGGTTTAAGTTCATGTGATTATTTTTCGAAACATCCGGGTTTTGCAAAATCAAAAACAGGATTTTACTATAAGTTGGAAAAATTTGGAGAAAGTAGTGAAATAGCCAAACCTGGGGATTACATTACTGCCGATATTTTATACAAGACAATGAATGATTCAGTTTTTTTCGAAGGTCGTCGTAAATTACAATTATCGAATCCTTCATTTTCAGGTTCTATAGATGAATGTTTTTTAATGTTAGCTGAAGATGAAAAAGCTGAATTTATTATTTCATCTACAGATTTTTTTGAGAAAACACTCGAAACATCACTTCCTGAATTTTTTGGCGAAGATAAAGAAATGAAAGTTGTTTTAGATATAATTGAAATTCAAACTGAAAACGAATATTATCAAGAAAAAGAAGCATTTTTAAACTGGATCGAAGATTTTGGCGATTATGAAAAAGTTATATTACGACAATTTATAGATCAAAAGCAAATAGAAATTAATCCTACAGAAACAGGCTTATTCCATTTAGTTATTAATGAAGGAAGCGGAGAAAAAGTTGAATTAGGCGATACTGTTACAGTCCACTATGAAGGTAAATTTTTAAATGGAAAGTTTTTTGATTCTACAAAAAGACGGAATTCCCCTTTCCAATTTGTTTACGGTCGTAAATGGCAAGTAATTAACGGTTTAGAAGAAGCAATTGGTCGTATGAAAGCTGGTGAACGTTCATTGTTTATTTTGCCTTCACAAATTGGCTTTGGAGAAACCGGTTCGTCAACAGGTATAATTCCTCCTTACACATCAACAATATTTGAGGTTGAATTA
>MENE01000157.1:1970-7231 GCA_001769005.1 Bacteroidetes bacterium GWA2_31_9b | reverse complement strand
ATTTAAATAAATACGATTAATTTAAAAAACAGTATATAAATATATAAGCCGATAATCATTTGATATCGGCTTATTTTATATATAAAAGTTTTAATAATTATTTTTATCTGAAATATTTATATTCATATCTGTATTGCATCTTGTATTTATATGCTGCATAATAAACTTCAACTTTTTCTAAAACTCCCTTTGAACTATAAATGTATGTCTTTTTAGAATAATCAGTAGGATCGTCATCGTACCATTGTTCTTCAATTAGATTTCCTTTTGAATCATATGTATAAATACTACTTAAAAAACTACTTCCTTTAGGTTGCTCACGATTTACTTCCAGCAGATTTCCTTTAGTATCGTGTTTATAAGTTTCTGTATAATTAAAATTTTCAAAAATATATTTAGTTTTTTCTTTCAATAATTTGTTCTGGAATGTATAATAAAATTGTTCTTTAATTTTTCCATCTGCCTCATATTCAGTTGCCTCAATTAAATTTTGTTCTGAATCATATTTATTAATAATTTTTCCTATTGCTTTATTATTTCCATCAAGAATAGTTATTGTAGATAAATTATTAGAATAAATAAAATTTCTTTTTTGAGCAACATTTCCATTAACATCTGTACGAATAATTTCTATAATTCGATTTTTTGAATCATAATTATATTTAATTATTTCATCATCAGATCCATTATATCTTTCTTCTCTAATTTTATTTCCTGAATTATCATAAGTAATACTTTGTTTAAAGAGGATTTTACCTTCAGCTCCTTTGGTATTAATATATTCAATTTTATTTTCCTTTTTATCGTATTTGTAACTTAATTTTTGATCAATACTACCTTGCTTTCCTGATTGGTAATATATTTCTTCAATTATATTTCCATTGCGATCGTAAGTTTTTGAAAAATTTCTGTATCCATCTTTTTTAGGCTTTCCTTTTTCGTATTTATGGTTCCATTGAGTTTGTAGGCTGATATGGTTTTTTGAGATATTTTCTTTCCATTTAAGTTCTCCGGGAACTTGAGCCGATAATACATTTATGGTTAAAAATAAGCTAAGTAGAGTTATATATTGTTTCATCTTTTATATAATCAGATTTTAAAGAATATAGTTATCAAATATAAATCAAAAATTACAAATTACTAGTACACGACTTTTTCTTATACAAAAATTGTGCATAATTCATTTTTTACGGTAAATAATTATTTTGGTTTATAAAAAATTTAATTTTCATGTAATTCATTTAAATAAAATTGACTTCAAACTGTTAAAATTGTAACTTCCCATTTAGTTGATTTATAAATAGTTGTTTGTATTCAGCTAGAATCCTCTCTATTCTTATTAAATTATTGAATTATTGAATTAAAAAAATAATAAGTTATGAAAAAGCAACTCATTTTAATTATTGTCTTTACTTCGATTTTGTGTGAAAGCATTTTTCCTCAAATACCCGAATCATTCAATTATCAGGCAGTGTTAAGAAATAGTGCTGGTGAACTCTTAAAAAACCAAAGTGTAACAATTCAGGTTTCAATAATTGAAAATTCTGCAACTGGAGATGTTGTTTATCGTGAACAACATAGTAAAATTACGAATAACTTTGGTATGGTAGATTTACAAATTGGTGATGGAACCAGCGATTTGGGAGAATTCGCTGATATTAACTGGAGTAACATAACCAAGTATATTAAAGTTGAAGTTAATATCGGAAGCGGATTTGTAAATATGGGAACATCTCAGATATTATCTGTACCATATGCTTTATTTGCAGGTACAGCATCAAATTTAGGAGACGAAGGAATTTATACAACTGATTCAGATACCTTATTTGTTGTCAAGGATCATGATGGAAATCCTGTTTTTATAGTTTTTCCTGATGGTGCAAAAGTAATAAATAATCAGGTTGTTAAAGGAAAAGTGGGTGGATTTGCAGTAAGCGGACGTTCCCCAACAAAACTTGGAGAAGAAGAAGATTACTTGATTGTGACCCCTGATAGCACCAGAATTTATGTTAATGACACAACTATTAATAAAGGTAAAGTGGGTGGATTTGCAGTAAGTGGACGAAGCCCTACGAAAGAAGAATCTCAAAAATATCTTGATCTTACTAAAGCAAATTATTTTATTGGTCATGAAAGTGGGCAAAATTTGAATACTGGTTTGTATAATTCTTCTTTAGGTTATCAAAGTGCCTATACATTAACCGATGGAGAGAGTAATTCGTTTATTGGTTATCAAAGTGGATATAATACAAATATAGGTAATGGAAATTTGTTTATGGGTTATCAAACAGGATTTTCTAACGAAGACGGGAACTACAATACTTTTTTGGGTTATATTGCAGGTTATTCAAACCTGAGTGGCCGTTTTAACACATTCTTAGGTAGTTTTTCAGGATATACTAATACAGCAGGGTCAAACAATACTTTTGTCGGCGATTCAACAGGTTTTTTTAATACCGAAGGAAACTATAATACATTTATTGGAACTGGTTGTGGAAATAGAAATGAAAATGGAACAGAAAATGTTTTTATTGGAAATAAATCTGGGTATTCAAATATTTCGGGATTGAAAAATGTTTTTATTGGACATCTTTCCGGGCTTTCAAATACTACCGGACATCGAAACATTATGATTGGAAGTGCAGCTGGAGCATTTGCCGAAACAGGTACTCAAAACATTTTTATTGGTACTGGTAGTGGTTATAACAGCATTAATACCTGGGGAAATGTAAATATTGGCTATTTAAGTGGTTATAACACTACAACCGGAGGCTCAAACGTATTTATTGGAGGTTTGGCTGGATATACTAATTCAACTGGATTCTCCAATACTTTTATTGGAATTGAAGCAGGTTATTCTTTCGACGGAGATTATGGTAATACTTTTCTTGGTGATCATGCCGGTTATTATGCCAAATCAAGCCACAAAAATGTTTTTATGGGAGCATTTTCTGGTTATAATAATAGCCAATTAGACACAGTGAGTTTATCCAATGTTTTTATTGGAAATTCTGCCGGTTACAATAGTATTGGTGGTGGTGATAATGTATTTATTGGATTTCAGGCAGGTTATTCAAATGTTTTTTCCAATAGTAACGTATTTTTAGGATACGAAAGTGGATATAATAACTCAACGGGAGGTGAAAATGTATTTATTGGAATGAATAGTGGACATGGTAATACAACAGGCAGAGACAACGTATTTATGGGACTTAATAGCGGATATCATAACACTGAAGGTTATGAGAATGTTTTTATTGGATGGTTGGCAGGGGAATTTAATACTACATCACTAGGAAATGTTTTTATAGGATCTTGTGCTGGAAACAGAACAAGAGAAGGACATAGCAACACTTTTATTGGACTTCATGCAGGTTATGCTAACACTATTGCAAATAATAATACAGTATTGGGAGCATGGACAGCAGATACCGATACATTAGGAAGTGCCAATACCTTAATTGGAGCGCATGTAGGACGCCAAATAAGAAGTTATGGAAATACAATACTTGGTTATAATGCAGGCCCAAGTTTAATAGATGGAGACAAAAATATCTTTATTGGGTATAAAGCAGGTTTTAATGAAACTGGTTCAAGCAGACTTTATATTGATAATCAGATAAGCGATTCGACCAATGCAATGGTTTTTGGACAGCTAGACAACAGAAACTTGCGTTTTAATGCAAAAATTGGAATTAATGCTAATCCAACTCAATGGGAAAATTTAAATATTGAACAAATAGGCGATGCTGCTGATATTCGGATTGCAGGTGAAGGAAATGGTTGGAATTTTTCATCAATATTTCTAAGTTCAAATAATACCGAAAATCTTACTTGGCAAATAAATCATAGAATTTCGAATGATTTAGAGTTAACTTATTATAATGGAGTATCTTATGAGGATATGGTGACTTTTCCAGATACAGGTGGAATAGTTATTAATGGAAATATAATTCCAATGTCCACAGAACTTTATTCATTAGGGACAGAATCTACAACATGGAAAAATATTTATTCACTAAATTCAGTAATTGTTACTTCTGATGAACGGTTAAAAACAAATATATCAAACCTAGATTATGGCCTTATAGAAATTTTGAAACTAAGACCCGTGAAGTATAATTGGAAAAATTCTGATTCATCAAGTAAAAAAATTGGTCTTATTGCTCAAGAAGTAGATAAAGTGATACACGAAGTTACCAACACGGGAAATGATGAATTTAAAACTATGGGAATAAACTACTCTGATATAATACCTGTATTAATAAAAGGAATGCAAGAACAGCAGGTACAAATTGAAAACTTAAAAACTGAAAATGAATATATAAAACAAAAGCTAAACGAAATTATTGATAAAATTGATAATAGGTAAATACTACTGATGCGTTTAAATTTAAAATCAATAAGTAAGCAAATATTGAAAACAGTTAAACTATAAATAATCAGATTTTTAAATCCAAATCTATTTATAAATGAGTAAAAATATTTTTCAAATCAAAAAATGAACTAATGCTTCAGAACTCAATATAATAAATGTATTCAGCATTTTATTTAAAAGTTAACGCATCACCAGTAATAGGTAAACATGAAATTTAGTTTTGATTTTTAAATTTTAAGTATTATTTTCTCTAATAACTAAAATCTTGTATTATGAAAAAAGTAACACTAATTTTATTATTTTCTTTATGGATATATCCTGTAATTACTTTTTCCCAAGTACCCAATAAATTAAAATATCAGGCTGTAATTAGAAATTCTATAGGTGAACTGATATCAGAACAATTAGTTGGTGTAAAGATTAGTATATTGGATCAATCCATCAGCGGAGAAGTATTATATTCTGAAGAACACTCCCAAAGTACAAATGAATATGGGGTTATTAACCTGGAAATAGGTAGTGGTTCAAACCCTTCATCTGATTTCACTTTAATTAGCTGGGGTTTAAACGATAAATTCTTAAAACTTGAAGTTGATATTAATGGAGGAACAAGTTATTCAACTATAGGAACTTCACAGTTATTATCAGTACCATTTTCATTGTATGCTCAAAAAGCTTTAGAAATTGATAAAGATGTTCTTTATTTTACTGATACAGATACTCTGTTTGCAGTGAAAGACAGAGAAGGAAATGTCGTATTTGCTGTATTTCCCGATGGGGCAAAAGTTTTTGTCAATGAACAGTCAAAAGTCTCTGTTGGAGGATTTGCTGTGAGTGGCCGTTCTCCTACTAAAGAAACTGAATATAATATTTTTCAGGTTTC
>MENE01000157.1:0-1946 GCA_001769005.1 Bacteroidetes bacterium GWA2_31_9b | reverse complement strand
TTTCAGGCGATAACACACCTATAATTATAGATCCCAGTGAACCGAAGGTTGTATGGTTTCCAAAAAAAGAAGCATTTTGGGTTGGAAGAGTTTTAATCGAAGATCCTGATAGTGTGGGTTTTAATTCATTTGCCGTTGGTTATGAGGCAATTGCAAAAGGCAATAATTCTCAATCTTTAGGTTATCAAACAAAAGCTCGAGGTAATTTTTCAACCGCAATTGGATATAAAACACAAGCAAATGGTGTAGGTTGTTTTGCTGTTGGAGGAGAAGAACGAAATGTAATAGGTGTAGCAACAGGTAAACATACTATAGCAAGCGGTATAGCATCATTTGCTCTCGGATTAGGTGCTTATGCAAATGGAATAGCTAATACTTCCATTGGTTTAAGATCAAATGCAACTGGAACTTTTGCTTCAACAGCATTTGGTGTTTTTGCTCAAGCATTGGAAACAAGAGCTACGGCAATTGGATACGGATCTGTAGCAAGTGCAGAACAATCTTTAGCTATTGGTGTAAGTGATACTGCATCAGCTTATAATTCAGTTGCAATGGGTGTTGGATCTAAAGCTTCAGGTATTGCCTCAGTTGCTTTAGGTTCTTTCTTAGAATCCAATTCAAACGGTTCATTTGTTGTTGGCCAATTAAATAAAACATATGCAGTAAATTCAGGATGGAATATAACCGAACCTTTATTCGTTATAGGGAATGGATATTTAAATCCATTATTTCCGGGAGATTTTTCTCAAGCTATTCATCAAAATGCTTTAACTGTATTAAAAAATGGAAATATGGGAATAGGTGTTGATAATCCTGAAAGAACGATACATATTAAAGACGTTATGTTACTTTCACCAATTGTAAATCCTCAAATAACAGATCCTTTATATGAACCACAAGAAGGAGAAATTTATTTTGATATAGATGATAAAAAACTAAAAGTATTCGATGGTACAGATTGGCAAAGTTGCTGGTAAAACGTTTATTTAAAAATTATATACGATTAATAAATCTACTTGATTTTTAAATACGGAAACGTTATCTTTAATTCATATTTTTAAAATTATTGAATATGAGAAAGATAACGTTGTCGTTTATAATTGCTGTATTAATGCTTTCTATTGATTCATTTGCTCAAAATGTAGCAATAACTGATGATGATACATATAATGCAAATATATCAGCAATGCTTGATGTAAAATCTACTACAAAAGGACTGTTAATTCCAAGATTAACAACAGTTCAACGAACAGCAATAAATCCTGCAGCAACTGGTTTGTTGGTATTTGATACAGATAAAAATGCTTTTTATTATTACGATGGAGCAGAATGGCTTGCTTTGCCTCAAGTAAGTTCATCTACAGCAATTAGCGATGCTCTTTTTGCAGTAAAAAACTCTGCAGGTGATACCATCTTTGCTGTATATAATGATGGAGTAAAAGTAGTTGTACCTTATGGTACAAAAGGTAAAGTCGGAGGTTTTGCTGTTAGTGGTCGTTCACCAACTAAAGCAGGTGAAGAAGGGTATTTGCTTGTAACACCCGATAGTACTCGTGTATTTGTAAATGAAGTTGATGTTAAGGGTAAAGTTGGAGGCTTTGCTGTTAGTGGCCGATCACCAACAAAAGGAGTAACTAATAATTATATGGAAGTAACCAGAGATAGTACACGAATATATGTGCCAGAAGGTCTGCCAAAGGGCAAAGTTGGGGGTTTTGCTGTTAGTGGCCGTAGTCCAACAAAAGCAGGAGGAGTAAGTGATTATTTTAATATTAGCGGAAATACAACTGCAGAAAAAATTGAGAATGAATCTCGTGTAATGTGGTATCCTGAAAAATCGGCACTTTTAGCAGGTGAAGTACATGTTGGTTCTGCTGATAGTGTTGGTCAAAATTCAATAGCTTTAGGATACCGCTCAATCGCAAATGGAGATCAATCACAAGCTT
>MENE01000156.1:39595-39737 GCA_001769005.1 Bacteroidetes bacterium GWA2_31_9b | reverse complement strand
GTAACTAATGGTTTCCAGGTGCTGCTTTTCGAATAGTGGCTCTTAGTTTTTCCAGTAAAACCTGAATATCGGTTGGAAAACTTGCTATATAACTATCTATGTCTTTGGGTATTGAAGTATTCGGTTTCATATTCTCTGTTTT
>MENE01000156.1:24633-39506 GCA_001769005.1 Bacteroidetes bacterium GWA2_31_9b | reverse complement strand
TTTAACCCCGTTAAAGTCTTTGTAATCCTTTACAGGTGTCGACCAGGGATAATTTTTATAAGTTTTTCCATCGGTTGTTTCAAACCTGTCGTTACTTATAAAATTTACCAATTCGCCTTTTTCATTAAAATACAATGTGGCACCTATTGAAATTTTTCCGTTTGTATATTTTGCGAATACTGTTAATGGATCTTTAATTTCCCACTGAATATTTTTATCAATTAAAGTTGCAGGAGCCATAAAACACATGTCGTTAAAAACAGTTACTGTTTCTCCCTGATCCATTTCCGGACCTTTAGCGTCAACAATTGTAAATAGTCCGGCTAATTTAATCCGCATAATTGCTTTTTCATCTTTATACAAATGAATACCAACAGCTGGAATACCCATTTTTCGTGCTTTAATATAAAAGATACGGGTTGGCTTGTCGAAAAAATTGTATTGTTCCGATGTTAAAATCATCCACCCATCATTGGGGTTAGATCTTATTTTACCTTCAAATTTTATCTTTACATTCAGAACTTTTTCTTTACCAACAACACCAACATAATTAAGGTATTTCTGTACAATTGGAGGTAAATGCTCTAAGTCTTTTTCAGTAATAATTTCTGGTTTACTATCTCTAATGCGAACCATGGCTGCATTGACTTCCTTTTTATATAATTTTTTCATATCAAGTTGATTTTTGACTTAACATAAATGCATACATTCAACCGGTTTAATTTTTAAAATTAAACAAATTCATTAAACCAACAATGATTTAGAATTTTAATAAACAAATTGTGAAAGTCCGCTTTGATTTAGAATATACTCGTATCAACTTAAAGGCTTTGTTAAGCTTGCCCACGATAATTATAGAGAGTGCTTAAGTCTTATTCATTTTGTATTGCCTCTGACAAACTGAGACTTATAACTAAATAAGGGAATAAAAGAATGCCAAAAATTTGGCTTATCTTTGCAGCAATCTTTATAAATTTTTTAAATGTCACACAAATCAGGTTTTGTAAATATTTTGGGTAATCCCAACGTTGGTAAATCAACATTAATGAATGCCCTTGTGGGCGAAAAGCTTTCAATTATTACATCGAAAGCACAAACTACCCGTCATCGTATTATGGGTATTGTAAATGGCGACGACTTTCAAATTGTATATTCCGATACTCCGGGTATTCTTAAACCCAACTACAAGCTACAGGAAAAAATGATGGGTTATGTTGGTTCTGCATTCGAAGATGCCGATATTATTCTTTATATAACAGATGTTATCGACCGATCGGATAAAAACCAAATATATATCGACAGGCTTGCAAAAGCTGAGGCTCCAATATTGCTTCTTATTAATAAAATTGACCTTTCGAATCCAGAAGAGCTTGAAAAAATTGTTGAAAACTGGAGCAAGATTTTACCAAAAGCAGAAATTATTCCTATATCAGCATTAAAGAATTTTAATCTTGAATACCTGCTTAAACGTATTATTGAGAAACTGCCACTGAATCCTCCATTTTTTCCAAAAGATTCACTAACAGATAAAACAGAGCGATTTTTTGCATCGGAAATAATTCGTGAAAAAATACTATTGAATTATCAAAAAGAAATTCCATACTCGGTAGAGGTTGAAATTGAAGAGTTCAAGGATACAGAGAAACTTTTACGTATGCGAATTATCATTTATGTTATTCGTACATCGCAAAAAGGAATTATTATTGGTCATAAAGGCGAAGCACTTAAGAAAACGGCCACCGAAGCACGTAAAGATTTAGAAAGCTTTTTTGGAAAAAAAGTATTTATGGAGATGTATGTTAAGGTAAGCAAAGATTGGAGAGATAAAGACCGATCGTTAAACAGCTTTGGGTACAACAGCTAAATCTTATTGCAATGCAGGAGCTAGAATCGAAAACATATAATTATTCGGTACAGGCAAACAGCTTTGTAATATCGCTTGAGAAAGAATTTCCTCATCTGGCAAATAAAGAACTAAAAAAATCGGCAGAAGAGGTTTCGTTGAGATTTATGGATGCAATGGATTCGATCAGTAACGTAGACTTTTCTGAAAATATCAAAAAAAGTTGCGAAAACACTAAACGCTCGTTCGAAATACTTAAAACAATAAATTGCAGCGAAAACAAAGAATTAGAAAAGCACAAAGCATTATTATTATCAGAGTCTCACGAAATAATTGAGAGACTCAATTTTATTATCAGTAAATTAATTTTTTAAACACAATACAGTCAAATGATTTTAGCAATTGTAGGAAGGCCTAATGTAGGTAAATCGACCCTTTTTAACCGTTTAACAGGCACAAAGCACGCTATTGTTGATGAAACAGCAGGTGTAACACGCGACAGGATTTACGGAAGGTCGGAATGGGGAGGAAAAGAATTTTCTGTAATAGACACCGGCGGATATGTTCGCAATTCAGAAGATATTTTTGAAGAAGAAATTCGCAAACAGGTTGATATTGCCATTGACGAAGCACATGTAGTTTTGTTTCTGGTTGATGTTACCAGTGGAATTACCGACCTCGATCAATCGGTAGCTGAATTACTACGTAAATCGAAAAAGAAAGTAATTCTTGCGGTAAACAAAGTTGATAATCATAGCAGAATTATTGATTCCAATG
The DNA here is from genome assembly GCA_001769005.1 of Bacteroidetes bacterium GWA2_31_9b. Taxonomy (GTDB): domain Bacteria; phylum Bacteroidota; class Bacteroidia; order Bacteroidales; family UBA12077; genus UBA12077. The sequence goes on along the minus strand of MENE01000156.1, from coordinate 36,886 downwards.
TATTTTACAGATTTGGCCTTGGCGAACCTATTTGTATATCATCAATAAATGGTAGTGGTACAGGTGAATTGCTTGACGAGATTGTGAAGCACGTTGAATTGGATATTCCACCAGAATTAGACATACCTAAATTTGCAGTTGTTGGAAGGCCAAATGTTGGTAAATCGTCACTCGTAAACGCTTTACTGGGCGAGGATAGAAATATTGTTACACCACTTTCGGGCACTACACGCGATTCAATTTATACCCGATACAACAAATTCGGACACGACTTTTACCTTGTTGATACTGCAGGAGTTCGTAAAAAAGGAAAAGTATCTGCTGATCTTGAGTTTTTCTCGGTTATGCGTTCAATCCGTGCAATTGAAAATGCCGATGTATGTCTTTTAATGCTCGATGCTACTCAAGGCCTCGAAGCACAAGACATGAACATTATAAAAGTTATTTTAAGAAATAATAAAGGCCTGGTTATTCTGGTAAACAAATGGGATTTGTACGAGAAAGAAACCAATACTTCGAAGCATTATACCGAACAAATAAAGCAAAAAATTGCTCCGTTTGTTGATGTACCTATTATATTTACTTCCACAATTACAAAACAACGAATAAATAAGGTTTTGGAAGAAGCTGTAAAGGTTCATGAGAATCGTAACAGAAGAATATCAACAGCAAAATTAAACGATATTATGCTCGAAGTAATCGAGAAATATCCACCTCCATCACTAAAAGGTAAATATGTAAAAGTTAAATATGTAACTCAATTACCTACTCATTATCCTTCGTTTGTATTTTTCTGTAACCTGCCTCAATATGTTAAAGATCCATATAAACGATACCTTGAAAATCAGTTGAGAGATCGATTTGAATTTACAGGAACACCTATTCAGATTTATATGCGTAAAAAATAAACTGCGTGATTCGATTTGCTAAAATATCATTCTACATTTTAATATTCTGCAGTTTGATTTTATCATGCGAAAAGGAAGAAGAATATTCAATTATTCCAGCAATTAAATACAATAACTTTTATCTTACTCCCGGCGAAACAGATATGACTATTGCTACTGGCAATCTTGTTTTTACGTTTGTTGATGGTGATGGAGATATTGGTAATTTTGATGAACATGTAGTAGATACTACTGCCGAACCGTTGAATATGTTTATTTCCGGATCGTACAAAAATGGTGGCGACTTTACACCATACACTTCTTTAAGTATGAATCTTCCTTATTTCGAGAAAGGAATTTATAGAAAAAGTATTAAGGGAGAAATTGAAATTGAAATATATATTACGATACTAACTCCCGATACTTTGCAATACTCTTTTTATTTAGTCGACAGAGCAGGGAATCAGAGTAATATTGAAACAACTCCAACACTAATTATATCTGAACTTTTGGAACAATTATAAGTATTTCGTGTTTTTAACTAAACCTGTTTACTCAAGTTATGGTAATAACAAAAGATATAAAAATGGCCGATGTAATTCATATGAATCACTTTAGCCTCTCAATACTCGAACGTTTTGGCATTGAACTTGGATTTGGCGATAAAAGTGTTGATGAAACATGTAAAATTTATAATGTTGATACTGATTTCTTTTTAGAAATCATAAATGCATTTATACATACTGAGTACTTTCCAAAAAAGCAATTGCAAAACTTTCCGGTAAAATTAATTACCGACTATCTTCAGAAAACGCATAATTATTATATGCAAATAAAGGTGCCTGAGATTGAAAGTTTAATTGAAGAAATGGTTTTGAGCTGTTCAACTCAAAAAGAAAATATCAATTTATTAAAACGTTTTTTTTCGGAATATAAAGAGGAACTTAAAAACCATATTCAGCGTGAAGAAAAAGTGGTTTTTCCTTATACACAACTGATTGAAAATGCTTTTTATTCAGATAAAATTGACAAGCAAACACTCCGTCAAATGGATGAATACTCTATCGATATTTTTGAAAAAGAACACGACAATATTGAAGAAAAACTATATGATTTAAAGAATATCATTATAAAATACCTACCTCAACCAAACAACAAAACACTTTGCAACAAACTTTTACACGAGCTTTTTGGTCTTGAAAAAGACATTAACGATCATTCACGAATTGAAGATAAAGTGCTTGTACCCAAAATTCTTGAAATGGAAAAAGGAATACGTAAGAAAGCAGGTTTAAAAGTTTAATTTTTATGCTTAAAGTACAAATCATATTGTTCGATAAATCAGTACTTATTCAGCATGGATTATCATCTGTTATTGAAAAAATACCGGTAGCACATACTATCCATTTTATCAATTCATCAGACGAATTACTGTCGTTTTTAAACACAAGTGTCCCCGATTTAATTATCTCAAATACCGAATTAATTGAGAAAAAACACATTAAATTAATACAGGAGATAATCGAAAAAGAAAAAATAAAATACATTTCGCTTCAAACAGATAAAACATACAATTCAGATTCTATTCCCACAGCAGATACAATTGAATTAAACAGCAACGAAAATGAAATTTTGGAAATTATTTCGATGCAAATTGGTAGCCTTGAAAAAGAAGATAAATCAAAAAAGAAAGAAATAATAAGTACACGCGAAGAAAATATTGTTCGTGAAATTGCAATGGGATTATCGAATAAAGAAATTGCCGATAAACTTTTTATTAGTCAGCATACAGTAATCACTCACCGAAAAAATATAACCCGAAAACTGGGGATTAAGTCAGTTTCGGGTTTAACAATTTATGCAATACTTAATAATTTAATCAGAATGGACGAAGTTGAGTAATGTTATACTTCTACACCCATAAAGAGTACATCGTCAACCTGATTAAGCCTTCCTCTCCAATCGTTAAATGATTTGCTTATATAATCGTGTTGTTGTTCCATGTTCATTTCACATAAATCGGCAAGCATATTTTTTGTACGGTCGATTTTAAATTTTTTTCCTCTTGGGCCACCAAACTGGTCAGTAAAACCGTCAGAAAACATATAAATAATATCGCCGGTTTCTAATTGAAAACCTGAATTTTCGAACTGTTTTTCGGCCGAAGGATCACCACCAATACAAGCTTTGTTTCCTTTAACATATTGTAATTTTTTGTTTTTATACAAAATAATTGGTCGCATGGCTGAAGCAAATCGCATATAATGGGTCTTTACATCAATCTCACAAACGATTATATCCATACCGTCATTTGCACGTTCAGCATCTATATTCTGATTTAATGTACTCTGCAACTCTTTGTCGAGCATATGAAGTACTTCAGAAGGAGAAGTAATATCTGGCCGTAAGCAAATATCTTTTATAAGAGTAGTACCAATCATCGACATAAACGCACCCGGAACACCATGACCTGTGGAATCGGCACAAACAATAATAAATTTGTCGTTTTTTACTTTATCAAACCAGTAAAAGTCGCCACTCACGATGTCGCGTGGCTGATAATATACAAATGCACCCGAAAAGTATTTATTAATTGTATTTACCGATGGCAATATGCTCTGCTGAATACGCTGCGCATAATTTATACTGTCGGTAATATCACGATTCTTAATTTCAAGAAGTTCTTTTTGATCAACAACTTCTTTTGTTCGTGCATTAAGTTCTGTTTCAAGATATTCCTGAAGTGCTTTTTGTTTACGTTCACGATATTTAATAACCCAGAAAATACCAGCAATTCCAGCTAAAATTAATAACAAAATAAACCACCATCGTTTCCATAACGGAGGTTGTATAGAAATTGGAATTTCAAATGGATTTTCAACACAATATCCATCGGAATTGCATGCTTTTAAAAGAAATGTGTAATCTCCATCTTCGATACGTGGATAAAAAACCTCTCTGTCTTTTGTAATTTCCGACCATTCCAGATCATAGCCATCGAGCTTATACTGATAGGTAACACCCATTGGATCGGAATAACTTAAACCTACAAAACCGATTTTTAATTTATAAATACCATATTTTAATTCAACAGGTTTATTAATATCATAAGGATTATCTGAAAAAAGTATACTGGTTAAATTCAATTTAGGTACTATTTTGTTTTCTTTTTCTTTTGAACTATCGTACCGAACAACTCCATTTGTTGTACCAATATATACAATACCTGATTCTTTCTTTAAAGCTGCATTGTAGTTGCAATCACCAGAAATTCCAATTTCTTTTCCATAGCTTTTTATCTCAAGTGTTTTTACATTTATGCTGCTTAATGCTAGTCGGTGCCCAACCCAAATTTTACCGGCATTATCGGCAATTAAACTGTAGCAATAATTTGATTTCAACCCATTGTCAGTAGAAAAATACTGAATAGTGTCTTTAGAAAACTTAAATACCCCATCGCCATAAGTGGCTGCCCAAAGATGACCTTCGTTATCTTCAACAATAGATGAAAAATTTAAATTTACATTTCCTTCGATAACATATTTTAATGAATCGTTTAATACAAAAATGCCATTACTTTTTGTTGCTATCCAGGGATTTTTATATGAATCGATATAAACATAACGAATATCGTTGTGAGGTAGCCCGGTTGTTGTATTAAAAATTTCCTTGTTTGATGTTTTGCTATTGTATCGTATTACTCCATTTTTTGTTGCAATATAAACCAGATCGTCGGCTCCTTTAATAGAATTGATACTGTTTTCGAGAGAATTTGAAGATAAATTAAATCGACTAATGGAATTAGTATTAGTATTTAACCTATATACTCCTGATTTTTCAGCACCAATCCAAAGAACATTTTTATTATCAAGATATAATGAGGTTATCTTTTCTTCTGGCAAACCATTCCTTTTATCAAAAATTTTAACTTCGTTCGTAATTTTCTCAACTCGTGCAATAACATTTTCGCCACCAAGCCAAATACTTGATTCTGACTCCTCGAATGAAATAATATTTCCTTTTAATTCCTGAATATCCTGATACAAAAATGTAAATGTTTCATCAATAGAAAAAGCAACACCGTTACCATAAGTAGCTACCCAAAAATTTCCTTCCCAATCCTGAAACACTTCTTTTATAAAATTATTTGGCAATCCATTTAAGGTTGAATAATGAATTACCTTGTTAAATTTATATTCTTCAGTATTTTCAGGTATCAGTTTTAAAATTCCTTTTCCAAAGCTGCTAACCCAAATATTATTGTCTTTATCTTCAAAAACCGATTGAATATTTTCAAATCCAAATTCGTATTTTTCTCCAACATTAACAATCTCATATGTTTCATAAGTATCATCTTTAAACTTAAGTAAATAAAAACCTGAATCTTCGGTTCCAATCCAGAACGACTTATCTTTTTTCCCACTATTTATCGATTGAATAGAAATATATGATAATTCGCTAATTGTAGAAATTTTTTCAATTTCTTTATTCTTGATATTATAAATACTTAATCCTTCGCTAGTACCTATTAAGAAATTGGAATTTTCTGTGTATAATATTGAGTAAATAATTTTACCACTAAAAGCATTTGTAAACGTATCAATGGCAAATTGCTTATTCACTCTTAGCAAACCATTATTCTGAGAAACAATATACACATTACCTTTATCATCACCTGTAATATCAGTAATTGAACTACTTAGTAATTTTTGAGAATTTAAGATGTTGAATTTCTTACCATCATAATAAGTTACATCACCCGAATTATGCCCAAACCATAACAATCCTTTCGAATCGAAAAAACTTGATGTTACAAAACCACTCGTTAATGTGTCATTTTGTTTACTTACACCAAAGTTAAACCCATCAAACTTACATAAACCTTCGCCTGTACCTACCCATACGTAACCATTTACATCGGTATTAATAGTATATACAAAGGGATGACTTAGTCCTTCTTCGATATTGTATTGCTTGAACTGATATATTTGTCCGAAAACAAATACATGTGAAAAAATGAAAAAGGAAATCAGGATAAATTTGCTTTTAAAGCCGTGCATATTTTTAATTTTTTAAATAGTATTATTCTTTCTTTTTAACACCTATCGAATATTTGTATTTAGGAACTCCTCCAATAGGAATCGTATAAAATGGTAATAATTCTCCATATTGGTTTTTAACAGAAATTACAACATTGTTGTTTTTTACTGCGGGTGATTTCTTTTTTATAAACTGGAAATCGAGAGACGAGCTTATTTCTTCGTCAAGAATTTTAAATTGATTTTGACCCCAGGTATCATCACCTGAAATAGTACATAATAGACCTTGACGTGCAACAGAAACAACACGAATTAAACCATCGCTATCCCAATCGAAATTCTTTTGTTCAACAGAAATTGTACGGTCGTCGACATAAGGATAAATATGCGAAACCTCATTGGGGTCGTTATGCATTCTAAAACTGTATTCGTATGCAAATGCATTTGCACCTTCAATTCGTTTATTTTCGGTTCCGGAAGTACTTACAAAATATCGGTACATATTTCCATCGTCACCTTCGGTTCCTTCGCAAATAATTTTAAATATATATCCACCATATTTTTTCACTAATTCACCTTCTGTGGGGTTAAATGGCCCAAAAGTAAACCAGTTATTGTCGTATCGTGGATTTTCGCCAAAAACTTTTGTAGCCAGCATATTTCCACTTTTATAATTTCCTTTAGGATCTACTCCTTGCGCATCAGGATCAGTATAACATTTTAAACCTCCGAAAACCGAGTAGGTAATTTTTGTATCCCAAAATCCATTAATTTCGTCAACTTCTCCACCTACTTCCGGATCGAAAACACGAATAAAAAATGGACTTGATAATTCTTCAGGAATTACAAAAAAGAAGGTTTGGGAGAAATCGTCATCGCCCCAAGAAGTTCCTGTTTTGGGACCAAATGTCATTAAATAAGGTATATTTTCATCTTCAGCAGGAACTGGTTGTGCAAATAAATTTGTGCATACAAACACAATCCATATTAAAAAGCCAATTTTTCTCATATTTTAAATTTATCAATTAGTATAGTTCCCTAGTAACAATAATGCAATCATATTGTTAACTATTGGTATTCAAAAATCATTCCCTTCTACGTTTATCCCAATTTGCAGGTAAAACAACAACATTTGTATATACACCTAATTTTTCTGTATTGCCTTGTTTGTCAGGTTTACTCATAACTCCTAGCTGAACAATGTAGTTTCCCGGTGAAGTATAAATGTGGGTTATCTCAACTCCCTTCGGACGTCGGCCATCTCCCATGTCCCATGAATATTTACTGATTTGGAAATTTTTAACGTTTGATTTTTTGCCGTCAAAAACTATTTCTTGTCCAACAAATACGGTATCGGGACAATTAATATAAAGTTGTTCAATATCTTCAATCTTAAATGGATATGTTGCTTCGTTGAAATAAACCTCTCCGGTTAATTTATCGATTACATTTAAAAGCACTGTAAAATCACCTGTTCCGGCAAAGCAATGTTCAACCTCAAGGCCTCTGGTTTTGAATCCATCGCCAAAATCCCACTCATAATCAAAGGTAGTTGCGTCAGGATTTTGAGCACTCGCTTCGTAAAATACATAACAATAGTTGTTTTTTTCCATTCGTGTAGTATTCTCGAAAATAGGATAAAGGCCTGCAAAGCTATATATATCATCTGTTCGTTGTCTGTCAGATGAGAAGTATCCATTCTTTTTAAAAGGATCGATAATTAATCCATAATCGTTGTACCGGGTATTTATTGGAGCTTCTAAAGGAATAGGCTTATGCCATTCTCCATTCACTTTTTCGGTATAAAAAATATCGAGTCGGCCAATACTTCCATGCCTATCTGATGAAAAATACAATCGCCCACTGCTGTGAATAAATGGGTAGGCTTCATTGCCCTCGGTATTAATTACTTTGCCCATATTCTGAGGTTCACCCCATTCGCCATTTTCCAGCTCACATACATATAAATCGGAACCTCCATTTCCATCGGGCTTATCAGATGAGAAAAATAAAAAATTTCCATCTTCACTTAACGAAGGATGTGCAACATTATATTCCTGATTATTGTACTTAAACTCCTGAACTTCTTGCCATTCTTTTGCTTTTGAAAGTTTCGAATAGAAAATACCAAGCTTATTTTTACGTTCTGATGAACTACCAAATTTTTTCTTGTAATTGATATTCCTTGTAAAATATATAATATTTTGTCTATCGTTAAAAGTTACCGGACCTTCGTTAAAATTTGAATTCAATATTTTTGCTAAATCTTCTACTTTACCCCAATCTGTTTTTGACGATTGTTCAACATAGTATATATTAAATGTGGGTTTATTCTTAACATCATCTATGTAATCAATAAAAAAATTATTTCTTCTGTTTGAGCAGAAAACAAGTCCATCCTCATAATAAGCAGGTGAAGATTCGTCGTAGAAATCTGAATTAAAAGGCATCTGAATTATTGAATAATCCTGACTTTTTAATGGAAAATCCACTAAGAAGAATAAAAGAATAACTGCACTTATTTTTAACCTGTTTATCATATATTAAAAAAATCGTGGACCTTCAGCCTTAATCCTATATTTAAATTCATATCGCAAAATAATTTCGAGCGATCCATCATTCATTCCAGCTAAATCGCCTGTTACAAAATCATAAGCAGCACCAACCCGAATTTGATTATTAATCTGATATTCGAACATAGCAGAAAATTCATCGTTGTGTCGGTACGAACCGCCTATCCATATTAAATTGTACATTATAATATTTGCTCCAATATCAAACTGCAAAGTATTATTCAGTCGGTATCGTGCTAAAAATGTTGGACGGAATTTAAAATCAGACTTACCAATTAACACTCCTGCAGAAACAAGAAAATCGTAATTATTAATATCATTATACATTTGGTTACTACTCGAATTATCTTTTTTATAACTTAGAAATGATGGTACAGATGCTCCTAAATAATAAATATTAGTATAATAGTAAACCCCAAATCCAAAATTGGGTTGATAAACAGATTCGTTATCATCACCACTAAATTCAGGATCGCCAATATCACCAGTTTCAATTTTTGTCCAATCCGATTGAATTATAGATGTTCCGGCTTTTAACCCCAATGCAAATTTCCCTCGGCCCAATTTAAATCGGAAAGCGTAATTTCCATAAATCGAATAATTATTTGAAACACCTATTTGTTCATGAAAAAGAAAAAGGCCAACTGCATGTTTCTCATTAGGAAATGACGAATGGCTGCTAATTGTTTGTGTAACCGGAGCTCCTTCAAAACCCATCCACTGATTTCTGTATAAAATGGTGTTACTGAAACACTCTCTACTTCCTGCATACGCAGGATTTATTGCTAATCCGTTAAGCCAATACTGGCTGTAAACCGGGGTTAATTGTTGCCCATGTACAAAAGTTGATGGAAATATTAGGATTATTAATATATATACTATTTTTCTAATCATTTCCCTGTCCTTTAAGAACAACAAATCCTTTTCGAGTATGATTTTTATTGTAAATATCTGTCATGGTAAAGATGTAAAAGTAAGTTTCTTCAGGTAAACTATTTCCGCTCATATTTTTACCATCCCATGCAGAATCATTACTGTAATTTTTCTGTCTATATACTTCGGTCCCCCATTTGTTGTAAATAATTAGTTCATTTGAAACTCCTATTTCAATACCTTTAATTTTGAAAAAATCATTAATACCATCGCCATTGGGAGAAAATCCTGTTGGAGTAAAAATGGGTTCTAAAGTTATAATTACAGAATCAATAATATCATCGCATCCTTCTTTTGAAATGGTCCATAAAACTTCGATACTTGTTCCATAATTATCGTACAAGCCCGAAATAATTGAATTAAGCTCATTGGCATTGCTTAAAATTCCCGGTCCGGAAACAATATTCCATAACGATGAAGTTTCTTTAATCGCATCAGGATTAATGTAAGAACCTACCAACTCAAATTCATCAGAATTAAATAAAGTTGTATCGTTACCGGCATTTACATTTATTGGTTTTCGGTACATTAAAACATCAATTATTGATGAATCGGAACATTCCCAATTTGTTTCTTTCCATTTTATAGTATAATTTCCGGAAACATCAATAACCATTGGAGTATTATACAGTGTATCATTATCGAAACTTGAAATTCCTGCTCCATTTTCATAACTCCAAAAACCTTTACCTAAAGAAGGTGAAGCATTAAGAACAATAATGGTATCGCAATTTTCAACATTTCCACCAGCATTAGATTCTGGCCAGCCATAAGTTAATACACTTGATAATCCTTGTATATCGGTAGCGAGGCAATTATACTTATCTGTTATAGAATCGATTACATAATTAAAAACTCTTTTTTGCAAGTTTGTTTCAGGATATACAATTATTGTAGTATCGTTTACACTTATTCCTGTTTTTGAGAAATCTTGAAAACCATCGCTATAATACAATGAATAAGGAATTGAGCCTGATGAAATTGAAAAATTAAGATCAATGGCTTCATTACTACAAATTGTTGTGTCTAAATTACTAACCAATCCTATAGGTAAAAGCCTGATATTAACGCGTATATAATTACTTGTATCTTTACAACAATCATTTATTCCTGAACTTACAATTCTCCAGTAATAAGTAGTATCTATAAGTGCCAGTGGTTGATAATCCTTGGAATCAGAATTTTCGGTAATTTCGTTCCAGATAGAAGCATCTGTACTTTCCTGCCATTCGTATCGATAAATTCCATCGCCTCCAGTTGGAGATAATCCAATTAGGTTTTCGGAAGGAGTATTGTAACATGTATAAATAATGGGATTATTTGAAATTTCGTATGATTCTATAGAGGGCAATACATTTATTTTATGAGATTCACTATAATCCATACAATCGCCTGAATTTACAATTCTTCGATAATAAACTGTTTCAATTAAATTTGATGGTATTAGATCTTTTCGGGTAGAGTCGGTAACAAGCACCCAATCGGTTCCATTAGAACTCTCTTCCCATGAATACTGATATGAACCGATACCAAGGCCATTTTCAGGAGATTCTCCAATTACCGGATCGGGAATCTGACCGAAACATATTTCTTGATTTAATGGTAAGGAATTATTAATGATTTTTGGTAATCCTACAATTTTAGCATTGCTGTATGTGAAACAAGCTCCCGATTCAACTTTACGCCTGTAATATGTTGTATCAATTATAATACCACCCCAACAAACAGTATCATTTTCAGGAGTGATCTGCCCCCATGAATTCTGGTCAGTACTTGATTCCCATGTATAATCAAATCCTGAACCATCACCACCAATGAATACTGTTGTGCCATATAATGTATCTGCAGGATTATCAATACAGATCGTATCGTTACCCCAGATGTTGTTTCCAATAATATTTGAATGTATATCTATTACAATTGCTTTACTTGTATCAATAACTCCGGCAGAACTAACTATTCTTCGAATGTATGTAGTATCGAACATTGCAGCAGGCTGATAATCTCTTCGAACAGAATCGACTATAGTACTCCAAAGACTATAATTTGTTTTGTTTTGCCATTCATATATGTATGTACCATCTCCACCTTTAGGAGTAGATCCGGAAATAAGTTTTGGTACATTTCCTTTACATACCTTCTGATTTTCGAGAATGGTATTAAATAAAAATCCTGTTAATGGGATTTTTATATTATTTCTAGATGTTCCCGCACCACCATCAACAGCATAATAAAAGACTGTAGGTGGTTTATCGGCCAAATAACCTGCCGTTCCTCCACTGGTTTGAACAGAAAACAATGGATTTGACGTTGGAGAACCATTTAAAAAAATTCCTCCACCTCCACCTCCACCAGGACCGGAAAGATTTGGCCCTTTTGTTTTTCCTCCATTTCCCCCTTTAGCTACTAAGTCTATATTAGATTTTACTGTTTCAATATCGAGAAGAATTACACCACCTCCACCTCCTCCACCACCAGAAGCGATAGCAGTATCTGAAACAGATTCCCCATTAGCTATAATTTTAAAACCATTCGGTTTAACATAGTTAGACAGAATAATAACAATACCTCCACCATTCCCCCCTTTTGAAGCTGTAAGGCCGCTGGTATAAGTACCCGACCCACCACCACCACCTAGAAATATGGTTGTATCAGTAAAAAGCATAGGTTGAGTAAGTAGATGCCCGCCTCTACCTCCAATACCAGGCCATTCAAGTGTATCAATCGGTGGTCCTGGTAATATTTCTCCAATATAGTCAGGTGTTTGGCAAATTGTACTATCTTCTTCGCCACCTTTCCCTCCTCCTCCTGCATTTCCTCC
>MENE01000156.1:12182-24599 GCA_001769005.1 Bacteroidetes bacterium GWA2_31_9b | reverse complement strand
GAATCGGAATTTGTGCATGCACCTATGCTTAATACAGGATCGGCACCTCTGAAACCTTTTCCTGTTAAATCGATGTTTGCATTTAGACTTATTGTGTCGGCTACAAAAAAAGCCAACACCCCGCCAAATGAACCATTCCAAGGAGCACAAGTAAGTGTATTATTAACAAAAACACTAGAATACGATGGGACTCTTACAAGTTGAACATTTTCTTTGGTTGAATAAATATGATTAAGAGGAACATTTAAAACAATTTTACTTTCAATGGAAATAATATTTTTAATTATTATAAATTCATATTTACCTGTGTTTTTAATCCCACCAAAATCAACCCGTCCAAAAAGTTCTTCGTTATTGTCAACTGAAGTTTTTACAGTTGCACCTTTCATTTGAATAATAAGCACCGTGTCGCCTTCGTTAAAAAGAGATGCATCACCTACTATTAAAGTATTTCCGCTAGGTGTAATAGAATCAACTGCCGTATATAGATTTATTATACCCGAAATTTGTGTTTGGGAAAACGAAATTGTGTTTATAAAAATATTGAATGCAAGAATTAGAATAATTTTGTATGAATTTTTCAAGTTTTATTTTTTTTAAATATTCCTATAAACTCTTCTACTAATAACAAATATATAATTAATTTAGTTTATTCAGGAAACTTTTAGTCAAATAAAATCAATAAAGCAATGATTAATAAAACTTTGCAAGGAAATAATATAAATCCATCAACTATATAACAAATTGGCAATTAGTTTTTTATACTATTCTAAAAAGCGGCAAAGTAAAATAGAAAGAAGAACCTTGATCTATTTCTGTTTCGTACCAGATTTCCCCACCTGAGTTTTGAATTATATTTTTCACAATAGCCAGTCCAAGACCCATTCCACTAGTTTTGGTTGTAAAATTTGGCCTGAATAAATTTTCCCTTACTTCAAGTGGTATTCCGGTGCCATTATCGGCAATTGTAAATTGAACAAAATCTTGTTGTTCAATTAGTTTTATTTGAATAATCCCATTTTTCTCTTTAGGAATCGATTGAATAGCATTTTGTATAAGGTTTCTGAAAATAATCAACAATTGTTCTTTATCAGCAAATACATGGAGTTCGTTTTTTTCATTGTAATCAATTATGAACTTAACATGTTCGTTGTTTTGAAACAAATTTACAGTATCATTTAATTTTGAAATAACATCAACTTTTTCTGCATTTGTTCTTGGCATAGAAGCAAAATTCGAAAACTCCGTTGCAATAGATGAAAGTGTATTTATCTGACCAATGAGTGAATTTGAAAATTTATTAAGAATAACTTCAAAATCAGGTGATTTATCTTTCCATGCACGCTGAAGGTACTGTACACTAAGTTTCATTGGAGTAAGAGGGTTTTTAATTTCATGTGCAATTTGTTTTGCCATTTCACGCCAAGCCGATTCGCGCTCACTTTTCGCAAGTTTTTTAGCATTTTCGCTCAACTCACTTACCATTCTGTTGTATTCTTTTATTAAACTCCCTATTTCATCGAGACTTTCATAAACTATTGGTTCGTTCTTTTTACCAAGATCTATTTTTCTAAATCGTTCCTGTATTAACTGCAATGGTTTAGTTATATTATTTGTTACGAAAACACCAATAACGACTGATAAAAGAATTAGGAAAAAATAGATATTAACAACAGCCACAATTATGGTATAGGTCTCTTTTTTTAATGCACTTTGTTTTGTAAAGTATGGTAAGTTTAAGTAAGCTAATAATTCATTATTATCGTTTACAAAAGGTACATATGCTGACAAATAACTCAAATCACCAATCTTTTCTTTATGTATAAATTTGACATTGTTATTAATAACCAACTCACGATAGGCATCAACATTCATTTTTTTACCCATTAAACCTTTTTCAAATACCTGAGGGCGAGATGATGCAAGTAGATTTCCATTTACATCATATAGGTTGATATCAATATAAAAAACAGTTGAAAATTTATCAAGAATATACGGGAGATAATCTGAGTAATCCGGATTTAACTCTATTTCGCCACCCAGTTTGTGTTCCATTTCAACCAAAACAGATTGTGTTTTTTCACTTATACTTTCGTGCAATTTTTTCTTGAATTGTTCTATATTGTAATATACAGTACCAAAGCCAACAATTAACAATGAAAGTAATAAGATACCGATCATTGAAAATTTTATTTTATTTTTAAAATCATACTTAAAGCTTTGGATGTTTCCGGGAAATTGAATTACAAAAAATACCAAGGTAAATAATAAATAATAAAACACAAAAATGTAAGACAAAGATGCAAGAATATCAATAAATCTTATGCTGTTACAACTAATAACTATTCTTGTTTCATCTTCAATTTTATATACTAAATGATCATATTCCTTGTTGTTTACAAAATAAAATTCTTCATCAGAAAACCATGAATCTGGAATTGATCTTTGGTATACAAAATCACCTGAACGAGTAATTAACTCATTGTTTCTGTATTTTGCATAAGAATAATCGCTTAAAATAGTTGATACAGCAAGCCTTTTGTCTAAAAGCAATTCGGGATATCCTAATTCCTGACTTATAAGTTTTGAATCAAGAGAAATAAATAAAGAAACTTCAGAATCCCACTCCGGTTTTTTAAATTTAAATTGTCCCAGATAATTTATTCTGCCATTAAAGTTATCGAGAAAATAAAAAATACTTGATTGCAATTTTGTTCCCTGAGTTGCAAAATAATCATCAAAAAAACTGTAGCAATGAACTATTTCAGTGCTGTTTTCAGTATTTACTGTAAGATCATCAATTGGATCGCAAACAGAAATTTGTAAGTCATACTTTATAAAATAGCCCCCAAAATAGTTCATTTGTAAATGTTCAAGAATTGCACCCTCATTCTGAATATAATTACTAAGCAAATCAAGAACAATAGAATCTTCCTGGATTTCAACTGCGGTAGATTCAAGTAACATTTCTGCAATTTGATCGTGTTCATTTGCCAGATTTACAACAAGTACTTTCCGTTTTTCCTGATCTTTAGTTATACTTGAAGTTGTTATTGTGATTACTGTATATACAGAAAAAAGTACTAATAGCAACATGATTATGGGGTAACTATACGACTTATTTTTATATCGCACATAGCAAATAAATACAATAAGAACTATGTAAAAGATTATTGATTTATAATCAATTGAATAAATTAAAAAATATACTGTTACCGATAAAAATAGTATTAGAGGAATTATGATAAATAGCAATTTATTAAAAGGGATAATTTCTTTTGTTAAAAATGCAATTTTATCTACAAATAAAAACAACGATGCTAAAAGCAAAACAATAATAAACAAACCAATAAGTGAATATACCGACAAATCAAAAAATTGGTATACATCAAAAGATATGCTTGAATGCAGTATTAAACTCTGAAATAAATAATGGGCAACTAAAAAAAAGATAAAACTTAAACTAACTAAAAACAGAAAATTGAAAATGTGTCTCGATTTAATTTGAATGTTATCTGAATATCGGAACTCTGTATAAAGAATATAAAATAAATAAAATATGAATATTGAATGAATAAGCAAATCGCCAAGTGAAGGAACAATATATGAAATTGCAAAATGATGTGGCTGAAAAAGTTCGAGTTGCTTAAAAATTCCCGGGAAATTAAACTTTAGCATTATATATCTTAAAGCCACTAAAGCAGCAAATAAAATGAGTATGCTCAGATTTCGTTTTGTGTTTGATGTAAATGATCGAAGACCCTTCTTAATTAAAACAAATATCAATATCAATACTAAAAAATAAAAAAATCCTGACAGATATGTTTTTAATAAATTATTTATTTTCTTTTCTTTAAATATTAGTGAAAAGATATATTCCCCTTCAGGATTTTGAATACGAACTCCTCCTTCTGCTTTATTTGATATTTTTATATGAGAAAGCAACTTAAAATCATCCTGAAAATCATTTTTTATATAGTTGTTCTCATACGAGTATTCGTTCTTAATAAGTATTAACCCAAAAACTGTACATCCCTTGTTTTCTGAATGTCTGACAATATACCAACCATCGTTTAAACGGATTACAGGATTAAACAACTGAGGATCAACTTTAAAATTTTCTACAGGGATAATGTTGTCTGTCCAAAAAGTTAGCGAATCATTTTTATAGCATAATATTACAATCCCTGATTTTTCGAATAAGTCGGCCGGAACGATATTGGATTGATTGATTAATTCTTCAGGATTTTTTAATGAGTCGAGAACTTTAGTTACAGATAAAATTTGCGAATCAGCAATACCAATTTTTTCAATTACTTTTTGTTGAAACTCCGAAATTCTATCTTGTCCTATTTGGTCTGTTTTACTATTTTGCTGAAGCAAAAATGCAAGTATAGCAAAAAAGAAAATTCCTATTCCAAGCCAGTATTTATAAATAGTTGAGAAGAATTTCATTTTATTTTTTTTTAATAGTACCAATGTAATTAAAATATTAAAAAAAGCATAATTATTGATGATGATATGGTTCTCCGCGAATAATTGTCATTGCTCTATAAAGTTGTTCAATAAATATTAATCGTACCATTTGATGTGAAAAAGTCATTTTCGATAACGACAATTTTAAATGAGCACGAGAATAAACCTCATTAGAAAAACCATAAGGTCCGCCAATAATAAATACAAGATTTTTAGAACCTGAAATCATTTGCTTTTCAATAAAATCCGAAAACTCAATTGAAGAAAAGCTTTTCCCATTTTCATCGAGCAAAACAATATAATCGCTATCATTTAACTGATTTAAAATTAAATCACCTTCTTTTTGTTTTTGCTGAACTTCAGTAAGATTTTTTGAGTTTTTTAAATCAGGAATTACTACTGATAAAAATGGAATATAAAATGATAATCGTCTTTCATATTCGTAGATTCCCGATTTTAAATATTCTGAATCAGTTTTACCTATCATTATCAGTTTAATTTTCATGAATTGCCTGGAATTTTTTTATTCGTTAATTTTTTATACTTTTCGCAAAAATAATATCGTAGTTTAAAATTTTCACATTTATGGTTCAATTTTTGCAGCATTGCTTAATGCAAACTTAAGATTATTTAAAATGAAAACCATTAAAAAATCTATACCATTCATTATTATATTCTCCTTTATATTTAATTTAGGCTCATTCTCTTACGACCAAGAAATTCCCCGTGATATTTCAATTGCATTTAAAGTGGGAAATGCCGAAGAACTTGCTCGATTTTTTAATAATACAATTGAACTTGTTATCCTCGATAAAGAAGACGTTTACAGCAAATTACAGGCTCAACAAATAATTGATAATTTTTTTACCGATCATTTTCCAAAAAGTTTTGAAATAATCCATCAGGGAGGAAAAGAGGAATCGAAATTTGCTATTGGTAAACTCGTTACTTTCAATGGTACTTTCAGGGTATATTTCTTATTAAAACTTAAAGACGATCAACCTTTCATTCATCAACTTAGAATTGAACAGGAAAATGAATAACAAATTTCTTGATGAATTTATACTAAATGCTATTCAAGAAGATATTGGCGATGGTGATCATTCAACCTTATCATGCATACCCGAAAACGCGATAGGCAAAGCTCACTTACTTATTAAGGAAACAGGAATACTTGCCGGAACAGATATTGCTCTTCGGGTTTTTACATTAATTGATAAAGATTTAAAAATTGAATTATTGATTCACGATGGAGTTAAAGTAAATCCTGGTGATATTGTATTCAATGTAACAGGAAAAACCCATTCAATTTTGAAAGCTGAACGGTTGGTTTTAAATATAATGCAACGTATGAGTGGAATTTCAACAACAACTAGTTATTATGTTGAAAAAATAAAAGGTACTAAAGCAAAAGTACTCGACACCCGAAAAACTACTCCAGGGATGCGTTATCTCGAAAAACTTGCTGTAAAAATTGGTGGAGGAGAAAACCATAGAATGGGTTTGTATGATATGATTATGCTTAAAGATAATCACATTGATTTTGCAGGTGGAATAAAAAACGCGATTACAAAGACTCACGAATACCTTAAGAAATTCGATAGGAAATTAAAAATTGAGGTAGAAACCAGAAATCTTGATGAAATAAAAGAGGTTTTACTTATCGGTGGTATTCATAGGATAATGCTCGATAATTTTACAGTTGATAATACCAAACTCGCAGTCCAATTAATAAATGGAAAATTTGAAATTGAATCTTCAGGTAGAATTACATTGGATACAATCCGGAGTTTTGCTGAATGTGGTGTAGATTATATTTCTGTTGGAGCATTAACTCACCACATAAAAAGTTTGGATATGAGCTTAAAAGCTATTTAATTTACGGTATGTTTTAAGCTTTACTATTCAAAATGCAAATACACACTAAAATAATATCTTACATAAATAAATTTGTACAAGCACTTATTGAAAAAGCCAAAAGAATATCATTCCCCGGTTTCGATGGTGTTCCTGTTTACGATGTTATAGTTTTCTTCTTTAATGGCATTCTTAAAGGATATTTAGCAACTCGTGCATCAGCAATTGCATTTAATTTTGCACTAGCATTGTTTCCAACTGTAATATTTTTATTTACATTAATCCCATATATACCTGTAGAAAACCTTCAATCTGAACTTCTAAAATTAATTCAGGATTTTTTACCACAAAATGCATTTCAATTTCTAGAAAACACCCTTGTTGCAGTTATTACGCAAAAAAACGGAGGAGTACTTTCAATAGGAGCTGTTTCTAGTTTGATATTTTCAACAAGCGGTGTTCACGCACTAATTGATGCTTTTAATAACACGTACCATTCTTTCGATACACGAAACTGGTTTGGTACTCGCCTGGTGGCTACATTACAAGTCTTTATTCTTTTCTTACTAATTGCTGTTGCTTTGTTAATTATTGTTTTTAGTCAGGTTATTTTAAATTTGTTGGTTGAATATCAAATTCTTGAACTTAATTTAACTTACTACCTTATTATTGCAGGTAAATGGATTGTTGCAATAGCATTATTTTTCTTTGCCATTTCGTTTTTATATTATTATGCTCCTGCAAAAAAATCAAAATGGAGGTTTATTTCAGCAGGTTCATCAATGGCAACTCTTTTAACTCTTTTAACTTCTTTGGGATTTTCGTACTTTGTCAATAATTTTGGTCAGTATAATAAATTGTATGGTTCAATTGGAACAATGATGGTTATTCTATTATGGCTCTACTTTAATGCATTTGCACTAATACTTGGATTTGAATTAAACGCGAGCATAAATAATGCGAAAACAAAAAAATTGTAAACACTCACCTTACTATGGAAAAAAAATATACAAACATTAGAAATGAATACAAACTCAAGACTCTAAGCAAAAGTGATGTTGATCAGAATCCATTTAAGCAATTTAATATTTGGATGGATGAAGCTATTCACTCAGCAATACCAGAACCTACAGCTATGGTTTTAGCTACAGCTGGAAAAAACTTACAACCATCGGCCCGAATGGTTTTACTAAAGGAAGTAAAACCCGACGGATTTATTTTCTATTCAAATTATGAAAGTAAAAAAGGTCATCAAATTTCTGAAAATCATTATGGTAGTATATTATTTTATTGGGCTGAATTAGAAAAGCAAATACGTATTGAAGGCCGAATTGAAAAAACATCAGAAGAAGTTTCTAATGAATATTATTTATCCCGACCTGCAAAAAGCAGAATTGGTTCATGGGCTTCGCCTCAAAGTCAGGAAATTAAAAACAGACAATTTATTGAGGACCGACAATCAGAATTTGAGAAAAAATTTGAAGGTAAGTTTCCTCCAAGACCCAACAATTGGGGTGGTTATATTTTGGTTCCATATACTTTTGAATTCTGGCAAGGAAGACCAAACAGACTGCACGACCGTATTGAATATTATTACGACGATAATACTTGGAAAATAAGAAGGCTAGCACCATAATTTTTTAATTAAAGATTTTTAAAAATTGAATAAAAATACTAGTTAACTCATAAAAATTATTTGTCAGATTCTTGTTAAAAACAAGTCGTAACACTTGATAATTCTATTTTTTATATATTTACCAGCATGAAGATAAGAACTCTCTTAATTAATATTTCATTTTTACTCATCACTGCAACAGTATTCTGTCAGGTTGATAGTTTATCAGAAAGAACCTTGTATAGCTGGACAATAAATCCATACGACTTGAATCTTAAATATTCTGATATTGATACAACTCTCAATTCGTTTCAGCAGTTTAATCCGGTTTTGCAATCAACTATAGTTAATAATTACTTAGGGAATTTAGGTACTGCAAGTCAATCCAGGATTTATTACGATAGAAGAAAAAATCAAACAGGGTTTTTATTCAGCGAACCTTATTCAATTTATTTTCATTTACCTTACAAACAGAAGTATTTTAATACAAAGCGCCAGTACACTCTTTTTAATTTCGGAACTGCCGGGCCAAAAGAAGAAAGCGAACAAATGCTTGGCATTTTACACACTCAAAATGTGAATCAGGATTTTAATGTAGGTATAGATTATGATTTAATTTCATCGGCAGGACGTTACCAAAGACAAGCATTAAAATCACACGCACTAACTCTGTTTTCGAGTTACCAGTACAAAGGATACAGAGCACATGCAAATTTCACTTTAAATAAAGTTAAAGGCGAAGAAAATGGAGGAATTGATAGTTTACGTTATTTAGGAAGTGATGAATACATAAACACACGAAATATTCCTGTAAAATTAACTGATGCAAGACATCT
Source organism: Bacteroidetes bacterium GWA2_31_9b (assembly GCA_001769005.1). Lineage (GTDB taxonomy): Bacteria > Bacteroidota > Bacteroidia > Bacteroidales > UBA12077 > UBA12077. The sequence goes on along the minus strand of MENE01000156.1, from coordinate 15,815 downwards.
AACACAAAACAATTCTTTCCATTTAGTACATGAATTTCGATTTGGGAAATTTGCTGCCCCAGTAAAAAAAGAAAAAGAAAAAACAGATAAGCCAATTAGAAAAGCTAAGCCTGTTAATAATTCGACATTAAAGGAAACACCTCCAAAATCTGAAAATATTGATCGAATAAAATCAGATACATTAATTAGTATAAAAACAGAACAAGGTGATAGCATTCAACATCAAGAATCAAACAGAGAACATTTAACTGATAAAATTAATTCTATAAAAAACTCTAAAGATAATGAAGGTGGAAATGGATTGAGCATATCGCATGAGTTGTTTTACATAAATGATATGCGCAAATACTATGATGCAAAAATTGATGAAGATTTTTACAATTCAATTCAAATATATATTGATTCCACAAAAACTTACGATGCTGCTTACCAGAAAAAGTTTAGCAATAAAATATCTGCAAATTACCGGTTTAAAGATAAGTTTTCTACAAGCCTATCTTTTAATAATGAACAAATGGATTATGAGTATAAAATTATTCCTGACACAACTTTTACCATTAACTCAGATTCAGAAAATGATACAACAGTTCATTATTTAAAAGCACAAAGTGAAAGTAGCAATAGTGTTTCGTTTTATTTAAATACAGTACTTTTTAATCATATACTTTTCGACGGATATGCTCAATATTACTTAAATGGAGATAAAAATGAGAACTCACAAATAAATTTATATTTTGGATATAAGATTTGGAACAATTGGATTATTAGCATTGAAAGCAACTATTCAAACACAAAACCCGATTATTTTTACAGGCATTACTCGTCTAATCATTTTCAGTGGGATAACCAAAATCTTATACGGCAAGAGGAATGGGATGGTTCATTTGTAATAAGAAGTAAAAAATACAATCTTGAAGCAAGGGTTGGTTATGGGCAAATTACAGGACATATATACTTTGGGACTAATGCTGAGGTAAAACAATATGGAAATCAAATTAATATTTTAACCGGCGAGCTTAGTAAGAAATTTAAACTAGGACTTTTTAGAACTGATACCCGCTTTGTTTATCAAAAAAGTACTAACGACAGTATATTAAGTCTTCCTGAATTCAATCTTTATCAATCTTTTTATATTGAGAAATTATTTTATTTCAAATCTACCGGTGGCTATTTATTATCACAGGCTGGAGTGGATTATCGATTTTCGAGCAGCTATATGGCTGATGGATACATGCCCGTTACTGGTTTGTTTCACAGACAATACGATCAAAATTTAGGAGATTATCATTGTTTTGATATTTTTGCAAATTTTACACTTAAACGTGCCCGATTCTATTTAATTTACAATTACTTAAACAGTAAAATAAATAACACTTATTTTTATAATGCACCTTCATATCCTGCGCCACCAACAGTTTTAAAATTTGGATTTGCCTGGACATTTTATGATTAATTTTTTTTATGTAACAAAGTTATTTTATTATCGTAAATTAACTTATTAATTATAAAAACTTAGGTTTGAAACAGTTTTATTCATTTTGCACAATTTTTATAACAATAAGCATCGTGTTTATTGCTTTTTCCGGGTGCAACTTCACTGAGAAAAAAGAGAAAAGAAATTTAAATTCTCTTGAAAAAGTAAAAAAACATGGAAAACTTGTTGCGGTTACCGATTACAATTCAACCAATTATTTTATTTACCGTGGTGAACCAATGGGTTTTCAATATGAAATGCTTAACCTATTTGCAAAACATTTAGGAGTTAAGTTGGAAGCATTGATAAATAACGATATTAGTAAAAATTTCGAAATGCTAAATGATCATTCCTGTGACATAATAGCTATTAATCTTACTATTACAAAAGAAAGAAGCCAAATTATCGACTTTACTATTCCCCATAGCCAAACACGCCAAGTTCTTGTACAAAGAAAACCTGAAAACTGGGAAAAAATTTCTTCAAAAGAAATCGAATCTATGCTTATTCGAAATCAATTAGATTTAGCTGGAAAAACTATACATGTACAAAAAGAATCATCATATGCAACTCGAATAAAAAGTTTATCTGATGAAATTGGAGACAGCATAAAAATTGTTGAAATACTAGATCTTGAAGTAGAACAACTTATTGAATTAGTTGCAAAAGGAGAAATTGAGTATACTATTGCTGATGAAAATGTTGCAATGGTTAATCAAACCTATTTTCCTGTTCTAGATATTCAAACAGCAATTAGTTTTCCTCAGAATCTGGCTTGGGGGGTTCGTAAAGGAGACGACTCCCTTCGTGTTGAAATAAACAGATGGCTCGAAAAATTTAAATCATCGTCTGAATATATTTTTATTTACAATAAATATTTTAAAAATCAACGTTCATTAGGCATATATAACAGCGATTATTATACACTATCGAGTGGTAAAATATCAATGTATGATTCATACATTAAAGAATTCAACTATATAGTTGATTGGGACTGGCGCTTAATCGCTTCTCTTATATATCAGGAATCAAAATTTAACCCTACTGTTGAATCATGGGCTGGAGCTTATGGATTAATGCAACTTATGCCAACAACTGCAAAACGATATGGTGTTGATAAGAATTCATCACCAAAACAAAATATTAAAGCAGGTATTCGTTTTTTGAAATGGATAGATTCACGTTTCGTAAATCTTGGAATAAAAGATGATAAAGAACGTATTAAATTTGTCTTGGCATCGTACAATGTAGGTTTAGGTCATGTGCTTGATGCTCGAAGATTAGCTGAAAAAAACGGCAAAAATCCAAATATCTGGGATAAAAACGTTGATGAATTTATTATTAAAAAATCTCATCCAAGGTATTATTCTGATCCTGTTGTAAAATTTGGTTATTGCAGAGGCGAAGAAACATATAAATATGTATTACAAATTATTGACAGATATGAGCATTATAAAAATTTTATTCCTGAAGATTAACGATTACTTATTAAACTAATAAAGACAAAAAAACCTGCCAATTCATATTGACAGGTTTTTTGCTTGTATATATTTTAGGCTTATTTACAATGAATAAATTTCATAACAAGCTCTTTTATCTCTTCATCTTTGCCATATAACTTTTCGCTAAGTTTTAAATCATTGTGCGATTTTAGTTTCTTAACAGTATTGTCTATAAAGCCAGCAGGAAAAACTCCGTTATTTTCAAAAGCAGCACGTTTCTCTAACAAAACATCAGCAGATTCCCAACATGATGCAGGTAGTTTCTCTAATTTTGCTAATTTATCTTTATGTGCATCGTCGAAAATATTTACATCCATATACAATTTTTCAGCATTTTTAAGAGCGTCTTGCATTTGCAGACCATGTTGTGCAGCAACAATAATACCTGCAATATAACTGTAAATATCGGCCGACCCATCGCCAGAACGTAATTCAACGGTTTGTTTACCCGGCACATAAGGTATTCTTCCTGTTTCCTGAGGATTAGCATCTTTAATCATGCTTGTATCAGCAATCCATCCAAGAGGAACGCGAACTAATACAGAACGGTTTCTATCACCCCAACATATATTGGTTGGTGCTTCCTGGTGAGGTACTAACCGTAAATATGATGTTGGAATAGTATTTCCAAATGCAGTTAATGGAGCGGCTAAATCT
>MENE01000156.1:10822-11884 GCA_001769005.1 Bacteroidetes bacterium GWA2_31_9b | reverse complement strand
TCTATCCTTCTTGTTCTTACACTTTTGCTTAACGCAAACTATTTTAAACCAAAAGAATGGTGGTCTGATTACAAAGACTACGATAGATTTACAGGCAAAAACTGGCAACTAATGTTGACTTCGGCTATTTTTGACTATTTGCCTACTTGGGCCTACCGTCCCCCCGCCAATGGTCCCACCGGTAACATTGAATTCTTAACGGCAACCGGTGACTATAAAACAATTGAAAAAAAATCAAATAGACAAAAATATGAAGTAGAGATAACAAAACCCGGTTCTTTAATTATTCAAACTTATTATTTTCCGGGTTGGAAGGTATGGGTGGATGGAAAATTGACAGAAGTCGTACCCATGTCCGATCCCTTGCGCCTCGGCCGCATCATCTTTGATGTTTCTTCTGGTCAACATCAGATATTAGTAAAACTTACCGATACCCCAATCAGAGCAACCGGAAACATATTGTCTTTGTTTTCTTGGCTAGGTATTGGTTTTTATTTTGTTAGAATAAAGCATGAATGATCTAGCAACGGTTAAATCAAGAGCAGTCAGAGGTATGGTGACGTTGACGGGGGGAGGACTGATATTGACTTTGATTTCTGGGGTTGGAGTATTATTGCTGACGACTTTTTTGGGTCCAAAAGAATTTGGGCTTTATGGGCTAGTTGTAAGTATTATTGTCATCTTGAGCTATTTTTCTGATATTGGCTTAGCTGCCTCGCTTATCCAAAAAAAAGAAACCCCAACTACATCTGATTTACGTACCACTTTCACAATTCAGCAGGGATTGGTGTTCACATTAGTTATTATTACTTTAATATTATCGCCATATATAAAAGTTTATTATGGATTAGGAGATTCTGAATATTGGTTATTAATCGCACTATTGGTTAGTTTTATATTATCGTCTCTCAAATCAATCCCGTCAGTCATGCTCGAGCGGGAACTCCAGTTTGACAAGATTATGATTGTCCGGATTGTTGAAGCCTTTATATTTAATGTAATCGCGGTGACAATGGCGATAAAAGGCTTTGGTGTCGCTTCTTATATTCCGGCAGTCTTGGG
>MENE01000156.1:9775-10762 GCA_001769005.1 Bacteroidetes bacterium GWA2_31_9b | reverse complement strand
TTTTTCTAAAGATAGCTTAAAGAAATTATTGAAATTTGGCGTGCCTTATCAGACCAATTCTCTTCTAGCAGTAGCTAAAGATCAATTTATGAATTTATTTTTGTGGAAGATAATCGGGGCTTCTGGAATGGGTTATCTGAATTGGGGAATATTCTATAGTCAGCAACCCCAGAGGCTCGTTATGGACAATGCCTCCCGGGTGGCATTTCCCGCCTTGTCCCGGATGCAGGATAATCCGGAAGAGTTTAAAAAATCAGCCGAAAGATTATTGCAGTTTATTTGTTTGATTATCTTTCCATTACTGATAATAATCGGCCTATCCTGGTCACACCTGGCTTTTTTGGTGCCAAAGTGGTTTAAGTGGCAACCGGCCCTGATCCCTTTATATATCGCTTGTTCTGGGGCCATAATGTCGTGCTTGTCCACTCCGGTCACGGGTATTCTCTATGCTCTTGGTAAAGCCAAAATTAATACATATTTGATGATTATGTGGCTAGTATTAGAATGGTTACTCAAGCCTGTGTTGGCTATTAAATTTGGATTTATGGGTGTGGCTTATGCCGTGGGAATAATATCTGTCTTTTCTCTTGTTCCGCTACTGGTTGCCAAAAAAATAATTGGTTTTAGTCTAGTCAAAAGTTTACTTACCGCCACTACTGCTGCCGGACTAATGTTGGCAGTGGGATTATTGGTTCATGGTTTTGGAATAATAGTAACTCTTGTGATGTCATCACTGGGTTATGTTGTTGGTGTTATGGCATTTGGGGGAAAAGATTTGTTGTTAGATATCAAACCGTTCTATGATCACTTTCGTAAGAAAATATAAGCATTGGATTTTAATAATGGTTGGATCTTTAATCTGGTCTCTGACTATGGTCAAGAGTGGCTTGGTCTATGACTATGGCATGGGATTTTGGGGAGCCAATGCCCACGATGGTCTCTGGCATGTCACCTTGATTGAAAGTTTGTCTCATGGATCACTAAAAT
>MENE01000156.1:6940-9675 GCA_001769005.1 Bacteroidetes bacterium GWA2_31_9b | reverse complement strand
GCGGGGGTGAATCAATGTTTTGGGCACACCAAGCCATCTCAACTCTTATAAACCCGCCTTTCGCATTGTCATTAATTTTTATATTGTCTGGACTGCTGGCTTGGCAAAACAAGCGCTATGTTTGGATGGGAATCATATTTGGATTATTAGTCCAGATAAAAATTTATGCGGCAATACTCGTAATAGGAGGGTTAATGGTGACAGTTTATTGGGATAGGCAATTAATTAAATCGTTACTGACAAGCTTGATAATTGCCATCCCCATTTATTTCCTGACCGTCGGTATATCCAGCCAGGTGTTAGTTTGGCACCCGTTTTGGTATCTGGAAACAATGATGGCCTTAGCGGACCGGTTTAATTGGCCGCGTTTTTACCAAGCCATGACCAATTATTGGCTGGGTGGAAATTATCTCAAAGCTTTTATGGCTTATGGAGTTGCCATGGTGATTTTTATCATAGGGAATATGGGCACAAGATTAGTAGGAATTGTTGAAATACGCAAAAATCCACAAACAATTTTTTATACAGCAATTGCAATTGCAGGCTTAGGAATACCTATGTTATTTGTCCAGACAGGTACAGCCTGGAATTCTATTCAATTTTTTTATTATTCGTTATTTTTTACTGGAATCTTAGCAGGCGTAAGTATCCAAAAATTCCCAAGATTACTTAAGATACTTATTGTCATTTTAACTATTCCGACTAGTATTCTTGCCATGCCCCATTATTTACCCCAGAGACCTCCCGCAAAAATTAGTTCTTTGGAACTTAAAGCTCTTGAGTTTTTAAAATCCCAGGCATCAGGAATAACTTTAGTTCCGGCTTTTGACCGGGATGCGGCTAATGCCGCCGAGAACAACCCACCCAGACCATTGTATTTGTACGAATCGACAGCTTATGTTTCCGCTTTATCCGGACAACCGGTATATATGGAGGATGAGGGTAGCCTGAATATTACCGGATTTGACTGGCAGACACGGAAAAAACAAATAATGGACTTTTGGAATGAAGAAAATGCCTTAGTTTCCAAAAAGTTTTTGGATGATAAAAATATTAAATATATCTATGTGCCGCCAAAGACCAAAGTTCCGAAAACCGCTGTTAACATTATCTTTGAAAACACTGCCGTTGCGATTTATGGAGTCAAATAGTATAAAATAGAGAGTGATATGCTATCAGTAGTAATTATAGCTTGGAATGAGGAGAAAAATCTGCCTAGAGTGGTTGCGTCGGTCAAAGATTTTGCGGAAGAAATAGTAGTTGTGGCGGATAAGGAAAGTATAGACAAGACCTCCCAAATTGCCAAAAAACTTGGTTGTAAGGTCTTTTATCATGAGCATATAGGAATTGTTGAGCCAATCCGTAGTTTTGCCATCGGCAAAGCCAAGAATGAATGGATTTTGCTTCTTGATGCGGATGAGGAAGTAACTGAAAGTTTGGCAGCGAAAATTAGAGAGATAACAAAAGAGTCGTTGGTTGACTTCGTCCGGATACCGCGGAAAAACTTGATTTTCGGTAAGTGGATAAAGAGCGATCATTGGTGGCCAGATTATGTCTACCGTTTGTTCAGAAAAGATGCCTTGACTTGGGACAAGGCTATTCATAGCGTGCCGTTTACCAGAGGTAAGGGTTTAGATTTACCGCCGGAAGAGCAATATTCCTTGATTCACCATCATTACACATCTATTTTTGAGTATGTAGATAAAATAAACCGCTATACCGATCACCAGAAAGATGTGGTATTGGCCAAAGGATATAGATTTGTAGTTTCTGACTTGATCACAAAACCCCTAGATGAATTTATAAGGCAATATTTTGCCAGACATGGATATAGAGAAGGGATTCATGGGTTATCCTTGGGGCTTTTACAAGCTTTTTCAGAATTAATTTTGTATTTAAAATTATGGCAAGATGGAGGGTTTGTATCAAACTCGCTTGATCCAAATTCCGTAAAACAATTTGTGATAAATAAATCACATGAATATGCTTGGTGGGAATATCAGACGAGAATCGATGAATCAAACATTTTTGGAAAACTTTGGTACAAATTAATAAGGAAACTGGGGGTATGAAAGTAATTACGGTCGTATTGTGTTTTAACAGTAAGAAATATATTGGGGAATGTTTGGAGAGTTTGTCCAAAAACAATTCGGATATATTGGTTGTCGACGGAGGGTCGACAGACGGATCGGGGGATTATATAAAGGGGTCCCCCTTCATGCTTGAAGGGGGACCCCTTTTGAGGTTAATTGAAACTGATAAGAATCTTGGATATGCCGGTGGAAATAATGTAGGGCTAAGATATACCCTTGACCAAAAAGCTGATTTTATCTGGATAGTAAACCCTGACATAGTCGTTGATCCTAAGGCTTTAGATGAAGCTCTGAAAGTGATGCTAACAGACGCCAAGACTGCAGTCGTTGGATCAAAAGTCTATTTTGCCCCCGGATATGAATTTCACAAAAACCGCTATGACAAAAAGGAATTAGGTAAAGTGATTTGGTATGCGGGTGGAGAGAATGACTGGAAAAATGTCTTTGCCAAACATTATGGCATTAACGAAGTAGACAAAGGTCAGTATGACAAAGTTAGAGAAGTGGGTATTGTTACCGGTGCATCAATGTTGATCCGGGCGGACGCTCTTCACCAGGCAGGATTTATAGATGAAAAATACTTTTTGTATTACGAAGAAAATGATCTGTGTATGAGAATAAAAAAAATGGGATGGAAAATGC
>MENE01000156.1:3059-6918 GCA_001769005.1 Bacteroidetes bacterium GWA2_31_9b | reverse complement strand
GACTTACTTTAATTAAAGAATCAATGAAATTGCTCATTTCCGGACGGAAATGGCAGAAAATCGGTATCAGAGATTTTTATTTAGGCAGATTTGGCAAAGGTTCATATGCTTAGCGTAATAATCATTACTTTAAATGAAGAAACTATGATTAACGACTGTTTATTGTCAGTTAAATTTGCTGATGAAATAATTGTAGTTGACTCGGGGAACACCGATCAGACTAATAAAATCGCTATGGAGTATAGTGTCAGGATAATAAAGTGCGATGCCAGATCAGGATATGATCAATACCGGAATGCCGGTCTAAAAACCGCTAAGGGTGATTGGATATTGTATGTGGACGCGGATGAACGGGTCACTCCTTTACTCAAACGGGAAATCGAACAAATAATTAGCTCGAATTCGGAAATTTCAGCTTTTGAAATTCCCAGACGGAATATTTATTTAGGGAAAGAAATGTTTTTTGGAGGATGGGGGAATGACCGGGTTATTCGGCTTTTCAAAAAAAACAAGTTACTCAAATACAATAATGCGTTACACGAACAGCCAGAGATTGAAGGGCAGATTGGACAATTACAAAACTCCCTAGTGCATTTTTCCCATCGAAATCTTGAATCTATGCTTTATAAAACTCTATTGTTTACTGAATATGAAGTGGACCTGCGGGTAAAAAATGGGCATCCACCAATCGTTGTATGGAGATTCATCCGGGTGATGTTTACCGAATTTTGGACAAGATTTATAAAGCTGGGTGCTTGGCGGGACGGAGTAGAAGGTGTAATCGACGGAATATTTCAGGTATTTAATATGTTTGTTATTTATGCCAGATTATGGGAAGCACAAATCACAAAGCACTAATTTATGATCCCTATTGGGATTCTATGGGTGGCGGGGAAAAATATATGGCTAGCATTGCCAAGGTGTTATTGGAAAGTGGTTGGTCGGTAGATATCAGCTGGCCACATAATATATCGGCCATAATCCTCAAATGTTTTGGTATTGATCTTGCAAAGTGTAATTTTGTTGGGCAGTTTTTGACTCAAAGTTACGATCTGGTTTTTTGGAATTCAGATGGAAGTCTACCGGTGTCCTTGGCAAAACATACTTTTATAAATATGCAATATCCCCATCATGGTGTATCTGGCCACAACTTTAAAAATTTCATCAAATCAAGGTTTTATACTTTTTTAGCAAACTCCGAATTTTCAAAATCAGTGATAGACCGCGAATACTGGATAAAAAGTAAAGTTCTCTATCCCCCGATAAGAATTCAGGATTTTACACCGGGGCCAAAATTCAAACAAATATTATATGTGGGGAGATTTTCTAATTTAACACAGAGTAAGGGGCACGCGGTTCTCATCGAAAGTTTCAAAAAAATTAGTACTCAAATACCCGAATGGAAATTGATTTTAGTTGGTAATACAAATGTTGGTACGACAGACGAAAACCTTGACAAGTTAAAAAAACTCGCATCTGGTTTACCTGTTGAATTTATTATTAACCCAGACTTAAATCATCTCAAAATTATATATTCCAGAGCCAGTATCTTTTGGTCAGCCAGCGGAATGGGTGAAGACGAGTTGCTGAAACCTGAAAAAGTAGAACATTTTGGCATGACTGTTGTCGAAGCCATGTCAGCGGGTGCGGTACCGGTCATCTCTAATCTGGGAGGACACAAAGAGATTATTTCATCTGCAGATGAAGGCTATTTATGGAATACTCCGACCGAACTTTGTAAAATAACTTTAGATTTGATATCTAATCCTAAAAAAATAGACTATATGTCCAAATTTTCTCAAAACAGGAGCAAAATATTTTCTGAAGATAAATTTAGAGAGACTTTGTCGGATCTGATGATATGAAAAGAATACTTATAATTATTTTTATTGGTCTTGTTATTAGAATTTTACTAATGCTTTTTATAATTCATCCTGATATTAGGGGACACAACCTTGCCGCCTATTTGATTTCCCAAAAAGGCGAAGTTTTTAGTTTTTATGATTATATTGGTAAACTTCCAAGGAATAACCACTGGGCGGAAATGTATCATGACGGGTTGTTTATTTACCCCCCCTTGGCCTATTTGACGCTGGCTGCCCCGATGGGGATATTTGGATCTCTCTATCCGTGGCCGGCTTTTTTAACATTGGTTAATGAAACCGGACTATTAAAACTGGATCCGGCCTGGCCATGGTTGATGTTTTTACTAAAACTTCCCTTATTGATAATAGAAATAGCTGGGTTTATTTGGTTATACAAAAAAATAAATTCACAGAAACGGGCTTTGTTTACAGTTCTTTGGTCTTTCAATATAGTAATTTTATTTTCAGCCTATATGATGGGACAGTTTGACTTGGTAATAGGAATATTAATTGCAATCTCAGCGGTCTTGTCTACTCAAAAACCTAGTTTTTTGTCGGCGGTTTTGTTGGGGATTGCAGCGGGATTTAAACCATTTCCTCTATTTCTATTACCCTTTTTGGGAACTAATGCCGGTCAAAAAATTAAGTATGTCATGATTGGACTATTTACTTACGGGTTAATTATTGCTCCCTATATGGGCTCAGCCGGATTTAGACATTTCGCCTTAGTGGCCACCCAGTCTGATAAGTTGACATATGCCAAGATATTATTATCAGGCTCGCAATATCTTTCGTTGTTTTGGGTAGGGTTTGCAATTTTATTATGGCTCAATTACCAAAAATTTAAACTATTCCCTGTCTGGGGTTGGTTTGTATCAGTCTTATTGTTATTTTACTCGGTAACTCATTGGCACCCCCAATGGTTTACTTGGGTAAGTGTATTATTGGTATGGACCGTGGTACACAAAAAAACGGCCAGGTTTCCGATAGCAATGTTAATGATTAGTTTTTTTGCAATATTAATGCTATTCGAACCGTCGTTGAATTTTGGCATGTTTAATATTAATTTTGATTTATTTACTTGGATCAATTTGCGTTTTCCGGGAGACGAGCTGGTTTCTATGATTCGGGCTGGATTTTTAGCCACAAGCTTGATTACTATTTTAAGTCTAAAAGAAGCATGACAACATCAGTAGTAATTCCCAGCTACAATGGCAAAAAATATTTACTGGATAATTTGCCATTTATAATAAAAATGGGAGTGGATGAGATAGTGATAGTTGACGATGCCTCTACGGATGGTTCAGCCGAATTTATCACCACTAACTATCCAAAAATAAAATTGACAAAACATAAAACAAACAAGAGGTTTCCCATTTCAGTAAATGACGGATTCACAAAAGCCAGCGGAGATATTGTCTTTTTGTTAAATCAGGATTTAAGGCCGCGGAAAGATTTGCTTAAAAATACTCTCAGGCATTTTAAAGATTCAAATGTCTTTGCAGTGACATTTAATGAAAACGGCAGGTCGTGGGCCGATGGCAAGTGGACCGAAGGTGGTATGTTGGAATTCAGAAACGGTAAACTGGATAACCAATTACACGACTCACTGTGGCCATCTGGGGGCAGTAGTGCCATCAGACGTGATTTATGGAATAAGCTTGGTGGCTTTGACCCCATATTTACCCCCGGATATTTCGAAGACTTGGATTTGGGACTCCGAGTCCACAAAGCTGGATATAAGATAATTTGGGATCCGGAGTGTAGGGTGGACCACCTGACCGAAGGAACTTTCCCGAAATCATTTTCAACTAAAAAACTTCAATATATCAAAGAAAGAAATTATCTAATCGCTGTCTGGAAGAACATAGACTCCAAATTGTGGCCTGCACACCTTATTAGCTTATTGAAACGAGTTATCAAAGGACCCGGATATATGATCCCGGTTTTGTGGGCGATATATGAAATGTGTATTGTGCGGTTCTAAAAACAAA
>MENE01000156.1:2367-2888 GCA_001769005.1 Bacteroidetes bacterium GWA2_31_9b | reverse complement strand
TATACTGGAGTCTTTTTGAATTTGGCCCGCAAAGCTGGTTGGCAAGCAACGGGTATTGAGCCGAGCAAATGGGCAGTTGGACAGGCCGGAGATTTATTGATAAAAAACGATATCCTTAGACCAAAAATCTTTCCAAAAGCTTCTTTTGAAGTAGTAACGATTTGGGATGTTATAGAACATTTTTCTGACCCGGTTAAAGCACTCTTTATAGTTTCTGATTATTTAAAACCTGATGGAATTCTGGCGATGACGACTATGGATGTGGAGAGTATCACCGCAAAGATTTTTGGTAAAAAATGGCCTTGGTATATGCGGATGCACCGGGTATGCTTTTCAAAGCAGACGATTACAAAAACGCTTGAAAAGTGCGGATTTGTAGATATCAAATTCAATTCCCATATCAGATATCTTAGTATCCGCTACCTACTTTCAAAATTTACAAAAATTAAATTCCCCTTGGACAATATAATAATACCGGTTTATTTTGGAGATCTCTTTGATGTATATGCCAGAAAACCAAA
>MENE01000156.1:0-2350 GCA_001769005.1 Bacteroidetes bacterium GWA2_31_9b | reverse complement strand
TTAAATAGCCTAATTTAAAACCCATTGGTTTATATGAAATTTCCACGGTCCTTTCTCCCGCAGGCACAGATATTGATTTAAATATTCCATCAAACTTTTGAATATCTATCTTAGTATTATCAATCTTAGCTTGCCATCCCGGATACCAGGAATCCGAAATGATTAAAGTATCTGGCTGAGAAGAAAAATATTTTATTTTTACCAAGAGCGGGGAATAATAAGTAATTTGAGCATTTCCCTGACCCTTTAACAGGTAAACCCGGCTTTCATAATCCAAATTTTCCAAAATAGAGTATGTTTCTGTCTTGTAAACAGACTTCCATTTATCACTAATTATTTTTTTATCGTTATTTATAACCCATAAATATTTAACACCAAATTTTGCTAAGGCTTGGGAATCGTAGCGGTCTAATTCGGAATAGCGGGATGGGGCATGGTATGGATTATTGTTGAGGATGCGTTGGTAGCTACTGGTGTAATCAGTCAAAGCAAGGGGATCATAGCCAGATGGACTCATAAACCGGTAAGCCGCCCAGGTGTTTGGGGGCATGATTTCCCCCCTTTCCCGGTCCATGCGGGCAAAGCCGATTTTTTCTTTTAATAATTCAATGGATTGTGTTTTGGGAAAAATTAGATTGCGTTCTACAAACGGATTATATTTCCAACCAAATCTAAATAAGTCTAAAACCACAATGATGAGTATTCCCATTTTAAAATATTTAATTGTAAACATAAATCCCAAAAAAATAATTGTGGGATAGACGAGATTTCGGAGAGCTACTGTCATGTTCTCGATATGGAGGAACCTTAGAATGACGACCATACTAATCATGGTTACAAAAGTTATCGCCACACCCCAGAATTTCTTGAGAGTATTTATGTTTTGATAAGCATAAGCGGTTAGAACGCTGCTAGCAAAGGTGAAGAGCATGATGATTCTGCCTCCTCCAGAAGTAGAAAGACCGGGGATATGCAGAAAGTAGATAATTTTTCCCAAAGGAGTGTCTAGAGCTAAAGCCAATGAAACTAAGGCAGTTATCAAAAAGAACCTTTCGTTTTTGAGTTTTTTCCAGTCGTATATTGAAAAAACTAATGCCAGTAGAGAAAAGATTCCCAGATACAGTGTTGTTTCATGATAATTCCAAAAACCCCAGTAATTTCGGGTAACTGGATTGCCGAAAAAATCGGGGGCGATCAGAGTCACCAACTGACTAATTGGGAAAAGTCCAAAGTTGTAATGGCTAATATAATTTTCACCGCTTCTGACAGCATATTTAAATAGTTCCAAGGTCGGTAAAATCTGTGCGGCTGATAAAAATAAACCAACGATTGCAAAAATGATCCAAGATTTGTATGTTTTAGTTTTGTAAAAGAAATATATTGATGCCAAAACCAATGAGTAAATCATACCTTGGAAATGCCCAGAAGTAATAATTAGAAAAATTATTATAGGAAGTTTGTTTAGACATTTCTTTCTTTCAATCAGGATAAATAACCAGGGGATCCAGACCATAACTTGGCTGGCTGTCGCAAATTCCATAGACACCATTGCGTATCCCGAGAAAGCGTAGGACACTGCCCCGATAACACTAGAATTCTTTTGATAGCCCAATACCCGCAGTAAAAAATACATGGATATCAGTGACCCAAAGACACCAAAAATTATTAAGGCAGTCCAGCCAGCATGATCACCAAATAAAATCACAAACAGATTAAGAGGGGAAATAGCCGCTGATTGGAAATTGGCTAGTAATGGATAGCCGGAATAAGAATAGGGGTTCCAGAGGGGCCATTGGAGATTGCGGTAAGACTCAGCGACCAAACTTTTCCAGATATAAAGTTGAGAAAAGACATCTGAAATAATGGGATTCTTGACCGGAATCCGCTCAAGCCAAGGTAAATAAGCGCCAACCATCAGGTCACCTGGCATGGGAACCAATCCAAAAGCAAAAGTTTTGTAAAAAAATAGCGCAACTAAAGTCAGTAATAAAAGAACTTGTTTCAATGTAGGATGTATTATAATTCAACTATGGCCAAAGTAAGTGTGATCTGTATAAATTGGAATGTTTCAGAATTATTCGATAAATGCATAAAGTCTATTTTTGACACAAAATATCCAGATCTTGAGCTGATACTTATCGATAATAATTCTCGAAAGTCTCCAAAAATACCCCAAGATCCCAAAGTAACTTACATACAAAATATATCCAATATAGGTTTTCCGGCAGCTGTCAACCAAGGACTAAAGTTATTTTCCGGAGATTATGTTCTTCTTTTGAATCCAGACACCCGAATACCAAATGACTTTATTGACAAAGCTATTGAATTTATGAAATTTAACAAAAAGACC
>MENE01000155.1 GCA_001769005.1 Bacteroidetes bacterium GWA2_31_9b | reverse complement strand
AAATTAAATAACGAAACGAATGTTGATTTCTGGTATAATGAATTACTAAAATCAGACGTTCCGCTTCGCGATGATTTTATTAAAGAACTAAATACAAAACTCGGATTTTAAAATAGGGTAAATCTTGCTTAGTTAATCTTATAAATAACTTAGGAAAATATAGCGGAGCAAGAAATTGAATGGAATACCCGGGTTAGCAAATCAATACCCCTAGAATTAAACCTCATGTTTATCTTCTCGATTTACCCGGTTGGTTTAAGAACCTTGCTCCGTTTATTTTAAAATATATCAAAATAATATGATATTAAGCTGGCAATCAACTTCAATCTTTGTCGGTAAAAAAATGAACATTCTTAACTTTTATGTTGTTTATCAGATAAAATTAAGAGTTGGAAATGAAATTTAAAATTCTGATTTGCATTATTTTTTTTATTGTATCTGCGCAAAAGAGCCAATCACAGAATTATCAGGTTTATAATTTCAACCAATTAGAACCTTTATTAAATTTAAAAAATGATACTACTTATGTTATAAATTTCTGGGCAACATGGTGCAAACCGTGTATTGAAGAAATGCCTGCATTTAATCAGCTGCATTTAAATTATATTTCCCAAAAAGTAGCTGTAATATTGGTAAGTCTCGATTTCGGGAATAATTATCAATCGAGAATTTATAAGTTTGCTCAAAAACATTCTTTAAAACCACAAATCATTATTCTTGATGATCCAAAAAGCAATATTTGGATTGATAAAGTGAGTCCTGAATGGTCAGGAGCCATTCCTGCAACTTTAATTTATAATAGAAATAAAAGAATGTTTTTTGAACAATCTTTTAATTATAAGGAGCTTGAAGAAAAGCTCAAAAATTTTATTGAATAATAATTTTTTTAATGTTTCACCAAAATATAAAAATCATGAAAACAACAATTATTTTAATTTTATTTATGATGCTTAGCTTATCTTCTTTGTTTGCACAAGGTTACAAAGTAGGTGATAAAGCTGCGGATTTTAATCTCACAAATATCGATGGAAAAAAAATTTCTCTTTATAATTATAAATCTGCAGAAAAAGGAGCCATTGTAATTTTTACCTGCAATCATTGTCCTTATGCAAAAGCTTATGAAGATAGAATTATAGAATTAGATAAAGAATTTAAGGCTAAAGGATTTCCTGTTATAGCTATAAACTCTAATGATCCTGAGCTGGCACCAGAAGACTCTTATGACAAAATGATTATTCGTGCAAATGAAAAAGGATTTACTTTTCCTTATTTGTTTGACTCAAAACAAGAAGTTTATAAGATTTATGGTGCTAAACGAACTCCACATGTTTATTTGTTAGAGAAAAATGGAGGAAATTTTATTGTAAAATATATAGGTGCAATAGATGATAATTACAATGATGTTACAGCCGTTGATCAAAAATATGTGTCGAATGCAGTTAATTCTTTATTATCCGGTAAAAATCCTGATCCAAATTTTACAAAAGCCATAGGTTGTACTATAAAAGATAAAAACTACTTAAAAGAATAAATTCAAGTTTTTATAAAATATTAAAACGGGTTGTAAGCCCGTTTTTTTGTTTTAAATCTTTGATATTACATTTTACTCCCTCTCTATTTTTTTTTCACTCAAAGTTCAGTAAATTGGTGTCATGCAATCTTTTTTTTCTACATACATGCTTCCTTTATCATTAATAATTATAATGATGGGTATGGGTCTTTCATTAGAAAAGCGTGATTTTGAAAACATTTTTAGGTATCCAAAAGCCATGTTTACAGGAATTATTTGTCAAGCAATTTTATTACCACTCATAACTTTTCTATTGGTTGGATTTTCAAATCTAGATCCGTTTTCTAAAGTTGGATTCATAATTATTAGTGCATGTGCAGGAGGTTCTGCTACAAACCTAATTACTCATATGCTTCGTGGCAATTTAGCATTATCTGTTGCACTTACAGCAATAAACAGTTTAATTATTCTAATTACCTTACCCTTAATTGTAAATCTTGGATTAATACTATTTATAGGGATTGAACGAGAGATCCATTTACCAGTTTATAACACTATTATTAATATTTTACTTACAATTATAGTTCCAATAATTATTGGAATGTTTATTCGTTCATATTCATTTAAATTTGCAGTTAAAGCAGAACGACCATTAAAAATAATTTTACCCCTCATTTTACTTTTAGTTTTTATAATTATTATTTTTTTCGATAAAAATGAAAGTAAATCAAATATTTCCGATTATATTTTTCTTATTCCTTGGGTATTAACTTTAAACTTTCTATCCATGGCAATAGTTTATTTAATTTCAAAATTTTTACGATTAGGTGGTAAAAACAATATAACAATAAGTATTGAGGTTGGACTAAAAAACAGCATTATTGGAATTTATGTAGCACAAAGCTTATTGAACAATTACGACATGTCGATGGTTTCTGTAATATATGGCTCAATAACATTTTTCAGCACTATATTATTTGCATATTTAGAAAAGAGAATTGAACTTTGGGGCTTTGCATATAGAAAATTATTCAAACATTGAATACATCTTTTACAAAAAATAAGTAACTTACACCCTTGAAAAGTGAGTTAAAAATCATAGAAAAATAGAATATAAAAATAAAATAAATATCAATGAAAACACACAAATCATTCATCAGAAAATCAATTGTAGTATTAATTACAGGAATTATTGTAATTGCATTAACAAATTGTACTGGAAAAAATAGCGAATCAGCTGATGCTTCGGGAGCCAAGATAAACAAAGAAGAATTAGAAAAAACTGTTCGTGATGTAGTTTATCCATTACCTACATCTTTTGAAGTTATTAATATGATTAATAAAATCGAAGCCAGTTATGTTATTGGAATTTCAAATCCTGTAGCAAATGTTGATAAATATTTTACAAATAAAGATCAAGCTCTTAACCTTGGTGTTTATAGTGCCGACTTAAGTTATGCAGCAACCTACAATATGAAACAAGATGTTATGAATTTTATGGATGTATCTCAGGAACTGGTTGTTCAACTTGACATTACAAATGCATTTAACAAAGACTTTGTTGATAAAATTGAAACAAATATTGACAATAAAGATTCACTAACAAGCTTAATATCAAATTCTTTTTATGATACATATACTTATCTAGTTAAAAATAATAAAGAAGACTTATCACTTCTTGTTCTTGCCGGTAGTTGGGTTGAAGCAATGTATATTTCATGTAATATTACCGAAACTGTATATAACAACCCTGATATTGTTAAAGTAATCTTGCATCAAAAAAATTCACTAGAAAAATTAATTAATTTGCTTATTCCTCATAATAATCACGAAACTATTAAATCAATTCTAAACGATTTAAAACCAATAAAAGATGTTTACGATAGTATCGACCAGAATGGAATTACTCAAGCACAACTTGAACAAATAGTTAAGCAAACAGAAGAATTAAGAAAAAGAATCACATCATAAAAAATAATTTTTTAAATATAATGCTCATGCTTATTTTGTATGAGCATTTTTTTATCAAAAAAATTACTAAATTTTCAGATTATATTGAAGTTTTTTTTTAAAACCTCAATTTTTTATTATTAAATTACTAAAAATCTAAACCCTGCAGATATTATATTAATATCAAAAACACATGAGTGAATCTATACTAAATGCTCTGATTCATTTATTTGCAATAGTTGCAAATGTTAACCCTGGTGGAATTACTGTTAAGGGGAGACAAATTGTTATACAGTATCTTGAACGATATCTAACTGCAGATTTAGTTAAAGAATATTTGCGCTTATTCGATAACTACTACGAATTTTATCAACGCGAATTAGATTACGATAATACTGAATATAATTCAAATAATGTTTCATTAATTTCATTTCAAATTACAAATGTTTGCAGTCAGATAAAAAAAGGATTATTACTTAACGAACGGGTAATTGTTTTACTTCAATTGCTTGAATTTGTTCACGAAGATCAGGTTGTTACAGAACAGGAACTTGAATTTGTAAAAACTGTTGCAAAATCGTTTAACTTATCTGAAAGTGAACTCAATAATTTCAAAACCTTTATTTTTAATTATGATACTGATTTGCTCGAAAAAGACAAGGTTCTTATTATCGATAATCAGATTCGTGAATGGTCGGACAACCTGGCTTGGGTAATGAAAAAAAAGGTTGCTCGTAAAAACTATGAAAGCCGCTTTTTATATAGAGAAAATTTGTATGGAAAAATAGTAGTTTTTCACATCAA
The DNA here is from genome assembly GCA_001769005.1 of Bacteroidetes bacterium GWA2_31_9b. Classification (GTDB taxonomy): domain Bacteria; phylum Bacteroidota; class Bacteroidia; order Bacteroidales; family UBA12077; genus UBA12077. The sequence goes on along the minus strand of MENE01000155.1, from coordinate 10,762 downwards.
ATCTATTAACTCATTTGTATTTAGATATACTGGCGGGCTAAGTCTGTTTATCGACAGTAAGAAAATTATTTCAGGAAGGCCATATCTTCTTAAAAAAGGAGCTATAATAAAAGGACCTAATATCGACAACATTTATTATTTTGATATTGCATCAAAATTTATTAGCTCTTCTGATGATTCTAAGTTAATATTTGCAGCCGAAAATCTTGAATTCAAATTCAGAAACAGTACAAATGGAATTCAGAAATTCAATTTTTCAGAAGAATCAGGACAGTTAATAGGAATAATGGGAGGAAGTGGTGTTGGAAAATCAACATTATTTAATATTTTAAGTGGTAAAATGCTCCCCTCAAGAGGCAAAGTAAAAATTAATAATTTTAATGTTCATTACAATAAAAAACACCTTACCGGACTTATAGGATTTGTTCCTCAAGACGACTTGCTTTTTGAAGAATTAACTGTATATCAGAATTTATATTATAATGCGAAACTCTGTTTTAGTAATTATACAAATCAGGATATAAAAGAAAAAATTAATTCTGTTTTAAACGATCTCGATTTATACGACATTCGCGATTTGCAGGTTGGAAATCCTCTAAATAAGTTTATAAGTGGTGGCCAGCGAAAAAGATTAAACATTGGTTTGGAACTCATGCGAGAGCCATTATTACTTTTTGTTGATGAGCCAACTTCAGGTTTGTCGTCAATGGATTCTGAAAAAGTAATGTTTCTTTTAAAAGAACAAACACAAAAAGGCAGATTAGTAATTGCAAATATACATCAACCCTCATCAGAAAACTTTAAACTGTTCGATAAATTATGGGTACTTGATAAAGGTGGCTACCCTATATACCAGGGAAATCCAATTGAAGCAGTTGTTTATTTTAAAACGATAACATCACTTGTAAACGCTGCCGAAAGCGAATGTGCATGTTGTGGTTCAATAATTCCGGAACAAATTTTACAAATTATTGAAACAAAAGAGATAGATGAATATGGTAAAGAAACACTTAACAGAAAAACTTCACCAGAAACATGGTATTACAGGTATGTTGACAATATTGAGCGTTATCTAAAACCTAAACATACAGACGAGAATATTCCCATTACCGAGTTTAGGGTTCCAGATATAATTCGCCAATTCAGGGTTTTTAGTATGAGAAATTTGATTTCGAAATTTGAAAACAAACAATATTTTTTTATAAACATATTTGAAGCTCCATTACTTGCAATAATTCTTGGTTTCTTTACAAAATATATTACTCCAACCGGATATATTTTTGCAGAAAATAAAAACCTTCCGGTTTTTCTTTTTATGTCGGTTGTTGTAGCAATCTTTCTGGGGCTAACTGTAAGTGCAGAAGAAATTATAAAAGACCGTAAAATACTTGAACGAGAATCATTCCTTCAGTTAAGCTGGTTTAGCTATATCAATTCAAAAATTGTTTTTTTATTTGCTTTATCTGCAATTCAAACCTTTTTGTATACACTCATCGGAAATACAATTTTAGGAATTCATGGAATGCTAATTCCATTCTGGCTTATTTTATTTTCATCGGCTTGCATTGGGAATATTATTGGATTAAATATTTCTTCAGGATTAAATTCGGTAATAGCAATTTATATTCTTATCCCTTTAATATTAGTTCCACAACTTTTACTGGGTGGTGCAATGATTCCATTCGACGATTTAAATAAAAGTTTTACCTCAAAAATTCATGTCCCAGTAATCGGTAATCTTATGCCTACACGATGGGCATACGAAGCTATAACTGTAGAACAGTTTAAGAAAAATAAATTTGAAAAACACTTTTTCGATGATGAACAAATAATTAGTAATAGTGACTATCGTACAGCTTTTCTTATTCCTCAGCTTGAAAATAAATTGGAACAGTGTATGATGAGAAAAGAAAGTGGTACTGATTCCTTATTATTAATGCACGATTTGGAAATTATTGCAAATGAAATAAAGTATCTGGTTAAAAGCGGAAGTACACCACCTTTTATATATATTCAATCTATTAATTATCTGGATTTTAACGAAGTTATTGCCGAGAATATTTTTGGGTATTTGTATATTAACAAACAATCATTTATAGAAGAAGGAAAACAAGCAAGTGAACGAAAAGATAGTATATACAACAGCTTAATTCATAAAATGGGAAATAATGAATTTAATAAATACAAGCAAAAATACTATAATAAAAAACTAGCCGATTTGGTTTTAAACAGAAATGAAATTAATAAAATTTATCAATCAGAAAATAGATTAATTCAAAAGAAAGATCCGGTTTTTATGTTTCCAACCTCTGTTTACGGAAATGCACATTTCTATTCTCCGGTAAAAATTATCAAAGGATTAAAAATTGATACTTTTTGGTTTAATCTGTTTATAATGTGGTTTGGAATATTAATTTTATATACTTGTCTTTATCTTGATGTATTACGTGTAAGTATTCATTTTTTCAACAAATTAAATCTTAAAGAAAAATTTTCGAAAATAAAACAATAACAAATACTACTTTTTTTACGTAATGAAGTTTAACTTTGATTTAACTAAATTGTTTAAAGTTTAATTAAAATTGTTTAATCGTCACAAAAAGTAATATATAGTTTAAGATCAATGAATTTAATACTTGAAAAAACACTTGACACTCCTTATGTTAATTTAGATAATGGTATTATCGAAATTAAAGGGAGATCAATGCCCGAAAATGTTTTGATTTTTTTTGAACCTATCTTTGATTGGATAAAAGAATATATTAAAGATCCTGCCGAATTTACTAAAATTGATTTATTCCTTGCATATACAAACAGTTGTTCAATTAAACACATTAGCGATATGCTCCGTTTACTCGATTCATCGTATAAAGAAGGGCACGATATGAAAATATTCTGGACTTACGAACAAAATGATGAAGAAGCAAAAGAAGCCGGGCATGAGCTAGAATCGCTTTTAGACATTCCTTTTGAATATATTGAAACAGAAACAGAAAGCAAGAGTGTAAAACGTATTTTAGTTAAAAATCTGTTGACAGGAAAAACAGGCGAAATATCGCAACGTTACTGGGAAATAATTGTTAGTAATGGGCACGACAAAGATTTTGAATTGCTCTAACTTAAAATATTTTATTTTGTACTAAGCCCATTTTTGGGCTTTTTTATTTTTTTTTTGCAGCATATAAAAATTAATTTCGTTCTTATATTATATTGGGAATTTTAATTATATTTTTTATTCATTTCTGCAATCTAAAAAAATACATAATACTAAAAACTTATGTTCAAAAATTTTATTACCATTTCAATTCGGTATTTATCGAAAAATATCCTCTTTGTAGGAATAAATATTATTGGACTAGCCATAGCGTTGGCTCTCTGTATAAATGCATACCTAAACACAAAGTTCGATGCCGACTGGGATAAAATGCATGAAAACTATTCCGATATATACAAAATAAACATTACTCGCGACATGCAGGAAAGACAGCAGGAATATGGGATATCTCCTTTTGCTCTTTCGAAATATATAAAACAGGATATTTCTGGTATTGACCAGGTATGCAGATACGTTACATCAAATTCACCTGTTAAAAACGGAGAAAAAATATTTAATAAAAGTATTGGTTATGCTGACCCTAACTATTTTGATATTTTTTCGGTTGAGATCACTAAAGGAACTAAAGAAGCTCTTCGCGATAAAGGAAAAATTTTAATTAATGAACAACTTGCCGAAATTTATTTTGGAAACGAAGATCCTATAGGAAAAGTAATTTCAATATTTAACGACCAAAGTCAGGAACGAGCTTTTATAGTTGGTGGTGTATTTAAAACCTTGCCATTAAATACAATTTTTTATCACGAAGCAATTACTCAAATTGATAATTTCAGAGATCTATGGCAGATTGATGATCAAAAATGGGATAACTGGGTTGCTGCTACTTTTCTACTGATAAAAGATAAAACAAATATTCCTAAAATTAACGATATACTTAAAAACTATATATCTGTTCAGAACGATGCCCGTCAGGATTGGAAAATAACCAGTTTTTTTGTTAAATCATTAAAAGATGTTGCCGATGATCGTGAAGTATGGGCTATGTGGTTACGAAATAGTTTTCATCCTGCAGCAGTAGTTGCACCCCCAATAATGGCTATTTTTATTCTTATTATTGCAGCCTTTAACTTTATGAATTCGTCGATTTCGTTTGCCGGAAAACGCTTAAAGGAAATTGGTTTACGCAAAGTTTTTGGAGGATTACGTCGTCATATTATAATACAGTTTATTAGCGAAAATCTTATAATTAGCTTTATAGCTGTAATTATTGGAGTTGCTATTTCGGGATGGCTTGTACCGGCATACTCGTCGATGTGGGAATATATGACACTTGAATTGAATTTTAAAGAAAACCCATCACTAATACTTTTTATATTTATTCTTTGGATTGTTACAGCACTTTTAGCTGGTGCATATCCTGCATTTTATGTAAGCAAGTTTAATCCTGTAAAAATATTTCGCGATAAACTTAAACTGAGTGGTAAAAATATATTATCACGAATACTTCTTGTGATTCAATTTTCAGTTTCGGTTATGGCGCTTGTTTCGGGTGTTATGTTTTCACAAAATGCAATATTTCAGGAGAATGCCGACTTTGGTTACAATAAAGATAATATTCTGATTTTATCATTAAATAATAAAAATGATTACAAGCCACTTGAACAGGCAGTAAAAAATAATCCCAATATTGAAATGTATGCCGGTACCGATTATCATATTGGTTATGGTAATTATAATCGTTCAATAAAATACCTTGAGCAAAATGTAGAAACAAGCATCATGCATATTGGGCACGATTACATTAAAACAATGGGTTTAAAAATGATTCAGGGGCGCGATTTCTGGTTACAAAACCAAGCTGCCGATATTGAACAAAAATCAATAATTGTAAACGAGAAATTTGTTGCTGATTTTGGATTTAACGATCCTATTGGTAAAACAGTTTACATGAACGATACCATGGCAATGCAAATTGTTGGTGTTGCAAATGATGTGTATTTATATGGCTTTTGGGAAAAAATAAATCCACTTATCTTTTTATTAGCAAAAGAAGAAGATTACAGACAAATTGCAATCCGTGCTTCAACAGAAAATTTAAGTGCCGTTAATGAATCATTAAAGGCAGATTGGGCAGAAATTATTCCCAATTACCCATACGAAGGAAAATTTCAGGTTGACCTTTTAAAAGAAGCAAAACAAGTAAATAAAAACATTAAAATAATGTTTGTTTTTCTTGCAATTTGTGCCCTTATTTTATCAGTAATTGGACTTTACACTCTTGTAAGCTTAAGTATTCTTAATCGAACCAAAGAGGTTGGAATTCGAAAAGTGATGGGAGCATCGGTAAATAATATAACTCAAATTATTTCGCGTCCGTTTGTAATTATTTTAATTATTTCAGCATTTTTAGGATGTTTAGGTGGATACTATTCTTCAATAATGCTTATGGATAGCATTTGGGATAAATTCATGACAGCAAATATCTTTAGTTTTTTAATTCCTCTGATTATCCTATTTGTTACATCAATAATAACTATAAGCTGGAGAATTTATAAGGCAGCGAAACAAAACCCTGTAAATGCACTCCGATACGAATAAACCTTAGTTAAAAGATCGACTAGTTAATAAAAGCATAAAAGTTATTTTTATATTTGTTTCAAATAACTTTTATGCTTTCAATTTGTATCCCCATTTATAATTTCTATGTTGATGAACTGGTAAATGAGTTACACAGTCAGGCGTTATTACTCAAAATCGATTTTGAAATTATACTTATCGACGATTTTTCTGAAACTTTATTTAAAAATCAAAATAAATGCCTTGTTGAACTTCCAAATGTAAAATATATTGAATTACCTGAAAATATTGGCAGATCAAAAATTCGCAATTTGTTTTTAAAACATGCTCAATTTAATTATTTGTTATTTCTCGATTGCGACGCATATATTGATTCAAAATCATATCTTAAAAAATATATTAAATCCATTAAACCTGAAACAAATGTACTTTGTGGTGGTTTATCGTATAATTTAAAAAAAACCGAAAAAAAATACCGTTTACGATGGAAATATGGATTAAAAAAAGAAGTACTTTCATTAAATTATAGATTAGAAAACCCATATAAATCGTTTAACACAATTCATTTTTTAATAAAAAGAGCGATTCTTCAAAATATCCCTTTTGAAGAAAGAATTGCAGGTTACGGACATGAAGATACTTTCTTTGGGTATCAGTTAAAAATGAATAAAATCGCTATTACTCATATTGATAATCCTGTAATTAATGATTCATTAGAGAGTAATGAAGAGTTTATTACAAAATCAGAGCAGGCAATTCAAAACTTGATTCACATTAAAAATATTCTATCACATAATCCTGATTTTGAAAAAGATATCACATTACTTAACACCTATTCCAAATTAAAAAAACTCAGAATAATCTTTTTAGTAAATTACTTTTGGATAGTAACCCACAGTCTGATTCGGAAATCATTGATTTTAGGTTGTACAAATATAAATTTATTTAGTTTTTACAAACTGGGATATTTTATTCGAAAACAACACTTTTCTCAAATTTAAAAAACCTTATATTTGAATCTTAAATAAACTATACATCAATTCTGGTATGTTTTTAGATGTATAAAAATCTCTCATAAAATTCAGAAAAAATGAAAACACAAAATATAATTGCAATACTATCTCTTATTCTTACATCTCATTTAAATGTTTATGCCGGCTGGATAATTACCCAACGCACTTATGATTCCGACGAAGGTGTTGGATCTGCTTTAGTCGAAACAGTTTATTTGCAGGATAATATTATGAAAGTTGTTCAAGGAGAAATGATTACCCTTTTTAATTTAAACACTGAAACAATAACACTAATGAGTACTGCAAAAAAAGTGTATTGGGTTGGCAACGTGGCAAATTACAAAACAGATATGAAATCGGCTATTAACCAGGTTATGAATGAGCAATTGAAAAATGCTTCGGCCGATAAACAAGAAATGATAAAAAAAGTATTCGAAGGAATGATTGCTTCTGTTGATAATCCAATGCAATCAAAATCAAATCAACCAAAAAATTACACTTTAGAAATTACAAAAACAAACGAATCGCAAAAGATTGCGGGTTATACTGCTGTAAAATATAAAGTTTTAGTTAACAATGAACTAAAGGAAGAAGCCTGGTTATCGGAATCGAACCGTGCGCAAGATGTTTTAGATATAAACAAATTTTACAATTTGTTCAGCGATTTTACTGCTCAGGCCGGAACAACCGAGTTTTATCAGATGCATGAAAAATATCTCGAGTTTGCTCGAAAAGGTTTCCCATTAAAATCGGTTAATTATTATGGAGGCTACGAAACCATAAGCGAAGTAACAAAACTCGACAAAGAAAAAATTGATTCATTGGTATTCACTATTCCTGCCGACTATAAAAAAGCTAGTTTAATGGAAATTGGGCTGAGTAAAGAACAAGAAGAATAGATTAAAAATTTAAAATATTTATGATATGTTAATCGCATTAGGAATTATATTAGTAGCAATTGCAATAGTATTCTTGGTTTACATTTTTAAAAATCCTGCTGAAACAGAAAAGGATAAAAATAATCAAAAGGCTATTGGTTTTATTGGGTCTATTAGTCTTATGTTGTTAGGAATATTATTAATATTTAAAAATAAGAAATAAAAATATTCAATAGTTTCCAATAAACATCATTTTTAAAAATAAATGGAACAAAAATATATAGTAGAAAAGGACTTTAATAAAAATAACTTTACCCAAAATCCATTATCAAAAGGTGAATATGAGAACTGTAATTTTATAAATTGTGATTTTTCAAATTCAGATCTTTCAAGTATTCGTTTTATGGATTGCCTGTTTGAAAGCTGCAATCTAAGCATGGTAAAATTGATTAAAACATCTTTCCAGAACATTAAATTTAAAAACTCTAAGATGTTGGGATTACACTTTGAAAACTGCAATGAATTTAGCTTTTCAGTAAATTTTGAAAATTGCAATCTTAATCATGCTTCATTTTATAAAACAAATCTTAAAAAAACAATATTTAAAAATATAACCCTTCAAGAAGTCGATTTTACTGAAAGCGATTTAAGCAGCTCAATATTTGATAATTGTGATTTATTAAAAGCAACATTTGAAAATACAATTATAGAAAAAACTGATTTTCGAACCTCGTTCAATTATTCAATTAATCCAGAAACAAATCGTATAAAAAAAGCAAAATTCGCATTAAACGGGTTGCCAGGTTTATTAGATAAGTACGATATTGAAATTGATATTTGAAATTTATTTTATAAAAATGAAAATCTTAAGCAATTAAAAAAAATCAACCCATTTCTTTAATTTGCGATATAAATCAGATACTAACTCCCTTTATTTAAAATTGTTCCTCTAATTTTCTTCGATACTTGTTTTTCGTTTGTTGGAACTTGTCGTCTGTCGAAAAAAGTTTCTTTCGTTTTTGGAATTGTATAATTTGCTGAGTTTAAAAATCTAAACCTCTAAATTTAATCTTATGAAAAAAAGTTTACTAATCATTACGATTGGTCTGTTATTGTTTTCTTTTAGCAGGCAGGCAATCGGTCAGGAATGGAAAAAGTTAGACGAAAAAAGTTCGTCAATTGAAACAAAAATCAAATTATTAAGCTCTTCTCAGGATCAAATTCGTCTTGAATTTAATTTTGAAGCTTATGCCCTTGAACAAGTTTCAACATCAAAAGGAATTTATAATTTAATTAATATTCCTAAGTGTTCCAGAATTCAGGAGAAAGGTGCACCTGATTTACCAAAAGTATCTCAAGCAGTTGCTATTCCTGATTTTTCTGAAATGGTTCTTAAAGTAATAAGCAGCAAGTTTATTGAAATTGATGGTATTGATCTTGCACCATCAAAAGGTATTATTACTCGCGATAAAGACCCTAAATCTATTCCATTTGTATTTGGAGAAGAGTATTCGAAAAATGAGTTCTACCCAGCAAATATTGCTACAGTTAACAATCCTTATATTATTCGAAATGTTCGTGGACAAAACGTAGTAATTTATCCTGTTCAATATAATCCTGTAACAAAAAAAGTAAGAATTTATACAAATCTTACTGTTGATTTGGTTTCAGCAGGCAAGAGTGTTAACAATACATTAAACGTTAATCCTATTATAAAAAATGATGAAGTATTCAATAATGTAATATCAAATCATTTTATCAATTATTCAACATCTGCAAAATACACTCCTGTAAGTGAAAGTGGTAAAAAAATGCTTATAGTTTGTTATACTGATTTCATGGATGAAATGGCTGAATTTGTAACTTGGAAACAATCAATTGGTTATACAGTAAATCTTGTTGATTATTCAACAATTGGAAGTGCTTCTGCTCTTAAAACCTATGTAACAAATCAATATACAACAAATGGAATTAGCTATTTATTGCTTGTTGGAGATCATGCACAGGTTCCTAGTTCAAGTACAACAGCAGGTAATTCCGATAACAATTACGGTTATACATCTGGTACTGACCATTATCTTGATATTTTTGTTGGTCGTTTTTCAGCAGAAACTGCAGCTCAATTACAAACCCAAATTGATCGTACAATTTATTACGAAAGTGAAGTAAGCTCGAGCGATACTTGGTTTAAAAATGGTGTTGGTATTGCATCAAACGAAGGTGAAGGTGGCGGTGGAGATGATGACGAAAGCGACGAGACTCACATGAATAACATAGCAACCGATCTTGAAGGATATGGATACAATATTAATCCGGTATATCAGGATGGTGGCAGTGCAACACAACTTTCTTCATACATTAACAGTGGTTGCGGAATAATAAATTATGTTGGTCATGGAAGCAACACTACATGGTCATCAATGGTTTATACACAAACTAATGTTGATGCTTTAACCAACGAAAATAAACTACCTTTTGTTATTTCTGTTGCTTGTGTTGTAGGTAATTTTACAAGCATTACCTGCTTTGCTGAAACATGGTTAAGATCAACAAATAATAACAATCCAACAGGTGCTATTGTATTCTGTGGATCTACTATTAATCAATCATGGGCATCACCTATGTGTGCTCAGGACGAAATGAATGATTTACTCGTTGCAAACAGTTATATTACTTATGGTGGTATGTTTGTAAATGGAATGTTCCAGATGATAGATGAATATAGTACCGATGGAGCAAATATGGCAGATACTTGGACAGTTTTTGGCGATCCATCATTACAAATGAGAACTCCTGGTCATCCTAGTGGTCCAAATAGTTCTGTTACAACTGCACCAACAGTAACTACAAATAGTGTTTCATTAATAAGTACTACTTCTGCAATAGGTGGAGGTAATGTTACAGCAAATGGTGGTGCAACTGTTACTGCTAGTGGTATTGTTTACTCAACTTCTACAACCCCCACTCTTACAACAGGAACCGTACTTTCTACTTCACCTGTTACAACATCAGGAACTTATAGTTTAACTATGAGCAGTCTAACTCCAGGAACAAACTACTATGTTAGAGCTTATGCTACAAATAGTGTTGGAACCAGCTATGGTAATCAGGTTTCGTTTACAACACCAATATCAGTCGACCCAACAGCTCCAACAGCTCCTACGAATTTGGCTTCAGCAAATATTGCTCAAACAACTTTCACATTAAGCTGGACTGCTTCAACCGACAATGTTGGTGTT
>MENE01000154.1:15765-21817 GCA_001769005.1 Bacteroidetes bacterium GWA2_31_9b | reverse complement strand
TTCAGATGTTAATCCTCCGGTATTTTCTTTTCTGAATTCGGCATGTGCCATTTTGTGCCATTCGCTATCTGATAATGCTTTGTCCCAAATAGCTTGTGGCTCAGGACGTGAAACAATGTACTTCCCAAATCGCTCAAGTTTTTCAAAGTTTCCGGAATCAATCAGTTCGTAATCAACCCAGTTTTGTGGTGTAATTAAATTCATCGATATAAAATATTTACTGCAAAAATATAACTTTCATAGCACATTGTTTGCAATCGAATTCAAGTTTGTATTTTCTATTGTTATCGGCAAGGTACAACGGCTCTTCAATTTTCCTGTTTGGCTTATCGTACTTGGCACATAACCCCATTTGGTATTTTATACAATGCTTTGTAATCATTATTTCTTTATTCTTTAAATCAGATTGTACTTCAAATGCCTGATCTATACTTTTAACACCATGACGCATATAAAACTCTATCGCTTTATGATTTAACACATTCCCTTTATAATCTAAAATCTCTTCAGGGTATGGATGATTTGTTTTTTCTATACCTATTTCTTGCTTGTGATAATTTTTTATGCGCTCCTGCTCTAGCAAATCAAGTGTTTTCCTTCTTAATTCATTTAATATAGAAATGGGGAAAAATAATGAACTACTCATTTTGTTTTCTACACTTTCAATTTTAAAAATAGAATCACCTGATTTTTTAAACTGGCTTACTATATTTTCAGTTGCTTTTTCAGAATTTAGGGCAATCGTTTTTTCAACTTTTTCATAAAGTTGAACTTTGTTTTGATCTTCATCAACGGCATGAATAACAAGCCCTTCGTCAGATTCATTAATTTCAATGTTAGCAGAAATCTTTCTATCAGTTTTCGAGGATGATAGTAGTTTATTAAACTCAAAATCTGAATTTCGATAAATAAAACTTTCAGGTTTCAATAATTCAATATGATCGGCATACACTTTATCACTATCAATTTTATATATTGATGTTCCTTGTAAAATACCCATATCGTCGAAAAAACAGATTCCATCGGCATTACTTAATGGATACATTGAATCAATAGTAAAATAATTCTTTTTTACTGATTTTACTTTACCTATACACTTTCCAATTGATTTTTGTGTATCGGGTGATGCAATATCTTTTGTTCTTCCATTTAAAAAATAATCGGTATATCCTCTATTAAAAGTCTTTTCAGCATCAGGATTAAAGTCGTAAACTATTTTACCCGACGATGATTTTACAAAACCTTCCTTGTTTTTTAGTACTTCATCAATTTGCTTTCGGTAATATGCTGTAATATTTTTTATGTAATTGATATCTTTTAATCGTCCTTCGATTTTAAACGAACTTATTCCTGCATCCATCAATTTATTAATATGTTCTGAAAGATTCATATCTTTTAACGACAGCAGGTATTTGTTTTTTAAAAGTGTATTTCCGTTTTTATCGAGTAAAGAATAATACGATCTGCAAGGCTGAGCGCAAGTACCTCTGTTTGCACTTCCTTTATCAATGGCATGACTAAAATAACACTGACCACTAAAACTAACACACAAAGCTCCATGAACAAAGAATTCTAAATCAACAGTTGTTTTTGAACGAATTTCTTTTATTTGCTCTAAAGATAACTCTCGTGCAAGAATCACCCTCTTTATACCTGTATCTTCCAAAAATTTCACCTTTTGCCATGTGTAGTTATTCGTTTGTGTGCTTGCAAATATTGGTATTGGAGGTAATTCAAGTTCAAGAATTCCCATATCCTGGATAATAATTGCATCAGCACCAATTTTGTAAAGTTCATTTATTAAATCCTGCACTTCGACAAGTTCATTATCATGCAGAATGGTATTTAAGGTAACATAAACTTTTGCGTAGAATTTATGTGCAAAACTAATGAGTTGTTTTATATCGTTCAAACTATTACCTGCTGAAGATCTGGCTCCAAACTTAGGTGCACCAATATAAACAGCATCTGCTCCATAAATAAGTGCTGCCTTCCCTGATTCCAAATCTTTTGCTGGTGCAAGTAGTTCAATTTTCTTCATTAATAATTTACTATTTTTTGATTTACAAAGATTGGAATAAAAGAGTATTTATGCAAAACCTTATTTTACATCATATCTTTAGTAAACATATTTGAAAGGTAATAAGTTAAATCTTATTTTTGTATTCATAAATTATTTGAAATGATTGAAAAAATTACCAGTATTCAAAATCATCGGATAAAAAACATTGTTAAACTCCAACAGAAATCGTCGGAGCGGAAAGCACAAAACCTGATAGTAATTGAAGGATTACGCGAAATAACTCTTTCAATTAAATCAGGGATTGAAATTAAATCGATCTTTTTCTGTTCCGAAATTATTTCTAATGATCGCATTCGTGAGATTTCAACTGATGAAAACCAGATTTTTGATATTTCGCGGGATGTATATCATAAAATTGCTTACCGTGAGTCAACCGAAGGTATTTTAGTGCTTGCTAAACCGCGCTTTTTAAACCTTTCAGATTTAAAATTACGCGACATTCCATTTATTATTATACTTGAATCAGTTGAAAAACCAGGGAATCTGGGTGCAATTCTTCGCACTGCCGATGCAGCCAATGTTGATGCAGTTATTGTTTGTGATCCATTAACAGATATTTACAATCCAAATGCTATTCGCTCAAGTGTGGGTTGTATTTTTACAAAACAGATTGTTACATGCTCATCAGACGAAGCAATAGAATGGCTGAAGCAGAATAAAATTAAATCGTATGCAGCAGCACTAACTGCTAAAAAGTTTTATCACGAAACTGATTTTAAAATTTCATCTGCAATAATTATGGGAACAGAAGCCGACGGATTAACAAATAAATGGCTTATTGGAGCTGATGAACAAATTAAAATACCAATGAATGGAGAAATTGATTCGTTAAATGTATCCACATCATGTGCCATTTTGGTATTTGAAGCTATGCGACAACGGAATTTTTATAAATAAAAAAATATTATTCAGTACTGTTATAATAAAAACTATTTGCTTTTTTTATGATATCATTGAATAATTCAACTCTCAGTTTAGCATTATCAATATCATCCAAACTAGGTGTTGTAATATCATAATTAAAATTAAAATATACACTTGTTATTCTGTCTGGTTCAACAATTCCAAAATTATCGTTGCTTCCGACCAACAACCAGTTTCTATTTGAAGTATCAGCTATATTTTTCCCTAAAGAATAATCATCAATAGGATTATTACATTTAAATACATCTTGCATTAATGTGGGAATAATATCATAATGAGATGTCCAATGGCTATATGTTTTCGTTTCTTTTTCGGGAAAATACATTACAAGTGGTGTATTTAGTTGTGCTTTAGAATAATTACCATTGTGTCCCCAGTAATTTTTTTTATTATCATTAAACTCTTGTCCATGATCACCTGTTATTATAACAATGGTATTGTTTAACAATTCTTTTTCTTGCAAATCATTAAGAATACTACCTATAAGTGAATCAACAAAATTTACTGAATTCTTATATAGGTTAAAAAAAAGAGTTGGGTCTGTATCGTTGTCCAATTCTTGATATTTAGCATATTCCCATTCAGGTTGGAAAGGACCTTTAAATTCAGGAGGATGCAAAATAGTGTGAGGTGAATCATAAAACAAAAAACCAAAAAATGGTGATTTACTATTTTTATCAACAAAAGCTAACCATTCGTTTGTAATATTAATATCTCTTGAGTAGCATTTCTTGCCAATTGAATTTGTTCGTAAACTATCAATATTAATAAATACTGTTTTATCAAATTCAGGATTATTTAATGATGCACTGGCAAAAATACCAAATTTATAATTCCTTTTTATAAGCTCATCAATAAACACAGGACTTTGACTGGCCGATAAAAAATCGTACCAGTATAAACCAGGCAAACTGTAAAAAATTGAAAAGATTCCTGTTCGGGTTCCATTGCTCCCACTTGAATGATTTGTAAATACACATCCTTTTTTTGCGAATTTTGCAATTTTGGGAGTAATTACCGAATCTAATGTTTTGTAATGCCAACTATCAATAGTTATAAAAAGTATGTTAGGTGTCTTTATACTATCGGAACATGAAATAGGATTTTTTGGATAATTAAGTGTTTTGTTATCATCAATAAAATTTGATTTCATGCTGTATTTGCTATTATCCTTATCAACTAAATTACATTTGTACATGAGTTTTGTTGCCGTTAAAGGAAAATATAATGGATACAAACGAGAGGATTTTGTAATTGGTTTATAAGCTGCTGCATTTGCCCATGCGTGAATTAAATGACTTGAAATCAGCATAAGCAATATTATAGAGAAAATAAGCCATCCATTTTTTAAAATTTCTTTTTTAAATAAATAGTTAAACAGTTTAAGAACGAAGAATTCAAACAGAATAATTGCAAAAAATATGAGTACTGCAAAAAGATATAAACTCGAACTAAATTCAAAAATTTCCAGCCCATTACCGCCAAAAAGTAAATTTAAAGTAAAACTGTTTATATGAAACCGATAAAGCTTATAAACTTCTGTATCAATTAATAATATAAATATACTTGTTGAGAAAATTAGGATTGCAATAGTTTGTAGAATTTTTTTTTGAGTAAAAAAAAATGTAAAAGGGATATAAAGTATTCCAAATATTAAATATTGCAAAAAAGCAAAATGGCTTATAGTTAAAATTGTTAAATAAAAATAAGTGAAAACGCCAGCATTTAGCTCAATATTCCTATAATACAAAAATGAAATTGGAATAATTATTAGTGTATGCAAAAGAAATATCCAACTGCCATATCTAAGAGAATCCTTTTTTGTTAAAAATTTATTCATTTGTTAAATTAATAAATTGTAAAAATAAAAAATAAACGTGCAAATTTAAGTCAAATAATTAATATTTGAATCTTTAATAATTTCCAACTATTTTATCAAAGTTTTCTTTGGGGTGGAATCCAAGACATCCCGATAATTGCTTCGCACTTCGGGTTAACTTACCTGACGGCAGTCAGGAACTTCTCACCTTTCCAATATTACTAAATAAAAAGCTCCGATTATTCATCGAAGCTTGTATTTGGGTGGAAGACCGGGCTCGAACCGGCGACCCTCAGAACCACAATCTGATGCTCTAACCTACTGAGCTACATCCACCATTTAAGGACTGCAAATATATATAAGAATTTTTGAATTTTAAACAATTCAAATAATTAATTTCTTAATTTTTCCAATGGGTTAAAACATTTGATTATGCTAAAAAAAGTTAAAAGGTTTTTTATTCATTTAGGATAGTGTAATTTTGACATCGGTTTTAACTTAAAAATCAATTAATGTGTTTGGTGTCAGGAAAAATATAAATAGTGTTGCAGGGCTACAAGTTTTCAATATCCTAAGATTTGTAGTGTTCCTCATTATATCAATTGTATTTACAAAAATAGGTTTATCAAAAGAAGAAATAGGTATTTTCGAAGTAGCTATTTTCATGGCTAGTGTTGCAAGTTTCTTTTGGGTTACCGGATTAGTTCAAGCCTTCCTCCCATTATATAAAAACTCAAAAACTTTTGGGAGTAAAGAAAAAATACCTGGCGAAAAATCTCCTGAAATATTTAATATTTACCTCCTATTACTACTGTTTAGTTTAATCGTTTTCGGAATAGGTCTGGCTATTCAGGGAAATTTCTCAATTTTTGGATACAAAGGAAATGTTCCCTTATTAAATATAACTCTATGGTATTTACTTTTAAGTAGTCCGGCTAATCTTGTAGAGTATATTTATATGGTTCAGGATAAATCGGGGAATACTTTGAGTTACGCCTATATAACTTATAGTTTGCAATTAATTGCTGCCATATTACCTGTACTCCTTGGATACAATGTAATCTGGTCGTTACGTGGATTGGTTGTTGTTGCTGCAATTCGGAATATCTGGCTGCTTACTTTGATTTATAATTATGCAGAGATGAAAATCTCTATTCCGTATATTAAAGAAATACTGATTTTTGCAGCTCCATTAATTGTAAGTACATTGGTTAGCGGTTCGTCAC
>MENE01000154.1:3454-15750 GCA_001769005.1 Bacteroidetes bacterium GWA2_31_9b | reverse complement strand
TAGTAATTTCAACCCATTATAAAGCCGATGGGTTTGCTATTTTCAGATATGGTGCCAAGGAATTACCATTTGTAGCCATGCTGGCTGCCGGGCTTAGTTCTGCAATGTTAACCGAATTTAATACTAAAAAACAGATTAAAGAAACACTTGCAAATATTCGGAAGAAATCTCTTCGGATAATGCATTCGATGTTTCCATTTACAATTGTAATGCTTTTATTTGCTAAACCAATATTTAAAGTAGTTTTTAGCCCTGAATTTACACGTAGTTCCGACGTTTTTGTTGTTTACCTTCTTGCTATTGTAAGTAGATTGCTATTTCCACATACTCTGTTAATCGGATTTAAAAAAGTTAAAACTTTAATGATAATTTCATTTATTGAAGTGTTAATGAATATCTTCTTTAGTATTTGGTTTGTTAAAATTTATGGGATAGTTGGCGTTGCTCTTGCTACAGTTCTAGCATACTTACTTTCAAAAATTATTATGATTGCGTACAATTACTATAAACTGGGTATTGACCCTGAAGAGTACATTCCGGTAAAATGGTATGCATTTTACAGTTCTGTTCTGGCAATTGTATTTATATTGCTTGACAGAAGAATAATTGTAATTTAATTGTGACCTTTTGTCACTTTATTGTCTAAATAAAACAATCTGACAGAAAAAGAAAGTCAGGTATAAAATTTGATTAACACTAACAATTAAAAATTTAAAAATAAAGTATTATGAATTTTGGAAGATCATCAAATCCGGTTTTATCAAAAAATGCATTCAATGCACAATCGTATGCTGCTGATTATACAGAAGTAATGACTGTTAACGGCACAATTAATAAATCATTAATTATGCTTTTATTAGTTTTAGTTGGTGCTACTTACACATGGAAAATCTTTTTCAGTGCATATTCTGCCGAAGTAGGAGCATCATCACTTGAAGCTGGAGCATCATTGGTTATGAAATGGATTGCTATAGGTGGTATTGGGGGATTAATTTTCGCTTTAATTACTATGTTTAAGAAAACATGGGCGTATTTTACTGCTCCAATTTATGCTGTTCTTGAGGGACTTTTCTTAGGGGCTATATCTGCATTCTTCGAAGCAAGTTATCCTGGTTTAGTTATGCAAGCAATTGCATTGACTTTTGGCACTATGTTTATTTTACTGGCTGGTTATAGAACAGGCATTATTAAAGTTACAGATAAATTACGATCCGGTATTATTGCAGCAACAGGTGCTGTTGCGTTGGTTTATTTAATTTCATTTGTTTTTTCACTTTTTGGTGTTAGCAATTTAATTATAAATAGCAATGGTATTCTGGGTATTGGAATAAGTGTTGTAATTGTTATTATTGCAGCTCTAAATCTAGTTTTAGACTTCGATTTTATTTACGAAGGCTCAAAAGCAGGATTACCAAAACACATGGAATGGTATGCTGCATTTGGACTAATTGTAACTCTTATTTGGTTATATATAGAAATGTTACGATTGCTTTCAAAAATTACCAGCAGAAATTAATAAATATAAATCAATATATAATTAAGGCTATCCACAACCTTTTTTGGATAGCCTTTTAATTTTTTCATTAACAAACATGTC
This sequence comes from Bacteroidetes bacterium GWA2_31_9b, assembly GCA_001769005.1. Taxonomy (GTDB): domain Bacteria; phylum Bacteroidota; class Bacteroidia; order Bacteroidales; family UBA12077; genus UBA12077. The sequence continues at coordinate 14,153 of MENE01000154.1, read as the reverse complement.
CCTATTTCATCTGTTTAGTTTAAGTTTTTTTCTACTTTTGTTGTATTAGTTAATCGATTTAATAATTCATCCTTATGAAAGGTGTTAATAAAATTTTACGATATATGCTCCCATACTGGGATAAAGGTGCTCTCAGCATTTTTTATTCATTAGTTGGTACATTATTTTCTATTTTTTCATTTACAATGGTAATTCCTTTTTTAGGAGTTTTATTTAATACACAACCAAGAGTAACAGAGTTAGTAGAATGGCACTTTAATACTGAATCTGTAGGTAATAATTTTAATTTTTACCTGAGTCAGATTATTGATACATATGGACCTGAAAAAGCATTGCTTTCAGTAAGTTTTCTTGTTGTATTTTTTGTACTGCTAAAGACCTTTTTTCAATATATGAGTAACTATGTAATGGCTCCATTACGTTCACTTGTTATTCGTGATATTCGAAATAAACTAAACACAAAAATACTTGAATTACAACTTTCCTATTTTACAGAAGAACGTAAAGGTGATTTGATATCAAGAATGACTGGCGATGTTCAGGAAGTTGAAGCATCTATTGTGCGTTCGTTAAATAATGCAATTAAGATGCCTTTAACTATGATTATATATCTTATTATATTATTTATAATGAGCCCTATGCTTACAATTATTGTGATCGTATTGATACCTGTAAGTGGTTTTATAATTGGTCGCATTGGGAAATCATTACGAAGAAAATCCATAAAAGGTCAGGCTAAACTGGGATTAATTCTTTCATATATTGAAGAAACACTATTTGGATTACGTATTATTAAAGCTTTCAATTCAGAGAAAAAAATCGACGATAGATTTCAGAAAGAAAATAATTCCTATTCAAAACTAATGACCAGAATATGGCGAAAAAAAGAACTAGCAGGCCCATTCAGCGAATTTATGGCAACAGTTGTAATTGTATTGGTAATGTGGTATGGTGGTAGCTTAGTTCTGTCAGAAAGTGCTATTATGAGTCCTCAAACATTTATTGCTTACCTTGTAATCTTTTCTCAAATTATTCCTCCTGCCAAAGAAGTTTCTAATGTATATTATAATTTACAACGCGGATTAGCTTCACTTGATCGTATTAATGGGATATTAGATGCCGAGGTGACAATCTTAGTTAAAGAAAATGCAACACCGGTTAAAGATTTTAAAAATGTTATTGAATACAGAAATGTAAGTTTTAAATACATTCAGGATTATGTATTAAAGAATGTAAACCTGAAAATTGAAAAAGGAAAAACAATTGCATTGGTTGGCCAATCTGGCTCAGGCAAGTCTACCCTTGTTGATTTACTCCCTCGTTTCTACGATATTCTTGAAGGCGAAATATTTATTGATGGCGAAAATATTAAAGATTTAAATCTTGTAGATTTAAGAAACCTTATGGGCAATGTGAATCAGGAATCTATATTATTTAACGACACTATATACAATAATATAGCTTTTGGAATGGAAACAGCAACCGAAGAAGAAATTATAGCTGCTGCAAAAGTTGCAAATGCTCACGAATTTATTTTACAAACCGAGAATGGCTACCAAACCAACATTGGCGACAGAGGAACAAAACTATCAGGTGGACAGCGTCAGAGAGTAAGCATAGCCAGAGCTGTTCTAAAGAATCCTCCAATTTTAATACTTGATGAAGCAACATCAGCACTCGATACCGAATCGGAGAAACTGGTTCAGGATGCAATTTTTAATCTAATGAAAAACCGTACGTCAATCGTTATTGCACACCGTTTATCAACTGTTCGCGATGCTGATGAAATTTGTGTGTTGCATGAAGGTGAAATTGTTGAACGTGGTAAGCACGATGTATTACTTGAACAAAAAGGTATATATAAAAAATTGCATGATTTACAGATGTTTGCATAAAATCTGATATAGATTTAGCATTTACTGTATCTTTTTGTTTTTTATTTCGTATCAACGCTTAAACTTTAAGAAAGTTTCTGTTTTTTTAGTTGCTGATATGAGAAAAAAATTACCGGCATTGTATGTGTTTTTTATTTTATTTATACTCTTTGTTGGTATTCAGAATGTATATTCACAAAAAATCAATACTGATTCCTTAGAAATTGTTCTTGAGGTATCAAGTGAAGTTGAAAAAATCCAGATTTATAAAATACTTACTGAATATTACATTGACAATTCTCCTGAAAAAGCAATAAAAGCTGCTAATAAACTACTTATTCTTTCAGAAAAACTTGATAGTACTGGAGTTGTTGAATATTGTTACCAGATTCTGGGTCAAGCTTTCTATCTTCAGGATAATTACAAAAAATCACTTGAATACTTTGAAAAGTTTTTAGAAACCCAGATAAATAATAAAAGCGAAGACGGTCTTGCCAGAGCTTATAATAATTTAGGAATTGTATACAGATCGCTCGAGAATTATGGCAGATCAATAGAATGTTATGAAAAATCGCTGGGAATTAATAAAATTAGAAACGATAAAAGAGGTTTAAGCAGTACTTACAATAATCTTGGTGTTTTACACGAACATCTAAATTTATTTAGTCAGGCACGTGATTATTACCAAAAATCGCTTGATCTGGAACTTGAACTTAGTGATGAAGATGGAATTTCTACATCATATCTTAATCTTGGAGGTATTAATTTAAAATTAAAAAAATACGACAAGGCAATTGATTACTGCGAAAAAAGTATTGTTATAGCAGAACCTAATGGGTATAGTATAACTCTTGAAATGACGTATGAAGTATTATATGAGACGTATAAAGAAATCGGTGATTTTAAAAAGTCACTGCTTTATCACGAAACCTTATACAAACTTAAGAATAAACGTATAAACGAAGAAGTAAATACTCAAATTGCAGAATTAGAACTTCAATACAATTCTGAAAAAAATCAACAAGAGATTAAACTCTTAAACAGACAAAAAAAATTACGCTCAGCGTTAAATTATTTTTTTATAATTGCAATTTTCATTTTTATTATTCAATCCTTTTTCCTTATTCGTGAAAATAGAAGACGCAGAAAGAATTATCAGTTACTACAGCTTAAAAATGCTGAGATGTATCAACATAAGGAAGAAATTGAAACTCAGCGAGACGAAATTGAAGCTCAACGTGATGAGATTCAACGACAAAAAGATATAGCAGACGAACAAAATGATCAAATATTAAAGCAGAATAAAGATATTACAGATAGTATTGAATACGCTAAAAATATACAAATAGCTTTGTTCCCCGATAAGTTTACTTTACAACGAGTATTAAACAAAGGATTTTGTTTATTTAAACCAAAAGATATAGTTAGTGGCGATTTTTATTGGGTTGCACAGATTGAAAATAAATCAATTATTGTTGCAGCAGATTGCACCGGCCATGGTGTTCCTGGCGCTTTCATGAGTATTATCGGAATAAACTTTTTAAATGAAATTGTATTTGATGAACATATTACAAAACCTAATGAAATATTAAACCATCTTCGTAAAAAGGTTGTTAAAACTCTTGTAAATTCAAACAAAATTGATGAAGCTAAAGATGGAATAGATATGTCTTTAATACTTATAGACCGCGAAAACATGAAGCTTGAATACGCAGGAGCTTATAATCATTTATATTTTATCCGAGATCATATGCTTGAAGTTATTAAAGCGGATAAAATGCCGGTTGGTATATCTGCTAAAGCTATGGAACCATTTACAAATCACGAACTAGAAATTCAGATTGACGATATTTTCTATATGTTCACCGATGGCTTCGCTGATCAATTTGGTGGCCCAAATAAGAAAAAGTACAGAATAGGGAATTTACGTGAATTACTTCTCGAAGTTCACGATAAAAGAATTGAAGAACAAAAGCAAATCATTTTTGAAACTTTCATTAACTGGAAAGGCAACCAATCGCAGGTAGATGATATTTTGATTATGGGAATAAAAATATAATCTACTGATTTATAAAATCATAAACATTTATTTGTTTTTTTTGTTTTAAAAATATGAATTCACAAACTCTCCATATTAAAAACATGGTTTGCCCACGTTGTATTATGGCTGTTAGAGAGTTATTTACTCGCTTAAACTATTCCATTTCAGACATAAAATTAGGTGTAGCAATAATTTCTGGCAATAATATTAATCTCCAAGAGGTTAATAAAGAACTTCAAAAACTGGGTTTTGAACTTTTAGAAGATAAAAAATCTCAACTAATTGATAAAATAAAAACTCTTGTTATAGGCTATGTTCATTACAATTCAGAAATCCAAATGAAAAGTAATTTTTCTGATTATTTAGTTGAGAATATTGGAAAAGATTATAACTATCTAAGTACACTCTTTTCAAGTGTAGAAAATATTACAATTGAAAAATATATTATTAAACAAAAAATCGAAAAAGTAAAAGAACTTATTATTTACGATGAACTTAACCTGAGTGAAATTGCTATGAAATTAAATTATAGCAGTATTGCATATTTAAGTACTCAGTTTAAAAACGAAACAGGATTAACTCCTACCCAGTTTAAAAATATGCAAGTTCAAAACCGTAAGAATATCAATGAAATCTAAACATTTAGATAATCAAATAATCTTATAAATCTTTTCTATAATTACATAAAAGAATCTTTTAATCTTAATCTATTTTTGTACTAATGCAAATTGATAATGCATTTCAAAAACTGGCTTCGGGAGCAAGGGTTAATAACAAGGTAATTTTTCTCATAATCATTTTCTTGACTGCTTCCGGAGCCTTTTAAAAACTCTAAAAACATGAAAACATTAAATTTTAAAACCAGCCTAAAATGTGCAGGTTGTGTAAATGCTATTAAACCATCTATGGATAAAATCAATGAAATAATTTCTTGGAATGTTGATTTAAATAATCCTGAAAAAATTGTAGAAGTAGTTACTGATTCAGCTAATGAACAGGAATTAAGTAATAATATAATGCAAGCAATAACTTTAGTAGGCTATAAGGTTGAAAAAATTTAAATCTGAGAATCAATCTTAAAAAAGCAAAATGAGTTTTACTAAAGAAACATATAAAGTTGATGGCATGAGTTGTGCATCTTGTGCAATGAGCGTTGAAACAATGCTTTCATCTTTAGAAGGAATAAAAACAGCTCATGTGAATTATGCAAATAGCAGTGTATGGGTTGAATATGATCCTGAGAAAGTTTCTTCTTCACAAATGCAAAAATCAATAAGTAGCATTGGATATTCATTACTAATTGAACTAAAAGAAGATGATCTTTTACAGATTGATCTTTCAGAGAAAATGAAATTACGTAAAGCCAGGAATAAAGCTTTTTATTCGATTCTGTTCTCTTTGCCTGTATTTTTTATTGCCATGTTTTATCACACCATGTCCTATGCAAACTGGATAATGTTGATTTTTACCTTGCCCGTTATTTTATGGTTTGGCCGCGATTTTTTTATTATTGCACTTAAGCAAACGCTTCATAAGTCGGCCAATATGGATACTTTAGTTGCCATAGGTACCGGATCTGCTTTTATTTACAGCGTTTTTAATACTTTTTTTCCCTATTATTTACTTTCAAGAGGAATTCATCCCCATGTATATTATGAAGCATCGAGTGTTATTATATCATTAATACTTTTAGGTCGTTATCTTGAAACAAAAGCGAAATCAAAAACTTCTGATTCTATTAGAAAATTAATGGGATTAAAAGTTAAAACAGCGAAAGTAATCCGTGATGGAATTGAGATTGAATTAGCTATTGATGATGTTCTTCTAGGTGATATTTTGATTATTCGTCCGGGTGAAAAAATCCCTGTTGATGGTGAAATAATTGAAGGATTATCTACTATTGATGAAAGCATGATTACTGGCGAAGCTATACCTGCAGAAAAAGGAATCGGTCAAAAAGTAATTGGATCAACAATAAATAAAACAGGCAGTTTTAAAATGATTGCTGAAAAAATTGGTAAAGATACCATGCTTTCCCGAATTATAGAGATGGTTAAAAATGCTCAGGGAAGCAAAGCTCCTGTTCAAAAACTTGCTGACAAAATTGCATCTGTATTTGTTCCTGTTGTTATTTCAATTGCAATTGCAAGTGCCTTTATATGGTATTTTGTAGGACCGGAACCAAAATCAACCTATGCATTTGTAACTCTTATAACCGTACTTATTATTGCTTGCCCATGTGCACTTGGCTTAGCTACTCCAACCGCATTGATGGTTGGGATTGGTAAAGGAGCAGAAAATGGTATTTTAATTAAAAATGCGGAGAGCCTTGAGAAAGCTCGCAAACTGGATATCATTGTTGTTGATAAAACAGGAACAGTTACACAGGGAAAACCAGTTGTGAACGAACTGATTTGGCTAAAAAGCAAGATGAATCAGGATGAAGTTTTACAAGAAATTTTAGCTGTAGAGAAATTGTCTGAACATCCTTTGGCAGAATCAATTGTACGGTATTTAGAACATAAAACGAATATCGATATTGTTGTTTCAAATTTTAAAAGTATAACCGGAAGAGGAATAGTGGCTGAGCTGAACAATCAAAATTCGTATGTTATAGGAAATTACCAATTAATTAAAGATCAGGAAATAGATGCCGAAAATGAAAAAAGCTACTTTACCAAATTTGGAATTACAGCTCAAACTCATGTTTTTATTGCCCGAAACAAAAAACTTGTTGCATTAATTACCATTGCAGACCAAATAAAGCCCAGCTCGCTAAAAGCAATTCAGGATTTGCAAAAAATGAATCTAAAAGTACATATGCTTACAGGCGATAATATTGCAACTGCCGAAGCTATTGCACGTGAAGCAGGTATTGATTCATACAGAGCAGAAATGCTACCTGAAGATAAGCTGAACTACATTAAAGAACTTCAGGAAAAAGGGTTTAAAGTAGCCATGGTTGGCGATGGAATAAACGACTCTCCTGCCCTTGCTCAAGCAGACATTGGCCTGGCTATGGGAAACGGAACAGATATTGCAATTGAAAGCGCAGATATTACACTTGTAAAAGGGGATTTACAAAAAATTGTTTCAGCAATAAAACTTTCCGATTATACTCTTAAAACCATTAAACAGAATTTATTCTGGGCATTTATTTATAATGTTATAACCATTCCTATTGCTGCCGGTATTTTATTCCCAATAAATGGGTTCTTATTAAATCCAATGATTGCAGGGGGCACAATGGCGTTTAGTTCGGTTTCAGTTGTTTTGAATAGTTTACGTTTAAAATCAAAAAATATATAACGGATTTTTTAAGAAAATGCAACCTATATTATGTCCACACCCCGGCAATTTTTGTTTTACAGTTTTTACAGTACCCATTTACAATATTATTCTGTAAAATCTGATACCCTTTGCGTTCAACAACTATAGTTTTACATTTCGGACAAATTGTATTTTGAGCTTCGGAACCAGGAACATTACCCACATAAACATACTTTAATCCCGATTTTGTAGCAATATCTCTGGCTTTGTTTAAAACATTTGCCGGTGTAGCCGACAAATGAGTTAATTTATACATGGGATGAAACCTACTAAAATGCAAAGGCGTATCTTCAAAGCCATTTTTATAGAGCCAGTCACACATACGCTCAATCATTGAAAGATCATCTGTCCATTCGGGTACTACAAGATTTGTAATTTCTAACCAAACACCTTCCTGTTTTAGGATTTTTAAAGTATTTAAAATTGGCTCCAGTTTTCCTCCATTTAATCGGACGTAAATATCATCATCAAAACTTTTTAAATCGATATTTGCTCCATCAATATAGGGGATTAAATCACGCAATGGCTTTTCATTAATATATCCTGCTGATACCAACACATTTTTAATTCCATTTTGCTTTGCAATTTTAGCTGAATCAAATACATATTCATAGAAAACTATAGGTTCCGAATAGGTATATGAAATAGATAAACATTTATATTCTTTAGCTTGTTTATAGACCCCTTCAGGCATTAGGTCGTAATTACGTGTATCTTTAGGGCTAACTTGCGATATTTGCCAGTTCTGACAATTCAAACATGCAAAATTGCATCCTGCAACAGCCAGTGAATATGAATTGCTTTCGGGCAAAAAATGATACAATGGTTTTTTTTCAATGGGATCAATATTTATGGAACATGGATTTCCATAACCAATAGAATAAATTTTACCATTATGATTTACTCTGCTTCTGCAATCGCCAGAATCGCCTTCCTTAATATTGCATTCGTTCGGACAAAGAGTGCATTTTACTCCACGGGGTGTTTCAATAAAATATTTCGACAACTTACTCCATTTCCATAAATCATCTGAATTATTTGTAATTGACTTTATTCCTTTAGTAAAAGCAAATGTTTTATTTGCACTCAATGCAAGAGCGCATGAACCTATACATCCGTATTTAATAAATTCTCTTTTACTGATTTTTCGTTTACTCATAATATCATAAAACGACTATTCAAATTCAATATTTTCCTAAATAATTAGTTGAAAATTGGGCTAAAGCCCAGTCAATGAGCAAGTATACTAACCCCAGCCTTAAGGCTGGGGTTACAAAATGTAACTTAATAAAGGACTTTAGTCCTTTTACTTTTATTGAGTACTTTTATTCAAATTTAATGTTGAATCATTCGAATTGCAAATTTTTTTACTCTAATAGATGGAATAATTATTTAGACTTAAAAATCAAAATAGCTGTAAGAATGTTAAACAGTCCTGTTACTACTAACGATAATCCAAAGCCCAGCATTGGTACAAGATAAATCGCAAATAATAATGCACCTGCTGCCGCGCCTAATAAATCCAATCCATAAGCATCGGATGCTGTTTGAACAATATTTTTTTTGCTTAAAATTGTTGCCATAGAAAATATTACTCCTGAGAGAAATGAAATTATAAAAAGCAAAAAGAAAAATACTGTTAGAATAACAATTTCAGGTAATTCTATAGATGTAAAAAGTAGGAATACAAAAGGCAATAAAAAAGCGAAAACTGCAACCAGGATCTGCAATTTACCAAACAATCCAATAGTAATATTTTTAAATATCCTTTGACTATAAATTGAACCTAAAGCCAACCCTCCCATAAAAACCATAATACATATTCCAGCAGCAACAAAAACATAACCATATATTACCTGCAAAACCAATAAAAGTACAAATTCAATACTGGTACCTGCAAAGCCAACGGCAAAAACTCCTTTATTAATTGGGTTTGCTTTTATATAGAAGAAGCCTGCAAAGAGTAAAATGAAAATCGCAGGAATCCAATATCTTACATTAAAAAAACTTAGCCACAATTTTATGTGACTTTGATAGCAAACAGGATTAAAATTCGTATTTACAGGAGCTTTGACATTTATCTGACTCATTATTTTATTACTTCTGTTCATTAATAAATCATCATCGAAATAGAAGTTATTTACATATTCGGTAGATATTTTCTTACTTTCAATCTCGTGAGCAATTCTTCCATTTAGTTCCTTATCTGAAGCTAAAATATAATCATCGGCTCCGGGAAGAATTAAAATATGTTTAAATTCCGTATTTAAGGTAGAATATACAATAGACAATAATTTCTGAGCCTCATCATTTAAGTAATTAGAGCTCGATGGCATTGATAAGCAAATAACAGCATCTTTATTAAGATTTTGTTTTAGCAGAGCAAAAAATTCTTTGGTGTAAAATCGGTTAAACTGAATTGTTGTTGGTTTTGGCAAATTGAAAATGACTACATCGTATTTTTCTGTTGTTGTTTTCAAATAGCGAATTGCATCACTTTTAATTAAGTGAATAACAGTGGTTGAATCATCTTCTATATTTTCACGGGCAATTTTTATTATTCCCGGATTAATATCAACATAATCGATTTTTTTAACAGGATATTTTGCAATCTCGTCCAATACACCACTAATAATACCACTAAACACAAGCACTTTTTCAGGATTTTTGTGTTGAACCATTGCAAAATGAGCCGATTCTTCTCGCGATATTGCATCTCCTGAAGATGCTAATAAAACATTATTTTCGAAATAATTGGTTTGACCTGCATGACTTGTAATTACAAGAACTCCATAGGGTGTTTCGTCGATGTATTGAATAGCTTGGCCGGGAAAAGAATATTCTCGAATAGACTTATCGAAATTATTTTGCAAGTATAAAAAATTGAAAAGCACAAAAATAAATGTCAACACTCCTGAAATAAAGTAATGTTCTTTTTTAACACTTAAGAAAACAGTTATTACAATTACTAAAGCCATAACAACATACAAGCTTTCGAATGTTGAAAAAAACCAAATCAAAATAAAATTAAGAACAAATCCACCAATCATGCTTCCTGTCGATTCCCATGAATATACTATTCCAATCCGGTTTTGATTTTTATAAAGCGATTCCTGATTTGCAAAAAGAGTAAATAACATGCCAGATACAATACAAAAAGGGCTTAGTATGCCCAGCGAGTATAAAAAAACTTCAGTAATACCAACCATTACTCCTGTTTGAAAAAAAAGGATTGAAAAAAAATGCAATGCCAATACAGTAATAATTGGTAAAAAAGCCAAACTACCCAACAAAGCAAGAGTCAACTGTTCTTGGTTTTTATACTTTTTTATAAATCTTCCCAAATAAGCTCCCAATGCAGTTAATAACATCCAGTTGGCAAGAATGATTCCGATAATTAACTCGTTGCCATTAAAAAAAGTTAGAAACTCTCTCAAAAGAATTACCTGGGTTA
>MENE01000154.1:2947-3299 GCA_001769005.1 Bacteroidetes bacterium GWA2_31_9b | reverse complement strand
TATAAATTTCAGCATCTTTCCATCCATCCCATCCTAAACCTGCCTTGTTTCGGGAGCAATAACCCAGGAATTCTTCTTTTGTCCATCCGGTTTCTGTTGCTACCTGAGGAAGAAATGTACCCGATGAAAAACCTTTTTTTATATAAATGCCGTGTTTGCCCATCTCTATTTCGTCAATGGAGTTAATTTTTCGCATTGGAGTAAGTACAGAAATCTCCAAATCAATTTCTTTCATTTCATCTAAAGCAACCACAGAAAAACGTGAATCTTCCGTTGACGAAGCAATGGCCATTTGCTGAATAACTTTATACAAAGGTTCGGTAGCAGAAAACCTGCCAATACATCCGCGCAA
>MENE01000154.1:0-2898 GCA_001769005.1 Bacteroidetes bacterium GWA2_31_9b | reverse complement strand
GCAGGAGTTACATCTTTTTTATTTATTTCAGGGATTTTGCCTGTTGCCAGATAAGTTTCAATAGTGCTTCGTGCTATACCCAGTAGCTTTTCTTTTTCCTTATCGGAAAGTTCGAATGTAATTTCAGACATATTTTGAGATTTTTTCTTTGTAAATACAATAGCGTTATATCCTACTACCCTGCTTTTATCTCCAATTTCATCACCGGAATTTTGATAATCAACAGGAATAACCTGAATGTCGGGCATGGTTTCAGTGATAATCAACAGACTTAATACAGCAGGCCATGCACACAAGCTTGTTGCCAAATTATCAATATTTGCCGAACCATTTTCGTTTATTGCATCAATAAGTTTGGTTGCCGAGTTCGAACAAATTGCATTGCAGGTTTTCTTATCAACCTTAACCGCATTATCGTATGTAGGATAATGTGAAAAATCGGAACTGATAATAAATAAGTTTTTTTCGTTAAAATATGGAAGTAAAGCTTCGGCTATTCGTTCACAATCGTTCAGCGTTTGTGTTCCTGTAACTATGGGGACAATCTGAAAATCTTTTTTCATAAAATACTGTAAAAATGGCAATTGTACTTCCAGACTGTGCTCCGTTGAATGAGCATCAGGATTAAAAACAAATACATCATGCTTTTCAATTAATTCAGTCGCCAGTTTCCGGTTAACTTTTACTTTGCCAAGCGGAGTAATATAATCGCCAATATTATAAATTGATGCTCCTTTAAAAATCGTTCTGTGACTCGATGCCAGTATAAAAATATTTTCATACTCTTTGTAAGGATCAATTTGAGTATATACTGATGCTGCAACTTTACCTGAATAAACATAACCTGCATGCGGAGCAATTATTGCCAAAACCTGATCATAGGTTTTTACTTTCTCTGCTTTAGCAAACAACAACTCTAACATAGACTTCAAGTCATCAGGATTATCGGGATAAAACGAACCTGCAACAACGGGTTTGCGATCAACAGAAATAACATCTTTTTTATTTTCCTGTGAATTGCATGACATTGTAAGAAAAAACAAAATCAGTACAAGTAGGTATTTATAACCGGGTATCATGATCTGAAAATTTTATACAAGTTATAAAATTTGTTTTCCTAAAGCAAAAGGCTGAATCTATTCATGTGTAATTAATTATTTTGTACTTTTGAATAAATTGCAACAATGATCCTATTTACATATATTATTTTATTTGTAATACTGATTTATGCTCTGGTAATTCTTGCATTTGCAACTGGTTGGGTGAAAATAAAAACATTTACATCAAAAACAACATATCAATATCCTAAAGTAAGTATCGTTATTGCTTTTCGTAACGAAGAAGAAAATATATCTCAGCTTTTACATTCGCTTTTTGCACAAACTTATCCAAAAGATAAAACCGAAATTATTTTGGTTGATGATCATTCATCAGATAATACTGTAGAAATTATCGAAAGCAACACAGATTTTGCAATTCAATTGGTAAAATTACCCGAAAATCAAACAGGAAAGAAGGCCGCCCTTGCTTACGGTATAAATCTTTCTACAGCAGAAATTATTATTACTACCGATGCCGACTGTACCATGAGCGAAAATTGGGTTTTGAGTCTGGTAAATTATTATTTGATTAATAAACCCAAATTACTGGTTGCCCCGGTATTATTTTCACCTGCAAAGAGTATGTTTCAGAAATTTCAGTCGCTCGAGTTTTTAAGCTTAATAGGTTCCGGGGCAGGAGCTATTGGTATTGGCAGACCAATTATGTGTAATGGAGCAAATCTATTATTCGAAAAATCGTTGTACGAAAGTGCACTTCTCGAGAACAATTATGTTTCAGGTGATGATATTTTCCTACTACTTTCGGCAAAGAAAAAACATCGAAAAGAAATTCTCTTTATAAAATCGGCTGATGCTCTTGTTTATACCAAACCCACGCAAACAATTAATGACTTTTTTAAACAACGTATTCGGTGGACATCGAAAAGCAAAGCATACAGAGATTTTGACATTGTATTTACTGCAATCAGTGTTGCCTTTACAAATCTTATGTTGGCATTTACTTTAATAGCATCTGCATTCAATAGAGAATTTCTTTTTTATTTTCTGGTGATGTTTCTTATTAAATCAATTGCCGACATAATGTTACTTGTTCCGGTTACACTATTTTTTAAACAACAAAATTTGATGTGGTGGTTTGTAGCTTTGCAAACTATTTATCCGTTTTATATTGTATTTACAACACTTGCAGGGATATTTGGAAAATTCACATGGAAAAGCAGGAGTTTCGGATTAAATCAATATTTTTGATAAAATATATTTCAATACCAGAATGATATTCAGAAGAAAAGAAAACTATAGTTCCGGATCTCTCAATTACATTGCATGGCAGCGATTTAAAAAAAACAAGTTGTCATTAAGTGGATTGGCGTTTATACTTCTTTCTGTTATAGTTGCACTTTTAGGATATTTAATTACTCCCGACAAATCATCTTTTGCAAATACCCAGATTCTGGAAATATCGACCCGAAAACCAGGTTTTAAAGTACAAATGCTTAAAGTTCGAAAAAACGAGCTTCAGGAAAATAAAGGATTAATAAATACTTTGCTTTTTGGTAAAGTTGATTCATATAATTATATCCCTATTAATTCATATCGATTCGAAAACGATAAAATCAGTATTGAGGAATTCAACGAGATTGAAGGAGAAGAAGCTTTTGTGTCAGAAATCCAGATTGCAGACATAATTTATCCTTTACAATATGGACAGCCGATTAAATTTGAAAACAACCAACTCGATTTTACTTTAATCGATGGATCAAGAAAATCAATAAGTATTCAGGAGGCACAAAAAGAGATAACAGAAAAACATATTAAAACAAAAACGTTTATTCTTGGT
>MENE01000153.1:45732-46420 GCA_001769005.1 Bacteroidetes bacterium GWA2_31_9b | reverse complement strand
TGATTCACATGCTTCCTTGTAATTCTTTAGCTCAGAGTATATATTACCAAGTAAAAAATAATACTCTGCATTCATGTCATCAATTTGGATTGATTTTGCAACAAGTTCCAATGCATCAGAGAATTTACCTAACTGAAACATGATGTTTGCTTTTCCAAAAAAAGCGTCAGAAAAAAGTTCATCTTCCTGAAGTGCATCATTGTAATATTTTAATGCTGTATCGTAATCTTTAATACTTTCGTAACAATCTCCAATATATGAAAGAACCTCGACATTAATTCCGTCGTAGTTCATATATTCTTTATAATTATGTATCGCTTTTTGGAAATCTTCGTTATTCGAATATGCATTTGCCAGATTAAAATAAGCTAATGAAAATTCGGGGTTAATAGCTAGCGAAAATTCATAAGCTTCTACTGCTTTATCGAACATATCTGCTTTACTATATAATATTCCCAGGTTATACCAGGCATTTTCAGAAAAAGGCTCTTTATCGAGGTATTTGTTGTAAAAATCGATACTCTTTTTAATCTGACCTAATTTCTCGTAACAATAACCGATATCAAAAAGCAACAACAAATTGTCATTTTCAATTTTAAATGCTTCTAACAGGTATTTTAGCGAAATCTGATATTTACCAATATGTTCGAATGAATTTGCAATGCTTTGCATAATGTCAACTTTATCT
>MENE01000153.1:41311-45643 GCA_001769005.1 Bacteroidetes bacterium GWA2_31_9b | reverse complement strand
TACTTCGCTATTTGATGATTCAATGAGTTCAATATTGTCGATAATTTTTAATGCCTGATTGGAAAGACCTTTTTCAACCAGTACCTGAGCTTTTTTTAATTGAATATTTATTGATGATGGATGTTGTTCTGATGCAAGATTTATTGCATTTAATGCATTATTTGCTTTGTCAATATCTATATAATAATCAATAATATTCTCGAACTCAAAAACATCGAAAAAATATTTTTTCTTATTTTTAAGCATATCTTCCCAACGATTCAACAATTCATCATACTCTTCTTCGTGGAAAACATCTTCGAATTCTTCTTTCATGCTATACTAAAAATTATGGACGCAAAATTAGTCTTTTCTTTGTAAAGATTTACGTTTATTCACAGATTAATATTTATCAAATTATTAACAGCTACTATTATAAGTAAATACTTAAAAATGAAATTAATCATTTTTTGCATTATTTTTTAAGTGATTAACAAAAAAGTTATGAATAATTTGATGATTCTTTTGAACAAAATTAATTCTAAATATCAAAAAATAAATTACCTCACCGCAAGCGGACAAGGTATTGAAGTGGAAATATTTTCTTTATATCTCGATGCAAGCAGCGGGAAATAAGACCCAAGATCCCGACAAGCTTCGCTTTCGGGATCAGTTCGACTTTATACTTTTTATTCGTTTACAACTCTAAAAAGTATTGTCTCACTGATTTAGTTTTGAATTCTACCTTTTAAATTATCGAGGCAAAAGTAGAGTGGAGTTCCAACAACAGAAGAAAAAATTTGAAATTCGATTTTTTTAACATTTCCTAAACTCGATAAATCGACATAATTCCACGATTTTGTAATATAATCTTTCGAGTTATCATCATTTCGAAAATCAGCTAAAAAGAAATCAACAGGACCAGAAACTCCTCCCCATGTGGGGTAACCAATAATTGAAACTTTAAACCAGTCGGGATCGTCACCACTATTTCCTCCAAATTTCTTTGCACTACCATAACCATATTTAATTGCTAAAGCAGTATAAGTTGTATTTGCAAGCATAACGTACTGAGGTTCTTCACCTTTAATCGAATCTTTAAATGTAATAACAATTCGCTCAAACTGATGTGCAACAGCATAGACTTTTGATTCATTTGCTCCACCACTGGGATATGATGAATATTTTGATGAATCGTTAAACATAAAATCATTAATAATATTTGAATAAATAAATCCGCTATATGAATCCCAATCGGGATAATAATTATTTAAATATATTACATTACCATCAGCAAAGCTACCTGAACCATCAGAACCATTCCATATTGAATTTTTATTTAGAGTAAAACTCTCTAAATCAGAAATGTCTGTTTTAAAATTATCTTCATCGGCACACGAAAGTATAAGAAAAATGAATAGTACTAAAAAATTTATATTTATGATTACTCTTGCTTTCATCTGCTTATTTTTATTAAATACTGAATTTAAATGTAAGTAAGTTTATTATATATTCAATGATATTTAAACATCAAAAATAAAAATCATTCTTCAATATTAATTACAATACCCTATAAATACTTTCATATTTTTTAAATAACATTTGTATTTTTGTTATATCTAACTTTTACAAATGGACAAAGAACAAATTAAGAATAGAATAAATAAGCTGCGTGAGAAATTGAATCATCACAATTATCAGTATTATGTTTTAGCACAATCTGAAATTAGTGATTTTGAATATGACCAGCTTTTAAAAGAATTAATTGATTTGGAAAATCAAAATCCTGAATTTTTTGATACTAATTCTCCAAGCCAGCGTGTAGGAAGTGATGCTAATCAGGAATTTATGAAAGAATCACACTCTTTTCCCATGTTATCGCTTGATAATACTTATTCTAAGGAAGATTTATATAATTTCGAAAAAAGAAATAAAAAAATAATTACAGAAGATTTTGAATATACATGTGAGTTAAAATATGATGGTGCTTCTATCAGTCTAACATACGAAAGCGGTATATTGGTAAGGGCATTAACCCGTGGAGATGGAGAGAAAGGAGATAATGTAACTTCAAACATAAAAACCATAAAAAGCATTCCCTTAAAACTAAGAGGAATAAATTACCCTAAACTTTTTGAGATTCGCGGTGAAATATTTATTACCCATGAAGGACTTAAAAAAATAAATTCAGAACGACGAGCTGTAGGTGAACAAGAATTTGCCAACCCTAGAAACACTGCTGCAGGAAGTTTAAAATTATTAAATTCAACAATTGTTTCAAGCAGACCATTAGACTGTTTTCTATATTACATAATGGGTGATAATTTACCTACTAATAGTCATTTTGAAAATATGAAATTAGCCCGTGAATGGGGATTTAAAATACCTGAACATGTTAAAAAATGCAAAACCCTTGAACAAGTTATTCAATTTATTGAGTATTGGGAAGTTGAACGTAAAAATCTTCCCTACGATATTGATGGAGTTGTAATTAAGATTGATAACTTAAAACATCAAAAAGATCTTGGCATAACAGCAAAATCGCCAAAATGGGCGACTGCATTTAAATTTAAAGCTTCACAGGTAAGTACAAAACTTTTAAGTGTTGATTATCAAGTAGGAAGAACTGGAGCTATTACTCCGGTTGCAAATCTTGAACCTGTACAGTTAGCCGGCACAACTGTAAAACGTGCATCATTACACAATTCAGATCAAATTGAACTTTTAGGTATTCACGAAAACGATACTGTTTTTGTAGAAAAAGGTGGAGAAATAATTCCAAAAATTGTTGGAGTTAATACTACTTTAAGAGATTCTAATTCAAAAGCGATTCAGTTTATTACACATTGTCCAGAATGTGGAACAAAGTTAGAACGGGTTGAAGGTGAAGCAAAACAATATTGTTCAAATATTTATGGATGTCCACCCCAAATTAAAGGTCGAATTGAGCATTTTGTAAGTCGGAAAGCAATGAATATTGGCGGTGCTGAAGCAACTATTGAAGCGCTATTTGATAATGGATTGATTAAAGATTGTGCAGATCTTTATTATTTAACTAAGGATCAAATACTTTCAATGGATCGTTTTGCTGAAAAATCAGCCACGAATCTTTTAAAAAGTATTGATGAATCGAAAAATGTTCCATTTCATCGTGTTCTTTTTGGCATTGGTATTCGCTTTGTTGGCGAAACAACAGCAAAAACAATTGCTAAACATTTTCATTCAATTGATATTCTTAAAAACACTAATCTTGAACAATTAAAAACTGTAGATGAAATTGGTGAACGTATAGCACAAAGTATTATTGATTTCTTTAAAGATGATAAGAATATCCAGATTCTTGAAAAATTAAAAAATGCGGGAGTTCAGCTTCAAATAAAAGAATCGGATATTCGTTTAACTAATAATAAACTTGATGGAAAAATCATTGTAATTTCAGGTACTTTTGAAAAACATTCCCGCGACGAACTTAAAGAGCTGATTGAAAAATATGGAGGGAAAAATGCATCATCAATTTCTTCAAATACCAGTTTTTTACTTGGAGGAGCAAATATTGGTCCATCAAAACTTGATGAAGTAAAGAGACGAAATATTCAAATTATTTCTGAAGATGATTTTTTGAAAATGATTACAGATTAATTTTTACCTTTAACAAAATTTATACTAACACAAATTACTGTGAATAAAATTGAAAATTTTAAAATCTACCTTGGTAAATGTCATTTAAAATCAAGGTTAAAAGTATTAAAAAGAAAAACAAAAGTATATAACTTTGATACAGCAAAAACAGCAGGAATACTTTTTAGTTCGCCCGACGAACAATCATTTGAGCATATTAAAGAATTCATTTCTTTTCTAAAATCTAAAAATATTGAGGTTACTTCACTAGGTTATTTCCCCGGAAAAAAAATTCCGGATAAATATCTTTTGCATCCTCATATTAGTTTATTCTCTAAAATGGATCTAAACTGGTATTACAAACCTGTTAATGCATCTATTGAGCAATTTATTCAAACTAAATTCAATATTTTTTTCGATTTAACTATTTATGAATCATTTCCCGTGCAATTTATTCGGAAATTATCGAATGCATCGTTCAAAGTTGGAAAAGAAACAACAGAAAATTCTGATTACGATTTAATGTTCAATATTGGAAAAAATAAATCTTTAGATTTTTTAATTGAACAGATTAAGCATTATTTAGCGATGATTAACAACAATGTAAACGCATAATATTATTAGCAATGAGTCAAAATAAATTTATAGGTACAGGTGTTGCTATTATAACACCGTTTAAAAAAGATAAAACAATTGATTATCCTGCATTGGAAAAACATCTTGAATACTTAATTC
>MENE01000153.1:32027-41295 GCA_001769005.1 Bacteroidetes bacterium GWA2_31_9b | reverse complement strand
TTTTAGGAATTGGAGGGAACAATACGTCTGCGGTTATTGAGAAAGTTTTAAAAACTGATTTATCAAACATTGAAGCTGTTCTTTCAGTTACTCCATATTACAATAAACCTAGTCAGCAAGGCTTATATGAACATTACAAATCAATAGCTGAAGTATGTCCAAAACCAGTAATTTTATATAATGTTCCAAGTAGAACAGGTGTAAATATGAAAGCTGAAACAACTTTACGCTTAGCTGATGATGTAAAGAATATTATTGCAGTAAAAGAAGCTTCTGGAGATTTTTCACAAGCAATGTATTTAATTAAAGACAAACCAAAAGGTTTTCTTGTAATTTCGGGTGAAGATGCTCTTACTATGCCTTTAATTTCAGTGGGATTTGATGGAGTTATTTCAGTGGTAGCCAATGCAGTACCAAAAGAATTTTCACAAATGGTACAATATGCACTTGCTCATAAAATTGAAGATGCACAGAAAATTCATTATAAACTATTAGAGTTTACAGACCATATGTTTATTGAGGGAAACCCTTCAGGAGTAAAAGCTGCACTTTCTAATTTAGGAATAATCGATAATAATCTTCGTTTACCTCTTGTACCTGTAAGTGAAAAAACATATTTAAAAATTGGTGAGCTTATCAAGAAAATTAAATCTTAAATAAATTAGTTTGTTTTAATTTATGATTTCTAATTTGTTATTAGACAATAATATATGTTATTTAGAATCAAGACTTTATTTATTTTAAGTATATTTTTTGTTTTGTTTTCTTGTTCATCAACCCGCGAAATAAAAAAATCTTCAGATACTATTCATCCATTACAAACAGGATTATGGAATAACTCAGATTCGCGTGCTGTATCAGATAATTTAGTAAAAAATCTATTAAACGATAGATGGTTAGCGGAGTATATAAATGTTCATAAAAATTTACGACCAATTCTTATCGTAGGAAATATTACGAACTCAGGTACAGAAATTATAGATACTTTAGATTTTATTAAAGAGATTGAGCGTACAATATTAAAAGTTAATTCTACCCGATTAATTCAAACCATAAATAAACGGAAAGATCTTAATTCAAAAATCAAAAATTTATCTGATTACGATTGTTCTGAAACTATAATAAATTGGGCAAAAGAACAAGGTGCAGACTTTTTGATTAATGGAAAAATTAATTCTGTACCAGAAATTATTAAAAGAAAAAAACAGATACATTATCATATTAAGCTGGAACTAATAAATATTGAGACAAAACAATTGCTGTGGATTGGAGAGAAAACTGTTACTAAACAAATTGATGAATAATTAATGATGTTTTATAATAAGAAAAGCGAAGATTTTTACCTTCGCTTTTTATAATTTAAATAAATTGTATTCTTTTTAAAAGAATCCTTTACTTTTCGATCTACTTTTTCCCGAGCTTCCTCCTAAAAAACCGCCAAGTAATCCTCGTACCAATTGCTTTCCTATTTCGTTTCCAATTGTTCTTGATACAGATCTACCTGCATATTTAGTAAGTTCACCAAATAAATCTCCCCCAACTGATTGTTTCTGGGTTTTTTGTTGTTTTTCGATTTGTTTTTGCTGTTCAGCTGCTTGCTCTTCGGCTTCAACCTGGGTCATTCGTTTACTTAAAATTTCGAAAGCAGATTCTCTATCTACAGCCTTTTCATATACACCATTAACCAATGATGTTCGAATAATACTTTTTCTTTCATCTGTAGTAAT
This sequence comes from Bacteroidetes bacterium GWA2_31_9b, assembly GCA_001769005.1. GTDB lineage: Bacteria > Bacteroidota > Bacteroidia > Bacteroidales > UBA12077 > UBA12077. The sequence goes on along the minus strand of MENE01000153.1, from coordinate 39,568 downwards.
TGGACCAATTTGAGCCTGAGGAGGAACAATAAATGCACGTTCAACCATTGATGGTATTCCTTTTTCGTCAAGAAATGAAACTAAAGCTTCACCAACTCCAAGTTCTGTAATTGCCTGTTCAACTTTAAATTTAGGATTTGCTCTAAATGTTTCAGCTGCAGATTTTACTGCTTTTTGATCTTTTGGTGTAAATGCACGTAATGCATGTTGAATTCTATTTCCTAACTGCCCTAGAACAGCTTCAGGAACATCAATTGGATTTTGAGTTACAAAATATATCCCAACTCCTTTAGAACGGATTAATCGAACCACTTGCTCAATTTTTTCGAGTAAAGCTTTTGGTGCTTCGTTAAATAGTAAATGTGCTTCGTCGAAAAAGAATACAAGCTTAGGTTTTTCAAGATCTCCTGTTTCAGGAAGTTGTTCGAACAACTCAGATAATAACCACAATAAAAAAGTAGAGTATGTTCGTGGAGACATCATCAATTTATCAGCAGCTAAAATATTGATAACACCTTTACCATTATCGGTTTGAATTAAATCCATAATATCAAGTGCTGGCTCACCAAAAAAGTTATCGGCACCTTCTTCTTCAAGAGCAAGCAATGAACGTTGAATTGAACCAATACTTGCAGCAGAAATATTACCATAATCTGATGTGAATTTTTCACGATTTTCACCTGCAAACTCAACCATTTTTCTTAGGTCTTTCAAGTCTAACAGTAGCAATCCATTATCGTCTGCAACTTTAAATACAAGTGTTAAAACACTACTCTGAACATCGTTTAAATTTAATAAACGACCGAGTAATAATGGCCCCATTTCTGAGATTGTGGTTCGTAATGGATGACCCTGTTCACCAAAAATATCCCAAAAACATACTGGGAAATTACTATTGGAATAATTGCTTAATCCCAGTTTTTCAATTCTTTCTTTAACTTTTGGATTATCTGTACCTTTTTTAGATATACCTGAAAAATCACCTTTAATATCGGTAACAAATACAGGCACACCCATCGAACTGAATGTTTCGGCCATAACCTGAAGTGAAACAGTTTTGCCTGTTCCGGTTGCACCGGTTATTAATCCATGTCTGTTTGCCATTTTCGGAACAATATGAATTTCTTTATCCGATTTTGCAATTAATGGTAACCCTGCTGAATCAATCATAAAATATTTTTTATTATTTAATTTTTATTCATTCTGTCCATGACAGTTTTTGTACTTTTTACCACTACCACATGGGCATAAATCGTTTCTCCCAACTTTCTTTTCAGCACGAACAGGTTGTACTTTTTGATTTTCACGAGTATCTCCACCTGCACTATCTGATCTGCTTGTTTGATATTTGCTATAATCTGTTTTTCTTCGTTGCTGAGCTTCGCGAACCTGATCAGGATCTTGAATTGGAATATGACCTTTAACAAGAGTAGAAACAACACTCCTGTTTACTTTATCAATCATTTTTTTGAAAAGCTCATACGATTCAAATTTATATATTAATAAAGGATCTTTTTGTTCATAGGTTGCTGATTGAACCGATTGTTTTAAATCGTCCATTTCGCGCAAATGTTCTTTCCACGATTCATCAATATTTGCAAGTATTGCAGTTTTCTGGTACGATTTTACAAGTTCGCGGCCTTCGGTTTCTGCTGACTTTTTAAGATTTGTAATTACCTGTATTGTTCTTTGTCCATCAGTAATTGGCACAACAATATTTTCATATGTATGTCCACTTTTTTCAAACACTTCTTTAATTACAGGATATGCTTGTTTTGCTATAGCTTCTTCTTTTCGTTTATATGTAGATATTACAAACCGGTAAATTTTTTCTACCAGTTCATCTGCATTTTCTTTGAAAAACTCTTCTTCAGTTACCGGAGAATCAATCGAGAATGTACGAATAAGTTCAAATTTAAATCCATCGAAATCAGAACTGTTTTGATATTCATTAACGAGTAAGTCACATACATCGTACATCATATTTGCTATATCAACGCTAAGCCTCTCACCATATAGTGCGTGTTTTCGTTTTTTATAAATTACTTCACGTTGTGAGTTCATAACATCATCATACTCAAGCAAACGTTTACGAATACCGAAGTTGTTTTCTTCCACTTTTTTCTGTGCACGTTCAATTGATTTTGAAATCATTGAGTGCTGAATAACTTCACCTTCTTTTAAACCAAGACGATCCATAATGCTAGCGATTCTGTCTGAACCGAATAATCGCATTAAATCATCTTCCAGAGAAACAAAGAATTGAGAAGATCCAGGATCACCCTGACGTCCGGCACGACCTCGTAACTGCCTGTCAACACGACGTGATTCGTGACGCTCAGTACCAACAATTGCCAAACCTCCTGCTTCTTTTACTTCCTGCGATAACTTGATGTCAGTACCACGACCAGCCATATTGGTTGCAATAGTTACTGTTTTTGATCTACCAGCTTCAGCAACAATATCAGCTTCTCTCTGATGTAGTTTAGCATTCAAAACATTATGTCTGATACCTTTAATTTTTAACATTCGGCTCAGTAACTCAGAAATTTCAACAGATGTAGTACCAACAAGTACTGGACGACCTTTTTCTGTTAGGCTTACAATTTCGTCAATAACAGCATTGTATTTTTCACGTTTTGTTTTATAAACCAAATCGTTGAAATCTGATCGTGTTATTGGTCTGTTTGTAGGAATAACAACAACATCTAGTTTATAAATATCCCATAACTCACCAGCTTCCGTTTCAGCAGTACCAGTCATACCAGCAAGCTTTTTATACATACGGAAGTAGTTCTGTAATGTAATTGTTGCAAATGTTTGAGTTGCTGCTTCAATCTTTACTTTTTCTTTTGCTTCAATCGCCTGATGCAAACCATCGGAATATCTACGACCTTCCATAATACGGCCGGTTTGTTCATCAACAATTTTTACTTTGTTTTCAATTACAACATATTCAACATCTTTTTCGAATAATGCATATGCTTTTAATAATTGATTTATTGTATGAACACGTTCAGATTTAATTGCATAATCTTGTAATAACTTATCTTTCCTGGCAATTCTTTCATTTTCATTCAGGTTCGATTTTTCAAGATCTGCAACTTCAGAACCAATATCAGGTAAAATAAAAAAAGTTGGATCATCGGATTTTGAAGTAATTAAATCGATACCTTTATCGGTCATCTCAACAGAATTGTGTTGCTCTTCAATAATAAATAACAACTCATCGGTAACCTTATGCATGTTCTTATTGTTCTCCTGCATGTAAAAGTTTTCTGTTTTTAACATGAGGCTTTTATTACCCTCTTCAGATAATAATTTAATAATAGCTTTATTCTTTGGGAATCCTTTATATGCTTGCAATAGAAGAAATCCTCCTTTTTCAGTATCTTTTTCAGATAAAGCTTTACGAGCATCGGCTAATATTTGATTTACCATTTTACGTTGAGCTTCAACAAGAATTTCAACTTTAGGTTTAAGCTCATCAAAAAGCTGATCTTCACCTTTTGGAACTGGCCCTGATATAATAAGAGGTGTTCTTGCATCATCAATTAAAACAGAGTCAACCTCATCGACAATTGCGTAATTATGTTTTCGTTGAACCAATTCATCAGGATTAACGGTCATGTTATCACGCAAGTAATCAAAACCGAATTCGTTATTCGTACCATAGGTAATATCAGCTAAATATGCTTTTCGTCGAGCATCAGAATTTGGCTCATGTTTATCGATACAATCAACAGATAATCCATGAAACTGGAAAATTGGCCCCATCCATTCCGAGTCACGTTTAGCAAGGTAATCGTTTACAGTAACCACATGAACTCCTCGTCCGGTCATAGCATTAAGAAATACTGGCAATGTTGCTACAAGAGTTTTACCCTCACCAGTTGCCATTTCAGCTACTTTTCCATTATGTAAAACAACACCACCGATTAATTGTACATCGTAATGAACCATTTCCCATTTTGTTTCATTTCCTCCGGCCAACCAGGTATTTAAGTATTTTGCTTTATCTCCTGAGATTTGAACATGTTCATGAACAGCAGCTAAATCTCTATCGAAATCATTTGCAGTAACTTCAATAAAATCATATTCTTTAAATCTGCGAGCGGTATCTTTTACAATCGAAAAAACAACAGGCAAAACTTCTTTAAGTTTTTCTTCTAATTTGCTGTCAATTTCTTTCTCAAGTTTATCAATTTCGTGGTAGATGTTTTCCTTTTCATCTACATCTGTTTCGTCAAGCTCAGCTTTTAATTTTAATTCAGCTATTTTTTCTGATTCGGGTTTAATATAATCCTGCACTTCATTTCGTACCTGAGCAGATCGCTCACGTAGTTGATTATTGCTAAGTTTTGTTATATTCTCAAATTCTGCTTTAATTAATTCAATAAAAGGAGAAACCTCTCGAATATCTCTATCTGATTTGTTTCCAAAAAACTTTGTAAGTAAACTATTAATTGTACTCATTTTATATGATTTGTTTATTAGATTATTCAAAATTAATCTACAAATGTAATATTTTAAGATAATTTTTAATGAATATAAATAGAATTATGAATTGAATTAAATAATGAATGATAAGAATGAATCTAAATTAACTCCTATTTTCTTTATTGATAAACGATAAACATTGAATATTACTACTATTATATAAAACTATTAGTCAAGAGTTTGTTTAAAATTATAAATTATATAGATTTGTAAAAATCTTACTCTATTATATTTACTTGAATTATGAAGAAATATCATTTGGTTTTATGTTCTGTATTTTTACTTTGTTTAGCATGCAACAGCAATAAAAAAACTAGTTTATTAAACAATAGAAACAATCAAGAGGTTGTTCCAGAAATAGTAAAAACATATTTTATTGAAAGTGATTCAATACAAATAATTCCAAATAAAACTCATTCAATAATTCTATATCTTAGTGAGTCGCCAACTAGTGCTGCAAATCCAACAAGTCATTGTAAATTTGTAATATTCGATATTAAATTAAATCAAGTACTTTTACAAGATAATTATTCAAATTCACTTATTAAATGGTACGATACTAATTCACTTTTACTCACGCGTTTTTTCGGAATAATTGAAACACCATTATCAAGTAGTATTAAGTATTATTTAATAAATATATATACAAAAGAAATTAACGAAATCAATTCTGATATAATAAATCAACAATTAAAATAATCATTTAAAAATTTTACAATGAAAAAAATTTACTTATTAGGAATAGCGGTTATTATTGGAATATCCGGTTTTTTTCTTTTTAAACAAATTGATTCTGGAAAGAATAAATTAGGTAAAAACTTTACACCTAAAGAATTTTGGGATTTTCAGTTTGCTATTAAAAAAGAAAAAAGAAAACATGGTTATAATAAAGCAGATAAACCTGACGAATTTACAAAGTATTTTAAAGCTATAACCACAAAATTTGGAGAAGAAAAAAGTAACTACCCTTCAAATTATAGAATGATTGAATTTAATAATGCAATAGCTAAAAGAAAAAGTATAGAAAAAGCTGTAAAGTATGTTCCAGTTTGGGAACAGCGAGGTCCAGCTAACGTTGGTGGTCGAACAAGAGGATTAGTAATTGATCCTGATGATGCGACAAACAATACCTGGTACGCAGGAGCAGCAACTGGTGGAGTTTGGAAAACTACAGATGGTGGCGCAAACTGGACATGTTTAACTGATGCATTTCCAAACCTTTCAGCTAACACATTAGCAATCGCTGCATCAAATACAAATGTTATTTATGCAGGAACAGGTGAAAGTTTTCCTGGTGGAACATATTTAAAAGGAAGTGGAATATTTAAATCTATTAATAAAGGTTCAGATTGGTCTCATTTAAGTTCTACTTCAGATAATGATGATTTTGAATATGTTAATAGAATTGTAGTTGATCCTAATGATGAGAATATCGTTATTGCTGTAACATCAAATAGTATAATGAAATCTATTGATGGAGGTACATCATGGACAAAAGTATATAGTAGTAATAATGGAGTTGAAGACCTTCGTGTAGATCCTACCGATTTTAATAAATTATATGCTGCTGAAAATTCTATAGGTGTTGTAAAATCAATAGATGCAGGTGATAGTTGGACTTTATCATCAAATGGCTTAGGTTTAGGTGACAGATTTGAAATAGCTGTTTCTCCTGTAAATCCTGCTATAATTTATGCAAGTGTGAATGTTAGTTCATCAAAATCATGTGTATACAGATCTGTAGATTATGGTGATAATTGGGTTCGTTTTGAAGATAAAAATGGTTCAAATCAAAATTTCTTAGGTGGACAAGGAACTTATGACAATACAATTGTTGCACATCCATACAATGAAGATATAATATTTTTTGGCGGGGTAAATTTATGGAGTGTTGATTTTTCCGATCCAGGTACTACAGCTGTATCAACAGAATCTGAAATTAAACGTACAGATTTAATAAATACTTCATCATTTTTAAATTTCATAAATTTTAATGGTGAATATTTATCAGGAGGAATGGATCTTGGTACTGATAATGGAGCAATTAGTATTACTTTGAGTGAATTTGTTTCAGTTGAAATTCGCTTTGGTACAGGTCAATCACAAAAAGCACATCGTTTTACTGTTGGCGGTGCTGGTTCAGGTGTCCCCTCAGCAAATTATATTTATCAAGACTATGTAGATGTTCCTTTTGAAGTTTGGGATGTTACAAATAACGTTCAACTCATGGCATCTTTTCGAGATCAGGAAGAAGATGGTACTTTTAATTTAATTGCCAGAGATCCTAATGATGATACCAAAGGTAGAGAATACTTATATGTTCATCTGATTAATTATTCTGAAACAGCATCATCAAATATTACAACTAATGGTGGGCATTTATATAAACAAATGTACTTTTTTTGGCCAACTCTTGCTTTAGGAGGAACATGGAATGAAGCTAGTTTACCAGACTCTAAAATTTTTATTGAGTTTGGTACATTAAACCTGATGAAAGGTACAACATATAATGTTAGCGATGCATATAACAGTATAGACAATAATGATATCTATGACGATAATAATTTTAATCAAAGCGCAGGGCTTGGAAATACTGTAATACCGGGAGTTCATCCAGATCACCACAATCTAATTATTGTTCCTGTAAACGAAGTTACTGATAGTTTCTTAATAGTAAATGCAAACGATGGAGGTTTAGCCATTTCGAAAAACAGTGGTATAACTTTTAATCAATTACCTAACAATTATATAACAACACAATTTTATGGGGCAGCAAAAAAACCAGGAGCAGATGAATATATTGGTGGTATGCAGGATAATGGAACATGGAAATCGCAAGAATCTGAAGATGCATCTAGTACCTCAGAATACTTATTTATGCTTGGTGGTGATGGTTTTGAATGTTTATATAATTATGCAGATGGTGATAAAATAATCGGTAGTATATACTATAACAGTTTTTATCGAACATTGAATGGTGGAACAACATGGTCATCTGCTACGTCTGGAATAACTTATAATGATGGTCCTTTTATTTCTCG
>MENE01000153.1:13339-32021 GCA_001769005.1 Bacteroidetes bacterium GWA2_31_9b | reverse complement strand
CAAAAGTAACCAGTCAACACCATGTTGAAGTTTCTTTAGCTAATGAAAATATTGTTTGGGCTGGAGCTGCAATGGCTTCAAGTAATAACTGGAAAATGTTTGCTTCAACAGACCAAGGAGAATCATTTACAGCAGTTACTGAATTCTCAGACGCAGATTTAAGCGGTTACATTAGTGGTATCTCAACTCATCCTTATGAAGACTCTACTGCATTCTTACTATTCTCATTCCCAGGTGAACCAAAAGTTTTACGAACTACAGATTTAGGTCAATCATGGGAAGACATATCGGGTTTTGTAGGAAATACTTCTAGTTCAAATGGTTTTCCTGATGTAGTAACAAATTGTCTAGTAGTTTTACCTAACGATCCATCTACAATATGGGTAGGTACAGATATTGGTTTATTTGAATCGAATGACAATGGTGCTACTTGGCATTATGCTGATAATGGAATTCCTGCAGTTTCAATTTATGAAATGTATATTCAGGATGATCAAGTTGTTGTTGCTACTCACGGTAGAGGTATCTGGACTGCAACAATTGATGAACTAAATTATATCCCCGAAATTACTGGAGAATATTTTGGACAACAACAATTAGGAGCAATCTACAACATTCTTTCTAATGTCGATTCTGTTGAACTATATGTTAATAATGAGTATTTTACTACAAAATATAATGTTGGAATAGAAACTGATACTATTTATGCAAATATTTCTGAAGAAGGAACTTATGCTTTAAAAGTCATTAGTTATAAAAATAATATTCCATATAATTCAGTTACTTTTGAAGTAACTGCAGATTTTAATCCTGCTATTTCAATAATTAGAGTTTCAGGTACAAATAATGTAATGATTACTAGTACATTTAATGAGAATTATGATTCAGTTCAAGTTTATTTTGATGATGCTCTTTATTCATCATTGATTTCTCCTGCTGCTGAAGTAACAGAAATGCTTGTTAATGTTACAGAAAATGGTACTTATGATTTTAATATCAAAGGTTATATTGATGGTATTGCTTATGAATCTAATAGTTTAAGCATGTTCTTCATTTACCTTGGAATTAATGATTATACTAATGTAAATAAGATAAATGTTTATCCTAATCCATCGAATGGAAATTTAAATTTTGAAGTTCCTAATCAGGTATCAGGAAAATATTTGGTAGAAGTTTACACATTATCTGGTTCAAAAGTATATTCAGAAACAGTTAATATAAATGATAATTCTTTAAATTTAGAACATCTTAATAATGGATTTTATTTATTAAAAGTTGAAAATGAAGGAAAAGTTTACAGTCAGAAAATTCAAATTCAAAAATAATAGAAAAGCCCCGGTATATACCGGGGCTTTCTTTTTTATATCAAATATAAAATTAAACAACTGTTCTTAAGCTCATAATATCACGATCGAACAGATATAAATTTTTATCGCCTACTAAATTTATTTTATCAAGAATAGTTTGAACATTCAATTCTTCTTCCATTTGTTCAGTAACAAACCACTGAATCCAATTATTTGTAGCATAATCGTTTTCTTTAATAACTAAAGTAACAATATCATTTATAGATTTTGTTATAAAATTTTCATGTTCCAATACTTGCTCGAACATTTTCTTAATTCCTTCGAATTTAACCTGTGGTTGTTTAAATGCAGGAATAATTGCATGTCCACCACGTTCATTGATAAAAGTTATAAATTTTAACATATGTATGCGTTCTTCATCTGCTTGTGCATACAACCATTGAGCAATACCTGCAAAACCTTCTTTTTCTGCCCATGATGCCATAGCAAGATATAAATTGGAAGAATATCCTTCTTTCTCAATTTGTTCGTTCAGAATCTTTTCAACTTTTTTGTTTAGCATAGTTTTAATTATTTTAAGGTTAAATTTTAATTCCGTTTAAATACACTAACAAAATAAATAAATTAATGTTTAATCAATCAAAATCAAGATTAAACTCTTGTCTTAATTTTCCTAAATCCTCATTTTTAGAAAGCATATGCTTATATTTTTCTTCAGGAGTAAATAACTTGGTTTCATTGGGTAAATCTGTTATAATCAACTTTAGATCAATATTTGAATTGTTTAGTTCAGCTTTTAAAAAATGAATTAATTCATTTCGAATTTCATTGATTTTTTCTTCTTGTAAGTTATTGTCAATTTCAAAAGTTACAATACTCTTTTCTTCCAGTTTAGGATCTTTTGAAGTAAGAGTATTATAAATACGGGGTTTATCAATTTGTTTTTCTGAAAACTGTTGCCATTTATCAATTAATTCAATTTCAGAAAAATCTTGATCAGCAGGAATTAAAGGCTCAATATCTGTATTAATCTCTTCATTTTCTTCAATCTTTTGTTTTGATTCAATTTTTGGAGCCACAAGATTATCTTTAATCGAAAATGAAGAAATGTTTTTTGGTTTTTTACTACTTAGGATTTGTTTATTTTGATCTTCAATCTTAATTTTAGGTTCAACAGTTTTTTTAACCTCATGACTTGTAACTTCTTTTGGAATAATCTCAACAGTATCAGTTATTTCATTTAGCTCATTGTTATCAGATTTTTTTTTTTCGAGAGCAATGTTACATAACTCTATTAGCGCCAATTCAACATGAAGTCTTTTATTCCGACTGGTTCTATAGCCATAATCATATTTGTTAGATATTTCGAGCGATTTAAATAAAAAATCCGGAGTTAAAACTCTGGTTTGATCTTTGTATTTTTCACGTATGTTTGCTCCTACTTCTAGCAACTGAAGAGTAATTTCGTCTTTGCATACCAATAAATTACGGAAATGCTCACTTAATCCAGAAATGAAATGGTGTGCATCAAAGCCTTTATCAAGAATTTCATTAAAAGTTAATAATGTAGTAGAAATATCATTTTTTAGAAACGCGTCGGTCAATCTAAAGTAGTATTCATAATCCAGAACATTTAAATTTTCAATAACTTTCTGGTAAGTAATATCGTTTCCAGAAAAGCTTACAACCTGATCAAAAATAGATAAAGCATCACGCATTGCACCATCAGCTTTTTGTGCAATAATATTTAAGGCATCAACATCATAATTGATATTTTCACTTTTAGCAATATGTTCTAAATATTGAACAGTATCATCCACTTTTATCCGGTTAAAGTCAAAAATCTGACAACGTGATAATATGGTAGGTATAATTTTATGTTTTTCAGTTGTTGCTAAAATAAAAATTGCATGAGCGGGTGGCTCTTCAAGAGTTTTAAGAAAAGCATTAAACGCCTGAGATGACAACATGTGAACCTCATCGATAATATAGATGCTATATTTTCCAACCTGGGGTGGTATTCGAACTTGTTCAATAAGGTTTCTGATATCTTCTACTGAATTGTTAGAAGCGGCATCTAACTCATGAATGTTAAACGATCGGTTTTGATCAAATGCTTTACATGATTCACATTCGTTACAAGCTTCAACAGTATCGGATAAATTCTTACAATTTATTGTTTTTGCAAATATACGAGCACAAGTAGTTTTACCTACTCCTCTTGGGCCACAAAACAAATATGCATGAGCCAAATAATTATTTTTTATAGCATTTTTTAATGTAGTTGTTATAGAATTTTGTCCTACAACAGTTTTAAATGTTGCTGGCCGGTATTTTCTTGCTGATACAATAAAATTCTCCATTTTATAAAGTATTCGATTTAAGAATTACAAATTTACAATTTTCATTGAATAAATTTAGAAACAAACCAAATGGATTATAAATTTATTTATTTTTAGATTTTCAGAAGAAACTTATGGATATTATATCTTTTGTTATCATTTACTTAGTAAATATTTTGCAATAATTAAAAAATAATCTAATTTTGCGGCTCATTAAATAATCATTAAAAATTAACATGTTATGATGAATCATTACGAAACTGTTTTCATTACAACTCCCGTTTTGTCTGATATTCAGATGAAGGAAACAGTAGAAAAATTCAAAGGCATTATGGCAAACGCAGGAGCCGAGATAGTGCACGAAGAAAATTGGGGATTAAAGAAGCTCGCTTATCCCATTCAAAAAAAATCGACAGGTTTTTATTATTTAGTTGAATTTAGATGCAATGGTGAATTAATCACCAAACTAGAAACTGAATATCGTCGAGACGAAAGAATTATTCGATTTTTAACATTTAAATTGGATAAATTCGCTGTTGAGTATAGTGAAAAGAAAAGAAGTAAAAAAGCAACTAAAACGGAGGAATAACAATGACACAGAATCAATCAGAAATCAGATATCTTACTCCCCCAACAGTTGAGGTAAAGAAGAAAAAATATTGTCGATTTAAAAAGAACAAGATCAGATACATCGACTATAAAGATCCAGAGTTTTTAAAGAAATTTGTGAACGAACAAGGTAAAATTTTACCACGTCGTTTAACCGGAACATCTTTAAAATACCAAAGAAAAGTAGCCAAAGCTATTAAAAGAGCTCGTCATCTTGCTTTGCTGCCATATGTAACAGATATGTTAAAATAGCAAATTGGAGGAATAATAAATGGAAGTAATATTAAAACAAGATATGCCGAACCTAGGTAATGCAAACGAAATCGTTAGAGTAAAAAACGGTTACGGAAGAAACTACCTTGTTCCAAAAGGATTTGCTGTTGTTGCAACTCCTTCTGCAAAAAAAATGCACACTGAGAATTTAAAACAACGTGCACATAAAGAAGAAAAAATTAAGAACGAAGCTCTTGAAAATGCTAAAAAACTTGAAAAAGTTTCACTTACCATTGGTGCTAAAACCAGTTCTACAGGTAAAATATTTGGTTCAGTAAATACGATCCAGATAGCTGAAGCATTAAAAGAAAAAGGATTTGATATCGATCGTAAGAACATTACAATCGCCGAAGATCAGATTAAAGAAGTAGGATCTCATAAAGTAACTGTTAAACTTCACAGAGAAGTTAAAGTTGAAGTAGCTATTGAGATTGTTGCCGAATAGTTCTTATAAACTATAAAAAATTAAATGGCTGTCATTATTGGCAGCCATTTTTATTTGATACTAAATTAAACAATTATTTTACTGCTATCGTTTCAATTTCAATTAAAGCACCCAAAGGTAATTTCACAACTCCATAAGCAGCACGAGCTGGTGGAGTTTCTTTATAATATGTTCCATATACCTCATTCATGGCTTGAAAGTTATTCATATCACTTAATAAACAAGTCGATTTTACAACATTTGAGTATGAATATCCTGCAGCTTTAAGAATTTCTCCAATATTTTCCATTACCTGTTTTGTTTGTTCAGTTATTCCTTCGGCCATTTGACCTGTTGCAGGATTAATTGGAATTTGTCCGGAAATATATAAAGTACCATTTACTTCTATTGCCTGACTGTATGGACCAATTGCTTTAGGTGCTTTTTCGGTAAAAATTACTTTTTTCATATTTGTTGTTTTAAGTTTTAAAATTGTTCATCAAAAATAACGTAATTTGCTCATCTTAAAAAATTACATTGAATGAGAGTTTTTATTGTTGATAATTTTGATTCATTTACTTATAATTTGGTTCACATAGTTGAGCAATTTGCATCAGATGTAATTGTAAAACGGAATAATCAAATTGCTATAAACGAAATTTCTGAATTCGATAAAATAATCTTTTCACCCGGACCAGGTCTTCCATCCGATTCAAAAATCATGTTTTCAATTTTAGACATGTTTAGAAAAACAAAACCTATACTTGGAGTATGTCTTGGTCATCAGGCTATAGCGGAATATTTTGGTGCTACACTTATTAATATGCCACAAGTTAATCATGGTATCGATATTGATACAAATATTGTAATTGATGATTATATTTATACAGATATTGAAAAAACATTTGTTTCAGGAAGGTACCATTCATGGGTTGTTTCTAAAGAAAAATTTCCCGATGAGTTAGAGATTACAGCTATTGATACAAATAATATCATGTCGTTGCGACATAAAATATACGATATACGAGGAGTTCAGTATCACCCAGAATCGATTATGACAAAACATGGATCTCAAATTATTAAAAACTGGATTGAGCATTAAGCTACAAGTTCTCTTGCCAAGTTTTCTTTTTAGGTAGTTTAAGAAAATCTTTTAATGTAGATGCTTTTACGTTAATCTGGAAATTGTAACTTTGCATTCTTCCCACAGGGATCCAGCTAAAAGTCATTTCCCAACAATGCAAATCACGATGAATGTTTATTGATGTTGAAGATAATTCTTTATTGGTTATATCATAATTTGATCTGAAACTAATCTTCCAGTTTTTAGTTAAACTTAGATTTCCATTTATACCTATAGTTTGAGTAATCACTTTCTCAAATTTTGGCTTAGAGTAATTGTAATTATAATCAACACCTAAATCCCAAGGAACATCAAAATCGACATAACCAATAATTTGTTTCTGAAATTGCTGTTGTTGAATAATTGATTGATCTATTTCTCTATCATTACTTAATATCGATTCGGAAATTTCTCCTTTATTACTTTGATCACCACTTTCACCATTTTGGGGAGAGTTTAATTTAAAATCTATTGATAATCTGAAACTCTCTAGCCTACCAATCTTACCTAAAAATTCAGCATCTTTATCATTCCATTGAAATTTGTTAATTGTGTTTCCGGTAGTTTTATTAATTTGGTATGGATCGACCGAAGCTGTAATATTGATATTTATTTTATCTTTAAAAAGAGTTGTTCTACCACTTATTCCAATTGAGCTCCAATTTACAGAGTCGGCAAAAACATTATAATTTGCTGAAAATTTTAACCCTTCAATAAGTTTTATTTTTCGCGTTCCTGTAGCTGTATCTTCGTCGGAGCGAATTTTCATTTCCAAGTTGTTGTTTAATCCAAACGAAATTACACTCGATTCACCTGGTGATGATGGTAGTTTATATAATCCATTTTCGAACTTCGAATATTCAACATCTTTAAATTCACCATTTGAATACATTTCATAAGTACTATAATATTGACTTACCATACTACCTAAATCAGGTCTGTACGAAATACTAGCTGAAGGTGTTAATACATGACGAATAGCAACAATCTTTGCATTTGGATTACTGAATGCATACATACCATAAATATTGGGCCCCACACTTAATGAAACCGATGGTGTTACCATTTGGGCATATTTAATCTCGTTAATGGTATCAGTTATAATAGCACCATACTTTCCCGTCGATTCAATGTAATAATTTTCATCATAATACCTCGAAATATAATTTGGATATAAAATACCTGTATATTCAACCTGTGGAGTTAAGTTAAAATATTTTAAGATTTTTATATTTGTACTTAAAGGAATATTGTGTTGAAATCCATTCTCAAAATCAGACCATTGTGTTTCAGTAAAAATAGTTGAATCAGGAGCTGTTATTCGATTTTCAAGTTTTGACTTATAACTAATCTCAATATCTTCGTACCATTTTGTTTCACCAGATGAACCTTTTCTTCTAAAAGGATTTTTTCTATCCATATTAAAAGTAACAACGGGCAGAGTTAAATCAACATTATTTGTTTGTGTATTTTGTGAGTGCCTTAAGTCTGCTGTTAATCTGAATGGTGAATCGGGCCACGATTTACTATATGAAATGCTTGAACTTTTAGTATTGGTATTTAAATTTTCAATCGTTTTACTATTATATTTATCGTAAGATGTTGTGCTGTAGTTTACACTTGCGCTAAATTTTGAATTTGGATTTGCTTTTGGATCCTGACTATGTGTCCATCTAATTTGAAAATCTTTTGATTTTAAATAGTCATCTAATCCTTTTTCACTTTTAATAAATTCTTTATAACCAAGACTTAAATTTGTGTTGAATTTATATCGTTTAACAAATCTATAATTTAAATCGCCTCCCCAAGAACCTTTTGAGTATATATCACCAGTTATTGCTAAATCCATTTTATCACTAATTCCAAAATAGTATCCTCCATCTTGTAAAAAAAAACCTCTATTTCTTTCTTCTCCATATTTAGGAACTATTATTCCCGATGATTGTTCTTTCTGACTTGGAAAATATCCAAAAGGGATAAAAAGGAACTTTAAAGGTAAATCTTGTAGAACCAGATATGAATAACCAGAAATTATTTTATCACCCGGAATAACTTTTGCTTTGGTCATTGAAAGATAAAAATGAGGATGTTCAGGATTGTCACAGGTTGTATACTTACCGTTTTTCATTAAAAAATCATTGTTTTCTAATTTTTTGGTTTTCTCACTGTGTAAATAACCATCTTCTTCTTCAGTAAAAACCTCTTCAATATATCCTTTTTTTGTTTTAAAGTTATATTTTATGGTTTTAGCATTAAATTTATCTGATTTCTCAGTAAATATAGGTTTCCCAATTAAATTTCCTAAAGTATCTTCTACACCTGAAGCATATACAACATTATTCTCCTGATCATATTCAATATAATCAGCTTCAAGTGTTATATCACCATATTCAATTTTCGCGTTTTTATACAGATAAACTTTTTTTGAATCGCGGGAAAGTACTATAGAATCTATTGCTGAATATATTACTTTATTATCAATTAAGCCTGATTTCTTTTCACTTTCTGAAAGAGTATCATTTGTTTGATTGCTATTTATTTGCAAACTAGTTGTATCAATTGGGATTAATTCATTTAAGCTATCGCTTTTCTGTATATCAGGATCAGTTTGCGAAAACATAAATGCCGGAAATACTATAAACAATATAATTGAAAAAACAAGTTTTCTAAATTCTAAAAACAATTTTATTATGCTATTTTTGTGCAATTGATTCTATTATTAAAGTTTCAAAACTAACTAAAATATTATACACATTATTAATGAAGACGCATTTTATATCGATTTTTTATAAACAAAAAAAATACCAATTTATTTTATCAATATTCGTAATACTTCTTATTTGCTCAAATTCAATAACATACAGCCAAAACAACGAACATTATGTATTAAAAACTTTGGTTATTGACCCAGGTCATGGCGGTAAAGATGATGGAGCTCCTGGAAAACATTCCAAAGAAAAAGATATTGCACTTGCAATTTCTTTAAAATTAGGTAAAATTGTTGAAGAAAATTTTCCTGAAGTCAATCTTATATATACCAGAAAAACAGATGTGTTTGTACCATTAGATGAAAGAGCAGATATTGCAAATAAAAATAAAGCCAATTTATTTATATCTATTCATATAAACAGCAATAAAAATACAGAGGCATATGGAACAGAAACCTATGTTATGGGGTTGCATGTAACTAATAGTAATTTGGAAGTTGCAAAGAAAGAAAACTCAGCTATTTTATACGAAGAAGATTATTCTTCAAAATATGAAGGATTCGACCCAAATTCGTCTGAATCATATATTATTTTTACTTTTTTACAGAATACCTATTTAGAGCAAAGCATGAATTATGCTTCATTTATTCAGGATCAGTTCGAAACACGAGCACTTAGAAAAAACAGAGGCGTAAAACAAGCGGGATTTTTGGTATTATGGAAAACTACGATGCCTAGTGTTCTGGTTGAAGCTGGATTTCTTTCAAATCCTAACGAAGAAAAATTTTTGATGAGTGAGGACGGGCAAGATTATATTGCATCAGCTATATTTAGGGCATTTAAAGAGTATAAAAGAGTAATCGAAGAAAAGAGTCAGTTTTCATCAAAAATAGATTCAATAAAATTTAATAATGAAAATAAGAACGATATTCCTTCAAATACTATAACAAATAATAATATATCATTTAAAGTTCAGCTATCTTCTTCTAAAAATCCAATTGAATTAGATTCTCCTTTTTTTAAAGGAATTTCACCAATTGAAGAACTTAAAATTAATGATATATATAAATATACATGTGGTTCATTTAGTACCTACAATGAAATAATTGAATTTAAAAAACAAATTGAAGAAAAATTCCCTGATTCTTTTATTATTGCTGTTGATAAAGAAGGCTATCAAATTCCATTAAACGAAGCATTAAAAATTGTTAATAACTAAGATATATAAACATGAAATTAAATAAAGAAACTAAAATTGGTATTGTTGCAGTTATTGCTATATCTCTATTGATATGGGGGTTTAATTTTTTAAAAGGAAAAAATATTCTATTTACAAGCAATTATTATTACGCTGTATATAGCCATATTGATGGACTTGAAGATGCCAGCCCTGTTCTTTTAAATGGGTATAAAGTTGGTGTTGTTGAACAAATTAAATTTCATAAATACCAAAGAGGAAACATGGTAGTTCGCTTTTCAGTTGAAAAGGATATTAAAGTACCCGTAAACTCTATTGCAAGTATTGAACCCGCAAGTTTGATTGCAGGAAAAATTATCAATATCAAGTTTTCTGATTCCGAAAAATATTGTGAAAAAGGTGATACTTTAACCGGAATAGTTGAAATTGACATGCTTACCAGTTTAAGTAATGAGTTAATACCTATAAAAGATAAAGCTGAAAGACTTATTGAATCGATGGATTCTGTACTATCTATTTTCGATAAAGATAGACGTGAAGGTTTACAAAAATCTTTAGATAACTTAAAACTTATAACTACTGATATTTCGGGGTTAGTTACCGAAGAAAAAGATAAACTTGCCGGAATTATTAACAATTTTGAGTCAATTTCAAATAATTTGAAAAATAATAACGAAAAAATATCAAACGTTTTAGCTAATTTTTCAAATATTAGCGATTCATTAGCTCAGGCCAATATTAAAACAACTGTTTTAAATGCTAACAAAACTCTATCTGAGCTAAATCAGATTGCAGCTAAAATAAATAATGGAGAAGGAACAATCGGTTTGCTTATTCATAATGATTCATTGTATGTAAATTTAAACAGTTTGGCTGCAGATCTTGATAAACTTGTAATTGATTTGAATGAGAATCCAAAAAGATATGTACATTTTTCTCTAATTGGTAAAAAAGATAAGTAATACGGAGTTGAATATCTTGTATTAGTTTAGACTAAATATAAATTTCATAAAAAAGAAAATATTTTTCATTAAATTCTATCCTTGTCAAATTTTAGTTTAGTTAATTTTTTATAATAGATTAACAGCCAATTTTTTAACTCTCAAAATATCTAAGTAATTAATTGTCTGATGTTTACATTATTTTAAGAAAGTAAAAAATTTTAATGGCCTGATATAAACAACCATATCTTTTTTTTAAAAAAAACAATAGTAATTAAGTTTTTTTTTCCTTTTTTTTTTCACAATTTTGTTTGAGACAGAAAAAAATAATAAAAAATAGTTAAACAGTTAAGAGTTAAATGGATAATAATAAGCATCAGGAAGTATGGAACAATTGTTTAAAAATAATTAAGGACAATGTCCCATCAATTAGCTTTAGAACGTGGTTTGAGCCTATTATTCCCTTAAAGATTGAAGAGAATATATTGACCATTCAGGTTCCCAGTCCATTTTTTTACGAATATCTCGAAGAGCAATACATTGATATTCTTCGCAAAACACTTCGTAAAGAACTTGGAGAAAACGCTAAGCTAGAATATAGTGTTGTAATGGAAAACAGCATTTATTCAAACAACAAACCTTTCACAGTAAAATTTCCAACGAATTACAAAACAGAACTCAAAAACAAACCGGTTACAGTTCCTTTTAATTCTGATGAAAAATCGATTAAAAATCCTTTTGTAATTCCAGGAATAAAAAAACTACACGTTGATCCGAGATTAAATCCCGACAACAGCTTCAACAATTTTGTTGAAGGCGAATGTAATCGTTTAGCACGTTCAGCAGGAAATGCAGTTGCAAATAACCCTGGAGGAACAGCTTTTAATCCTTTGTTTATATACGGCGATTCGGGTTTAGGTAAAACACATTTGTCTCAAGCTATAGGAATTCAGGTTAAAGAACTATTCCCTGAGAAAACGGTGCTTTACGTGAATGCGAATAAATTTCAAACACAATTTGTTGAATCAGTTCGTAATAACAACAAAAACGATTTTTTGCATTTTTATCAGATGATTGATGTTTTAATTATTGATGATGTTCATGAGTTTGCAGGTAAAGACAAAACTCAGGATATATTTTTCCATATCTTTAATCATTTACATCAATCAGGAAAACAACTGATTTTAACGTCTGATAAAGCTCCTGTTGAAATACAGGGCATGGAACAACGATTACTTTCACGTTTTAAATGGGGATTATCTGCCGATTTACAAACCCCTGATTTTGAAACAAGAATTGCAATTCTAAAACAAAAAATTTATCACGACGGTATTGATATTTCTGATGAAGTAATTGAATATATTGCATCTCATATTACTTCAAATATCAGAGAACTTGAAGGAGCTTTGATTTCTTTGTTGGCACAATCAACATTAAATAAAAAAGAAATCACTCTTGAGCTTGCGAAACAAATGATCGAAAGATTGGTAAAGAATTCTAAAAAAGAATTATCGGTTGATTATATTCAAAAAGTGGTTTGCGATTATTTTAATTTACCAACAGATGTTTTACAATCAAAAACACGAAAAAGAGAAATAGTTCAGGCGCGCCAGATTGCAATGTATTTCTCAAAAACATTAACAAAATCATCACTTGCATCTATTGGCTCACAAATTGGTGGAAAAGACCATGCAACCGTACTTCATGCATGTAAAACAGTTAATAATCTCATGGATACCGATAAACGGTTTAAAGGTCAGATTGAATCCATTGAGAAAAAGTTGAAAGTTTAAGTTAACAAGTTAAGGTTCCGGTTCGGAACCTTTTTTGTTATTACTAAAAATGGATTTTCTAATAAAAATACATTTAATTAGAAAAATATAACAGATATTAAACAGATTATAGAACATTAATCTAATTTTCACAAGTTCTAAAGAACAATTGGTTAAAAACCTGTCGATTTAAGATATTATTTTGTATTTTTCCCAACAATTAACATTAGAAAACACAGGCAGATTCATGAATAAACGATCCAATATATTATTAATATTTCCATTATTATTCGTTTTATTAGTAATCAATAGTTCATGTAATAAACCTTCTAAAGTAAAGTCAAACATCAGTCTTTTTGCAGCTGCAGGAACTATTCTTGCAGTAAACGAAATCACAGATTCCTTTTGTACAGAATATACAATTCAAATTGAAAAAAACTATGCTGCATCAGGAAATCTTGCACGACAAATTGCCAGTGGAGCAAAAGCAGATTTATTTATCTCTGCTGATTTAAATTGGATTAACTATTTAAAAAGCAATAATACTCTAATAGATTCCACAATTTCAGTACTTGCTAAAAACAGATTAGTAATTGTATGTCCTAAAAATAAAAATTTTACAATTGATTTTTCTGAGCAGTTTAATATTGAATCAATAATTCCGGATAAAATTGCAATTGGCGATCCTTCGTATGTTCCTGCAGGCAAATATGCAAAAAAAGTACTCGACACACTTGGATGGTACACTAAAATAAGGAACAAAATAATTCTGGCAAAGGATGTGTCATCAGTTTTAAATTATGTCGAACTTGGTGAATGTGATTGGGGAATAGTATATTACACTGAAGCAATAAAATCTGAAAAAGTAAATATTGTATGTGAAATACCTGAAAATTTGTGTTCCCCCATTTTGTTTTATGTTGCTGAAATCAAGAATTCAAATCTAGAGTCAAAAAAATTGTATACTTATTTCAAAACCATTGAATCTAAAAATATTTTAAAAAAACACGGTTTTATTATTGATTTAAATTGAAATGTTTAGTTCTGACGAAATAACTGTAATTATTCTAACATTAAAAGTAGCTTGTTTAAGCACTCTTTTAACTATTCCGCTTGCAATTTGGTTGGGTTGGATATTGGCCACAAAGAATTTTTTCGGGAAACTGATTGTTGAAGGTTTAATAAGTATTCCGCTTGTAGCTCCGCCGGTTGTTACCGGTTACCTTTTACTTGTGCTTTTGGGTAAAAATGGTATATTAGGTCATTGGTTATTTACTACATTTGGTATACAACTTGCATTTAATTTTATTGCTTTGCTAATAGCATCAATGGTTGTATCGTTGCCTCTTGCTGTAAGAAACATAAAATCATCATTTGAACTAATTGATCCTGATTTTGCAAAAGCATCAGGTTCTTTAGGTGCTTCGAAAATAAGCACTTTCTTTAGAATCTATTTACCAATGGCTTTCCCCGGCATATTAAGTGGAGCTGTTTTAGTCTTTGCCCGTAGTTTAGGCGAATTTGGAGCAACTATTTCATTTGCAGGAAATATTTTTGGTAAAACACAAACTATTGCTCTAATGGTATATTCAAATATGCAAATTCCTGGAAAAGAAATTCAGGTTACACGCTTGGTAGTTTTTTCAGTTGTAATCTCTTTAATTGCTATAATAGCTTCAGAATATCTGAATAAAAAGAAAAAATATTTAATAAAGTAATGATAGAATTTAAGTCAGTTAAATATTCCTTAGGTAACAAACAATTCGACTATGACTTTGCTACGAATAGTTCGATAACTGGCATTTATGGACCTTCAGGTGCAGGAAAAACAACCCTGTTTAATCTTCTGTCGGGTTTATATATTCCTGAAAGTGGTGAGATTAATCTGAATAAAATTCAATTGTTTAATAGTAACGAAAAAAAGAATCTCCCATCAAAACGAAGAAACATTGGTTATGTTTTTCAGGAAAATTTATTATTTCCACATTTGTCGGTTCAGAAAAACCTTACGTTTAGCGAGCTCTATATTAAAAAGAAAAAGAAAAATATTCAATTACAGGATGTTATAGAATTGCTCGATTTGGAATCCTTGTTAAACCAAATGCCCCGACAACTTTCGGGTGGTGAAAGACAGAGAGTCGCTATAGGGAGAGCACTTCTCTCCCAGCCCAGTTTACTTTTACTTGATGAACCATTTTCGAATGTCGATTGTTCTAAAAGGAAGCAGATAATTTCCTATTTGCTTAGTATAAATCATCATTTTAAGGTTCCTATGCTAATTATTAGTCATCATTTGGAAGATATTTTAAAACTTACTCATCAGATTATTCTTGTTGAAAATGGAAAAATAACAGCCACCGATCATGTCTTTAACCTGATAAAGAATGGTGAAAAATCCAATTTGATTCGACCAAAGAAATATCAGAATACACTTTTTGCCTATTTCAATGATTTTGATAAAAAGGATAATGTTTTTATTTTAACTACTAATAATACTCAGGTAAAGATATCGACTCAATCGAAGCTTTTAACAAAAGGAATAACAAAAGGTACTAAAATTCAATTATGCATTAAACCAGACGATATCGCTCTTAGCCTTGATTATACTGAAGAAACATCGTTACAAAATCAGTTGCAGGGAAAAGTAACACAAATTATTGAAAATACGAATAATTTATATTGTGTTGTAGATTGTGGATTCGAAGTTTTGGTTGAGATATCACAAGCGATTCGAGAAAAACTACTATTACATAAAGGACAATCAATTTATTGCCTTATAAACGCTAAATATTTTAATGTGGTTCATGTATTCAGCAATACAGAAGAAGAAAAGTTACCTGAACAATCAGAAAAAAAATCAAAACGATTTAGCATTCATAGTTAAGCACTCAAATTAAATTTACATATGATAACATTCATTTTAAATAACCAACTGATAAAAACCGATAACCCTGCAGGTATCAGCTTGCTCGATTTTATCCGCTACCAGAAGGATTTACCGGGAACAAAAATAGGTTGCCGCGAAGGTGATTGCGGTGCCTGCACCGTGCTGGAAGGACGACTGGAAGCAAATGAAGTTGTATATAAAAGTATTGTATCCTGCCTTACTCCTCTTGGTAATGTTCAAGGAAAACATATAGTTACTATTGAAGGTTTAAACATGAAGCATTTATCGCCTGTTCAAAATGCAATGGTTGACAATGCTGCTACACAATGTGGATTCTGTACCCCCGGACTTGTTATGTCCTTAACCGGGCATGGAATGTCAAAAGGAATATCAACAAAAGATTTGGCAATGGCTTCTGTAAGCGGAAACATTTGTCGATGTACAGGTTATAAATCAATTGAACGAGCAGCTGAAAGTATTTCGAAATTATATCAGGGAAAAAGCGTTGAAAAACCTATTGAATGGCTTGTGAAAAATAATTTTCTACCTGAATATTTTTTAACAATTCAAATGCAATTGGCTGATATTGAAAATCCTCAAACAAATAAAAAATCAGCAAGTAAAATTATTGGTGGTGGAACCGATTTAATGGTTCAAAAAGCAGATGAAATTTATGAGTCGGAATTGGATTTATTTTACGATCGTGAAGACTTGAGATTAATTAAGAAAGAACATAATAACTGTATAATTGGAGCTTCAGTTACTGCAAATGAATTGATGCATTCTCCTATTATGTTGGATATAATTCCTACAATAAAGGATTACTTTAAATTAATATCGTCAGAGCCTATACGTAATATGGGAACTGTTGCCGGTAATATCATGAATGCATCACCCATTGCCGATTTATCGATTTTTTTCCTCGCTCTTAATACCAGTGTACAATTAAAACTTGATAACAACACAAGAATAGTTCCTTTAAAGAATTTTTTCCTTGCATATAAAAAGTTTGATATTAAAGAAGGAGAATACATTGAGAGCATTTCTTTTCCTATCCCTGAAAAAGAATACCTTTTCAATTTTGAGAAAGTGAGCAAACGAACTTACCTCGATATAGCTAGCGTGAATACAGCATTTTTTGTTAAGTATAAAAATGAAGTTATTGAAGAGTGCAGAATTTCAGTTGGTGGAGTAAGTCCTGTTCCATTGTTTTTAAAACTTACATCAGAATATTTATCAGAAAAACATATAACCAACGGAGTTATTATAAAAGCAAACTCCATAATGCAGGAAGAAATATCACCTATAAGTGATATCAGGGGAAGCGAAGAATACAAACGATTGTTGCTCAGACAACTACTTTTTGCACATTTTATTAAGCTTTTTCCGGAGAAAATATCATTAAGAGAATTAGTAAGCTAAAGAAAAAATCATGAAAAATATAGATTCCATATCACATGTTACAGGCAAGTCGGTTTATTTAGATGATATTCCTGTTCAAAAAGGTACTTTATACGGAGCCATTTTTGCATCGCCAATTGCTCATGGTAAAATTTCATTGCTCGATTATTCTGATGCAGAAAAATTATCTGGTGTTATTCAAATATTTAGTTACAAAGATATTCCCGGTAGAAACCAGATTGGCGGAATTATTGAAGACGAAACTCTTTTTGCCGAAAACGAAGTTCATTATCAAGGACAACCTATTTTGTTTGTTGTTGCCGAAAGTGAGTATATTGCCAGGAAAGCTTTAAAACTTATTTATAGTAAATTTGAAGAATACGAAGTAATTACTGATCCACGAGTAGCTAAAGAACAAGGACATTTACTCATTCCTCCAAGAACATTTAGAATCGGAAATATTGATGATACATGGAATATGTGTGAATACATATTTGAAGGTAAAGTAGAGAGTGGCGGTCAGGAGCATTTATATATAGAAACACAAGGTTCTTATGCGTATCCTATCGATAATGGTGGCTTACGAGTTCATTCATCAACTCAGGGAGCTACATTGGTTCAGAAAATGATTGCCCGGGTTTTAAATTTACCAATGCATCGGGTTGAAATTGATGTTGCCCGTTTAGGAGGTGGTTTTGGTGGAAAAGAAGATCAGGCAACTCCGTTTGCTTGTATGGTATCATTAGCATCACACATCCTTCAAAAACCTGTTAAAATTGCTTTAAACAGACATGATGATATGCGAATGACAGGAAAACGTCATCCGTATAGTTCCGATTTTAAGATTGGATTATCGAAAGACTTAAAAATACTTGCATATAAAACGATAATGTATCAAAATGGTGGTGCTGCTTCCGACTTATCGCCAGCAATAATGGAACGTACATTATTCCATTCTACAAATGCTTATTTCATTCCGAATACTGAAGTTACAGTTTACAGTTGTAAAACGAATCTTCCACCAAACACAGCGTTCAGGGGGTTTGGTGCTCCCCAAGGAATGTTTGTAATTGAATCGGCAATTGCAAAAGCTGCTTGCCAACTGAATATATCTCCATCTGATATTCAGGAGAAAAATTTCCTGAAAGAAAATGATGAATTTCAATTTGGTCAGATTGCAAAAAATGTAAATATTGGCAAAAGCTATATAACTGCCAACGAAACATACAATATCAATAAAATTGAAGCCGATATTAAAGAGTTTAATTCAAAGAATACGGAATCTAAAAAAGGAATATCAACCATGCCATTGTGTTTTGGAATTTCGTTTACCAAAACACCAATGAATCAGGCTCGTGCATTGGTTCACATTTATCAGGATGGAAGTATTGGAGTGAGTACGGGAGCTATTGAAATGGGTCAGGCTGTAAATACCAAAATGATTCAGGTTGCAGCTCATGTGCTTTCTGTTGATCCAAAAAGAATAAAAATTGAATCAACAAATACAACCCGAGTAGCAAATACTTCTCCTACTGCAGCTAGTTCAGGTGCCGACTTAAATGGAAATGCATTGCGAATTGCCTGCACTTCACTTTTAGAAAGATTAAAACAATCTGCCGCGAAAATGCTGAATTGTAAGGATTCTGAAATTGAAATCAGGGATGAACAGATTTATAAAAACAATCAGAAAACAGAAA
>MENE01000153.1:0-13330 GCA_001769005.1 Bacteroidetes bacterium GWA2_31_9b | reverse complement strand
ATTTGCTTATCATGTTTATGGAACAGCCATAATAACTGTTACTCTTGATTGTATTCGAGGAACATACAAAGTAGATGATGTAAAAATTGTTCATGATTTTGGGAACAGTATGAATATTACTATAGATATAGGACAGGTTGAAGGAGCTGTTGTACAAGGAATCGGATGGATGACTATGGAAGAACTGGTATATGATAAAACAGGGAAACTTTTATCGAATAGTTTAACAACTTATAAAGTTCCAGATATTTATTCTGCACCAAAAAACATACAAGTAACAGCATTAGAATCCGACGGACCTGATTTGGCATTACTAAGATCGAAAGCTGTAGGCGAACCTCCTTTCAATTATGGAATAGGCGCTTTTTTCGCTATCCAAAAAGCAATTAAAGCATATAATCCAACGTATAAAATCGATTTCGATGCACCATTAACTCCTGAAAAAGTTCTCATGCGGTTGTATCAGAAATAGTAAAACTATTAAAGCGAAGCCAAATAAAAGCTTCGCTTTTTAACATAAAAAATTGAATCTGAAATTGTTTGCGATTTTGCATTAATAATATGAATTATTTTCAAATAAATATTTGATTTAAGACAATACTTAAAACCGCACAACAAAGTCGATATAAGGGATTCCTGGAAAGTAAACTTCTTCGCTTGTAGGAACATTTAGGAATGCTATATCAACACTAATCTTTTCACCAAAAAAACGAAGGCCATAAGATAGCAAACAATGAAATTCGGTAACAGATCTGGTATCAACAAAGTTAGGAGGGATACTCTCATTATAAGTTACTGAACCTAACCAGTTTTCCGACAATAATGAAATTCGTTTTGATAATCGGGTCATTCCACAAACAGTAATAACTGGAGTTTCCATCAGTTTATCACCAGAATAACCATATCCAATTCCTAATGTTGCATTGTGATCTTTGCTTCCATACGTTCCAACCGCATAGCCAATACCAAATGAAGAATTTTCTGCGCCTATCCCAAAAAACAAACCACCACCACCCAAGTAAAATTTGTCAGTAATTTGATAAGCAACTTTAGCATTCAAAAAATACGCTTGCTCGTTAATATCAGCTCCTGGTATAATTGAGAAACCTCCTCCTATTAATATATGACTTGTAATTGAGTAATTACAAGATAAAAGTAAAAGATAAATGTCTTGAAAATACCCTTCTTTTTTATCTAATGGCATAGCTGAAGGGGCATAAAAATATCTTGAATAATGAGGATTTTCAATTGTCGTTATACTTTTAATTTCAGAATGATTATAATTTTCAACTTTTACAACCTTATGAATATCAATTCTTATAATGTCAAATGATTCAGAAAATAATTCAATTTTTTTATTTGTAAATGATCTTATTTTACCAGCCAAAACAGAGCCATCATCAAGAAAAATTGAATATTGATTTATGGTATCATTTTCCACATAATTATTCTCATAATGTGCTATTTTATTGTTAATTAGTTTAATATAGTCCTTATCAATTTCCTTTTCAACAACTGAATCATTTTTCAGATAAACCACCAATTTAAATCTATTATCAGGATATTTAAATACCTGAGCCAATATGATATCATCGAATGAATAATCAGTAAAAAGTAAATAATTGAAGTTTTCTAATGAGTCAATAACAACCCCAACTTTATTATGAACAACAATAGCTTCTTGAGAAAATATGTTTAAATTGAAAAATACAATAGCCTGAATAATAAGGAATACAATAACAATATTTTTATTGATCCTTTTCATAATCAATAAATTAATATTATACAAGTTAAGAAATAAAAATACCTAATGTCAAGTATAAGCGATAGAATATTCTTGAATTTAAAAAAATGATTCTAAAAATTTAAATTTTATTCTCTTTTAACATCAAAATTATTATTGCTATTATTGTAATTATATTTATCGATAATGTATGAGTGATCTTTTTAAACATATCTTACATCAGTTTAATCTACCCTTGAGTAATCCTGTTTTAATTTTTTCGTTAATACTTTTCATCATATTATTATCTCCGATTTTACTTAAACGGTTGAATATTCCTGCAATCATTGGATTAATTATTTCTGGAGTTATTATTGGTCCATTTGGATTAAATATACTTGAGAAAAATTCAGCAATTGACCTTTTTTCTACTATCGGTTTACTTTATATTATGTTTATTGCCGGTTTGGAATTAGATATGAATGAATTTAAAATTAGCAAGAATAAAAGCTTTGTATTTGGATTCTTAACATTTATTTTTCCATTATCTATAGGGTTTCCAGTATGTTACTACCTTTTAAATTTCAGTTTGAATGCAAGTTTATTAACTGCCAGTATGTTTGCAACACATACTTTGGTTGCATATCCAATTGTAAGTAGGCTAGGAATTTCTAAAAACCAGGCAGTAGCAATTACAGTTGGAGGAACTATACTTACCGATACTGCTGTTTTAATTATTCTGGCAATAATAATGAGTAATAATGAGGGTAGCCTTAATCAGGAATTTTGGATAAAGCTTATTATTTCTCTTGTTATTTTTTCTTTTATTATGTTTTATATTATTCCAAGAATTACAAAATGGTTTTTCCAAAAACTGGAAAGTGAAAAACATGCTCATTATATTTTTGTATTATCTATACTTTTTTTTGCTGCCTTTTTAGCTGAAATGGCTGGTTTAGAACCAATTATAGGAGCTTTTATCGCTGGATTAACTTTAAATCGACTTATTCCACATTCTTCGGCTCTAATGAACAGAATTGAATTTATTGGAAATTCATTGTTTATACCGTTTTTTCTAATTTCTGTTGGAATGTTAGTTGATATTAATGTTATTTTTAAAGGTCCTAAAGCATTAATTGTTGCTGTTGTTCTTACCACTGTTGCATTAATTGGTAAATGGATTGCTGCTTTTTTTACTCAACTCTTTTTTAAATATTCAAGTGCACAAAGACAACTAATTTTTGGGTTAAGTAGTTCGCATGCAGCAGCAACTTTAGCTGTAATTCTTGTTGGTTATAAAGCTGGTATTCTTGATGAAAACATACTTAATGGCACTATTATTTTAATTTTAGTTACTTGTATTATAGCTTCATTTGCAACTGAAAAAGCTGCTAAGAAAATAATTATTACAAGCGAAAACTCAAATACTCAATTAAAAGGATTTAATTTTTCATTTAATGAGCACATTCTTATTCCTGTTGCCAACATTTCCAATATTGATAAATTATTGAATTTTACTCTTCTAATAAAAGATAAAAAATCAGTTAACCCTATTACCATACTATGTGTAGTTCCAAATAATAATGAAGCAGAAATTAATATTATAAATACAAGAAAAAAACTCGAAGAATTTGTTAAACATGGTGCTGCAAGTGAAATTAGAGTAAACACAATCGCCACAATTGATTATAATCCAGCAAGTGGAATTGCCCGTATATCAAAAGAGCTAATGATTGATATATTAGTTCTTGGGTGGCCTAAAAAAACAGGGATTATCGATAAAATTACAGGTGAAAAGTTCCAATCAATAATTAATAATTTAGATAAAAACTTATTTTTCTGTAATCTAACAAAACCATTAATTACTCATAAAAGAATTGTTCTTTTAACTCCTCCTTTAGCTGAGAAAGAAGCTAGTTTTAGTGTTTGGCTAAAAAAAGCATTCCGTTTGTCACATGAATTAACTATTCCAATAATTCATTTTGGAAATCAAAAAACTCAGAATGCATTAAAAATTGAAATTAAAGTAAAACGTTTAAGTAATTCTATAAGTTTTAATGATTTTAACGATTGGTCTGATTTCCTAGTACTATCCCGTCATATTTCCGATGATGATTTAATCATTTTTATTTCTGCAAGAAAAAATTCTTTTTCGTATATGAGTGTTCTCGATAACATTCCTGCAAAACTAGAGAAGTATTTTAGTAACAACAATAAGATTGTTATTTATCCACAACAATTTAGCAGTTATCACCAAAACGAAAATTATGAAGATATTTCTTCAGAAACTATTTCAAAAGGGATTGAAGCTATTGAACAAATTGGATTTGGAATTGGGAATATTTTTAAGAAAAAGAAAAACAAATCTTAATATCATTGAGTCATTAAAAATAAGACTTATATTCATCAATGTTATTGATATTTACTAATATTTTTTCATCTTCAACTACAACTTTTTTCTTTATGTGTCTATTTAGAAAATCCTTTAAATGAATCTGATCCTGATTTTCTTTAACAATATCATGTATCACTTTTTGTGAAATCAAAATTGGATGACCGCCTTTTCCTTTGTATTCAGGTATTATATATTCAGCTTCTTGTCTGTTTGCCATTAATTCAATTAATACATTCACGTTTACGAATGGATTATCGACATTATGAACAAAAACATAATCGTTTTTAATTGCTTCTTTTGCAGCCAATTTTAATGAATAAAACCGATGCCATTCTGGATGATGATTAATCAGGATAAATAAATTTTTAGGAAGTATATTTGCATTATCAATGAACCATTTAGCATCTGTTACATTAGTTACGACAATAATGCTATTGCACCCAAAATTAATGTATTCGCTAATAATATGCTGAATAAATAATTCGTGTTCATTATATTTCAAAAACGATTTTGATGAACCCATTCGCGACGATTCTCCTGCTGCAAGAATAATTGCAGAATAATTTAATAGGCTTTTTTGGTTTTGCATCATCTTTTTTCCAAATTTCATCATAAATATAGATGAAATTTAAGAATTACAGCTCTTTTATTTAGATTTGTTGATTAAATAAGAGTATCAAATTCAAACAGTTTATCATGTCAGACAAATTCTACCCTATAGAAATAAAGCAATTGCTTCAACTCGTTTTAAACGAATTAAAATCTAATAATAGCATTTTTGGTATTCCAAACGAATTGTTCTTTAATCCGGGTCAACAAAATCCATTTAAAACTGAACAATTTAATCAAACCATTGATACTCCTATTGGTGTTGCAGCTGGTCCTCATTCGCAAATGGCTCAAAATATTATTGGTGCCTGGCTTATGGGTGCTCGATATATCGAATTAAAAACGATTCAGACACTCGATGAGCTTGAAGTTTCAAAGCCTTGTATCGATATGCAGGACGAAGGTTATAATAGTGAATGGTCTCAAGAACTTAAAATCAACGAGAGTTTTAATGAATACCTGAATGCTTGGATTATCATTCATATTTTAAACCATAAATTGAAACTGGGAAAAACACCCGGAATCATTTTCAATATGAGTGTTGGTTATAATCTTGAAGGAATTTTAAAAGACAATGTACAATGGTTTTTTAGTAAAATGGATAGTTGTACACATGAATTGGAATCGAAAATCAAGGAAATAAAAGATATTTATCCTGAAATTGACTCAATACAAATTCCATCGCAACTTTCGAATAACATTACATTATCAACCATGCATGGTTGTCCGGCTAACGAAATTGAAGCTATTGCAAGCTATTTGTTAAAAGAAAAAAACCTGCATACCTACGTTAAACTCAATCCTACACTTTTAGGTCCTGAAAAATTACGAGAAATTTTAAATAAGACTTTAGGATTTAAAACCAATGTTCCTGATATTGCTTTTGAGCATGATTTGAAGTACCCAGATGCACTTAACATTATAAAATCGTTACAGAAAACTGCAAAAAACAAAAACCTGGAGTTTGGACTTAAACTAACCAATACACTGGAATCTATTAACAACAAAACAATTTTTGGTGATTCAATTGATATGATGTACATGAGCGGTCGAGCTTTACACCCAATATCAATAAATGTTGCAAATAAACTCCAACACGAATTTAACGGTGAATTACAGCTTTCATTTTCAGCAGGAGCCGATGCTTTTAATGTTTCTGATATTCTAGCCTGTGGATTTAAAACAGTTACTGTTTGTTCCGATATTTTAAAGCCGGGTGGTTACATGAGATTACACCAGTATTTCGATGAGCTTAGAGAAAGTTTCAAAGTAAATATCGACAAAGAAACATCGCTTATAAATCTTAAAAAATACGCCGAAAAGACCTTAAATTTTAACAAATACGTTCGGGAGCATATTCTTACCCCGGATATTAAAACAGAGCGAAAATTAAGCTATTTTGATTGTATTTCAGCTCCATGTAAAGATACTTGTGCAACAAATCAGGATATTCCTGATTACATGTATTATGCATCAAATAATCAATTTGATAAAGCATACGAAGTGATTTTAAAAACCAATCCATTTCCTGCAATTACTGGAATGGTTTGCGACCACTTATGTCAGAATAAATGTACACGTATAAATTACGACCAATCTTTACTCATTCGTGAAGTAAAACGTTTTATTTCTGAACAGGATGAAGTAAAATTAAAACCTGCATATAAAAACGGAATTAAAGTGGCAGTAATTGGTGCCGGTCCTTCAGGATTATCATGTAGTTATTACCTTGCTTTAGCTGGATTTACTGTCGAAGTTTTTGAACAAAAATCAAAAGCAGGCGGAATGGTTCAATATGCTATTCCCGGTTTCAGGTTAACCAACGAAGCTATAGAAAAAGATTTTAAACGTGTTACCAATTTAGGTGTTCAAATTCATTTTAGTAGCAAAGTTGATAAAAACAAGTTCCAATCATTAAAAGAAAATAACGAGTATATATTTATTGGTGCTGGAGCGCAGCTTTCCGCTCCTTTTCAGCTTGACGGAATTGAATCTGCAGGTGTTCTTGATTCTTTAGAATTTCTTTTTAATGCCAAAAAAAGTGAAAATACAGGAATTGGTAAAAATGTAGTAATCATTGGTGGTGGAAATACCGCAATGGATGCTGCACGCACAGCATACCGACTAGTTGGAAAAGAAGGTAAAGTAAGCATCGTTTACCGACGTTCAATACAAGAAATGCCGGCAGATCAGGGCGAAATAAAAGCTGTACTTGAAGAAGGAATGGAAATAATTGAACTCACTGCTCCTGAAAAAGTAATCAGCGAAAATGGCCAAGTAAAGGCATTGTTATGCAGCAGAATGGAATTGGGCGAAAAGGATTCATCGGGACGTAGAAAACCTGTTAAAATTGAAGGTTCAGAATTTGAAATTGCTTGCGATACGATTATTCCTGCTATCGGACAAAATCTGGATATAGATTTTATTCAAAATGAGCTGCTTAAAGCCGATTTGACTAATTACCAAACACAACTTGAAAACATTTTTATTGGAGGCGATGCTTTACGTGGCGCAGCAACAGCAATTAAAGCCATTGGTGATGGACGAAAAGCTGCTGAGCAAATCATTAAAAAAGCTGCCATTGATTTTCATATTTCCAAACCGACAAATGGAAAAAATCACAGCAAAAGAGAACTGATACTAAAACGAGCAGTCAGGAAGTATGCTCCTGAGTTAAAAGAAATCGATTTTAATGATAGGAAAAACTTTAAACTGGTAAGTGAAACATTAGATAAACAAACTATTGTTGATGAAGCATCGCGATGTTTGCATTGCGATGAGATTTGTAATATTTGTACAACAGTGTGTCCTAATTTTGCAAACTACTCTTACGAAATTGAACCTGTAAATTACATGCTTCAAAAAGCAGTATTTATTGGAAACGGAAAAATTGAAATTAAGTACGACAGATTGTTTGAAATTACTCAGAAATACCAGATTTTAAATATAGCTAACTTTTGCAATGAGTGTGGTAATTGTAACACCTTCTGCCCTACTAACTCTGCACCTTATAAGGAAAAACCAAAATTCTGGTTAACTAAACCATCATTTGATAAAGCTGATGAAGGTTTTTATTTAAAGTTAAGTGGAAACACCAAAGAATTGTTACATAAACAAGATGGAGTAATATCAAGCCTGACAGAAGATTCTGAAATTTTCACCTTTAAATCGAATGATGTTGTTGTAGTACTTAATAAAATAGATTTACAAATTCTGAAAATCGATTTTATAAGTGATGTTAAGGAATATAGCCAAAAGCAAGCAGTGGAAATGAGCATCCTGTTAAAGGCAGCAGAAAATCTGGTGTTTGTGTAGAATTTATTGAAATAGTTTAACAAGCAGAGCGAAGCCCGCCTGCGGAATGCAGGGAAACTCTAAGAGACTGCTTCACTGCTATCGCAGACGTCCACGTCCGTGTTTGTTTTTATAAAATGCACGGACAGCATGTCCTCGCATGCTGGTAATTGTAATTCAAAATCAATTACTTAATGTTTAAACCTCCCAACCCTCCTTATTAAGGAGGGCTAACTGCATGATATAGAAGTAGCTGTTATTGCCCCTTTTTAAGGGGTTGGGGTTAAAATTTTTTTAAATAAAATTTACAAAAAAAACGACCCCAAAAGGGATCGTGATGAAATCTATGCTTTATATCTACTTGAAATAAAAATCTACAATTTAAATTGCTGTTTCACTTTTGCTTCAGTCATTACAAATGAACTGTAAAACTGATTTATGTTTTCAATAGACGAAAATTTTGATGTAACAAAGTAGTGAAAATCATCCATATCGTTACAATATACTTTTAAAAGAAAATCGATATTACCTGAAATGTAATAACATTCCATTACTTCATCCATTTTATCCATTTCTTTTTCGAATTCATCAATTGCTTCTTTGGTATGTTTATTTAATGAAACTGAAACATAAGCAATGAGTTTCTTACCAATTAATTTTGGATCAATCAGAGTTAAGTATTGTTTAATATATCCACTTTTTTCAAGCTTTTTAATACGTTCATGAATTGGAGTTGTCGATAAATGAAGCTTTTCCGATAATTCACGTATGGTAATCCTGCTATTTGTTTGTAAAACATTCAATAACTTTCGGTCAATTTCGTCAAGTGGTTTCATGGTAGCTTATTTTCCTGTTAATAATTACAATAATTTGTACAAATATATATTAATTCTATATTTATTCAAAATATTAGCTCTTTTTTCTATAATTTAAAGTATATGAAGAATATATTAATATATAACCTATCTTGCATGTATAAAAAAACATATTATAGTTTAGATTAT
This sequence comes from Bacteroidetes bacterium GWA2_31_9b, assembly GCA_001769005.1. Classification (GTDB taxonomy): domain Bacteria; phylum Bacteroidota; class Bacteroidia; order Bacteroidales; family UBA12077; genus UBA12077. Next base: position 4,305 of record MENE01000153.1, on the reverse strand, counting down.
GATTCAAATTATTGATAAAGTAACAAACGAAAAAGTACTGCAAAACGCAGTTAATCGATTTAAAGAAAGAAAAATTATTCTTCCTACCTTTAAACAACAACAAAACCCTGAATTGATTCCTGATAAAATTAAAAATCAGTTAAAAAATATTGGTTTGTGGGAAATAAATCCATTAAATCTTTTCAGAATAACATGGAAAAATGAACCAAAAGAAAAAGGTGGTTTATATGGAAATGTGAATTATTTAGAGATTCCAAAATCAATAACAGGTAGTAATGCACGTATCGTTGTATTAATTGGTAAATGGTTTCCAACAGGTGCACATAAAGTTGGTGCAGCTTATGGTTGCCTTGCTCCAAGAATTACTACCGGCGAGTTTGATCCTACTTACAATAAAGCTGTATGGCCATCAACAGGAAATTACTGTCGTGGTGGTGCTTTCGATTCTAAGTTAATGGGTACTGAATCTGTTGCTATTTTACCACAGGAAATGAGCAAAGAACGATTTACCTGGTTACGTGATGTTATTGGTTCTGAAGTAATTGCAACTCCGGGTTGTGAATCAAATGTTAAAGAAATATATGATAAGTGTTGGGAAATCCGTAGAACACGTCCTGATTGTGTTATATTTAATCAGTTTGATGAGTTTGGAAATGCTGCATGGCACTATAATACAACTGGTAGGGCAATTGAAGATTTATATAATCTTGTAAAAACAAAGAAGAGCAAACTTGCAGGTTATATTTCTGCAACTGGTTCTGCCGGGACAATAGCTGCTGGTGATTATTTAAGAACAATTGCTCCACATATTAAAGTTGTTGCATCTGAAGCATTACAATGTCCAACATTATTGATGAATGGTTTTGGTGGTCACCGTATCGAAGGTATTGGCGATAAACACGTTCCATGGATTCACAATGTAAAAAATACCGATGTTGTTACAGCTATCGACGATGAAGATTGCATGCGAATTTTACGATTATTTAACGAAAAAGAAGGTCATTCATACCTAAAATCAATGGGTGTTGATCCTGAAGTAATTAAAAACTTACATTTAATCGGAATATCTGGTATTGGAAATATTATTTCTGCAATTAAGACTGCAAAATACTACGAAATGACCGAAGATGATGTTATTGTAACTATTGCAACTGACTCGGCCGATATGTATCAATCACGAATTGAAGAACTGAACGAAGAAAAAGGAAAATATTCAGAAATACAGGCTGTTAAAGACTTTGAAAAATGCATTTTAGGTTCAAAGACTGACAACATGAAAGAATTGAATTATAATGATAGAAAAGCTATTCATAATTTGAAGTATTTCACATGGGTTGAACAACAAGGTAAGGAAGTTGAAGACCTGAACCAGTTATGGTACGATCGTGAGATATGGAATAAATTGTTTTTACAACTTACTCATTGGGATGATTTAATTAATGAATTTAACGATAGAACCGGTTTATTGAAAAACCTTTAATAAACACTCAAATCTTACTGTTAATAAAAGGTGTCTCAAATGAATTAAGTTCAAAAAACACAGAGACACCTTTTTATTTAACTTTAAGTTAAGTTAAAAATAATAGTTAAATTCGACGAATTGTATAGTATTATGTCAACAAAAGTTCAAAGCCAAAAATTCATTTATGAGTGTATCGATTGTGGAAAACAATTCTTTACAAATGATATTATTTATTTATGCCCAAATTGTAGTAAAGAAAATAGTGAATCGATGCCACCGAAAGGTGTTCTTAAAGTCGTTTATAACTTTCCTGAACTCATTAAGAAAAATATTAATTTTAAAGACCTATCAAAAAACAATTTTCTTGAGTTATTACCAATAAATCAAATTAAAAGTCTTCCAAAACTAAAAGTCGGCAATACACCTTTGTACGAATATAATAAACTGGATAATAAAGACCTACCATTAAGTTTGTTTCTTAAAGATGATTCTCAAAATCCTACATTTTCATTTAAAGACAGAGCATCATCAATTGTTTCAGCATTTGCTAAAGAAAACGATTTAAATACCATTGTAGCTGCATCAACAGGCAATGCGGGTTCGTCTCTGGCAGGTATTTGTGCTTCGCAAGGACAGAAAGCAATAGTAATGGTTCCTGAAACAGCCCCTTTAGCTAAATTAACCCAGATTATTATGTACGGGGCAACCATTGTTCCGGTTAAAGGTACATACGATGATGCTTTTGATTTTAGCATTAAAGCAACCGAAGAGTTTGGCTGGTATAACCGAAATACAGCATTTAATCCACTAACAATAGAAGGAAAGAAAACAGTTTCGTTCGAGATTTTTGAGCAACTCAATGAGTCAATACCCGATAAAGTTTTTGTTCCTGTTGGCGATGGTGTAATTATTTCCGGCGTTTATAAAGGGTTTGAAGATCTTCTAAATCTAAAAATGATTGATAAAATACCTGTAATTGTTGCTGTTCAATCTGAAGGAAGTAATAATCTAATCAGAAATATAAATAATACAAACTTTGAAATAAAACCAAGTAATACACTTGCCGATTCCATTTCTGTTGATATTCCACGAAACTTTTATATGGCTAAATATTATATTCAGAAATACAAAGGAGAAATATTATCAGTTTCTGATGAAAAAATACTGGAAGCATCTGCTGTTTTATCAAGAAATACAGGTTTGTTTGCCGAACCTGCTGCAGCAACATCTTTTGCAGGATTTTTAAATTATTACACTCAAAACAAACTTGACAACAACTCGAAAAATGTTGTACTTTTGACTGGAAGCGGACTAAAAGATTTAAAATCAGTTCAGAAATTATTAAATATTCCCGAATCAATTGAGCCTACAATTGATAATTTGAAAAAACTTATCTCATGATTACTTTTACTTTAAACGGTGTTAAAGAAACATATTCAGGTGATCCTGAAAAGACATTATTAAATCATTTACGTCTCGATAAACACATTACATCAGTTAAAGATGGTTGTTCAGGTCAGGCTGTTTGTGGTGCCTGTACAGTTGAAATTGATGGAAAAGCTAAACTGGCCTGTGTAATTAAAATGAAAACTTTAGAAGGTGCTGAAATATTTACCCCTGAAGGTTTTCCCGAATATGTAAAAGATACTATTGCCAAAGCATTTGTAAATAAAGGAGCTGTACAATGCGGATTTTGTTCTCCCGGATTCATAAGCAGAACGAAAGTACTACTTCAGGATAATCCAAATCCGACTATTGAAGAAATTCAGAAGGCTATTAAATCGCATATTTGCCGCTGTACCGGATATAAAAAAATCGAAGATGCTATCATTTTGGCAGGTGAAGCAATTCGTGAAAATAAAAAATTAGAGATTACCAAAACATCTGGTAAAATTGGTGTTTCTCAGCCTAAATACGATGCATATAGAACTGCTTTAGGCGAAAGACCATTTGTTGATGATCTGTTTTTTGATGGAATGTTATTCGCAGCATTAAAGTTGAGCGATTATCCAAAAGCGAAAGTGTTAAAAATTGACATTACTGAAGCTGAAAAGATTCAAGGTGTTCATAAAATCTTTACTGCTAAAGACATTCCCGGAGAAAAAAAGATAGGTTTAATATACAACGACTGGAGTGTAATGATTGGTGAAGGCGAAACAACTCATTATATTGGCGATGTAATTGCCGGAGTTTTAGCCAATTCTGATGAAATCGCCCGCAAAGCGGTTTCAAAAATTAAAATTGACTATGAAGTTTATAAACCTGAAACCGATGTATTTAAAGCGATAGAAGGAGAACGAGTACATCCAGATAAACCCAATAATTTTAACACAACTCAATTTACCATTGGTAATGCTGATGAAGCATTAAAGAAATCAAAATATACATCCAAAGGAAAATATGAAACCCAACGAATTGAGCATGCTTTTTTAGAGAAAGAAGCCGCTTTAGCTCGTCCCGATGGAAAAGGTGGATTGGAATTATTCAGCCAGAGTCAGGGTGTGTACGAAGATCGTCGTCAGGTTGCAATGATTCTGGGATTACCAGAAGAAAAAGTTCGTGTTATACTTGTTCCTAATGGTGGTGGCTTTGGTGGCAAAGAAGATTTAAGTGTTCAGGGACAAACTGCTCTTTTTGCTTATCTAACTCAGAAACCAGTAAAACTCACTTTAACACGAGAAGAATCCATTCGATTGCATCCTAAAAGACATCCCGTTTTTATGGATATCGAAATTGGTGCAAATGAAAAAGGAATGTTAACAGCATTAAAACTAAGAGCCGTAGGCGATACAGGAGCGTATGCTTCTGTCGGAACAAAAGTTCTGGAACGCGTTGCCGGGCAC
>MENE01000152.1:8306-15724 GCA_001769005.1 Bacteroidetes bacterium GWA2_31_9b | reverse complement strand
TTCTGATATTTCAGACAGATTGATAGAAAGTATTTTCTTTAAGAATAGTCCGTTACATGATGGAGCAGTAATTATTCGTAATAATAAAATTGTAGCAGCCCGTTGTGTATTACCAACTACCGATAGAAATGATTTGCCTGCTAAATATGGTATGAGGCATCGTGCAGCAATCGGAATAACCGAAAAAACAGATGCCTCAGTGGTAATTGTTTCTGAAGAAACCGGCTCAATTTCATTTGCCCATTTAGGAAATATTGAATATAACATTTCATCAAACCATTTACAACAATTACTCACTGACGAGTTTGTAAATAAAAACAATTAAGGTTTACTATATTGAGTTTTTGAAAGTTTTTGTGTAAACAAATCTATTAAATTTTTCAGAATTGAAAACTAAAAATCTTATTCATGCAGGAATTGATATTCCAATAGTCTTTTGGTTAACTACAATTATTAGTGGGTTTATACTTGGTAATTACAATCATTTGTCGCGAATGGTAAGCGAATTAGGTGCTTTGGGGACAAAAACTCAAACCTTTTTTTCAATTGGATTGGTTTTATGTGCCATATTAAGTATTCTGTTTATTATAGGATTATACAAAACGTGTAAAAAAATTGGATTGAATACAATACCAGTTTTTTTTATTCTGAGTTACACAATATCCATTGCAGGAGCCGGAATATTTCCTCTACCACTACGATTACATTTAATTATGGGTATGCCATCAATTCTTTTAATTTTATCACCTATAACAAGTTTATTGTTTTGGAAAAAGGAAAGCCAGATTAAATATATTAAGCAAATGTCAATAATATGTTTATTAATTATGTCGCTTGGCTTCTTAGCATTTTCTCCCGATATATTAAGCAATTATGCAGGATTAAAACAGCGTTTTTTCCATATTGGTTGGTCTATATGGTTTATTTATTTAAGTTATAGTTTTACTGAACTGCTTAAAGAAAAAGAAAAAATCAAACAAGATTTAAGATAAAATATCCTTTTATCCTACAAATAGTAAAGAAATCAGTTAGGTATTCTCGAACATATCGTATTAAATTTTGTTTCTTTACAAGTTACAATTATTATATTTTTATTATTTATGAACAGAAAACAACAAATTGAAAACATTTTTCCTGAATTATCAAAGATTCCTGAATCTGCTCAGCTGGAAAAAGAGATAAACCAAGACTTTTATTTAATCAATGGTGAAATTAGAAAGTGGACCGGTAAAATGCATAAGGTATATTCACCTGTATGTATAAAAACAGAAAATGGGTTAGAGCGAAAATATATTGGCGAGTATCCAATGATGTTGGCAAATGAAGCATTAGAAGCACTTTATTCTGCTGCCGGAGCCTACAAGAATGGAGCAGGTGAATGGCCAACAATGACTGTAGAAAACAGAATTAAGCACATGTACAGTTTTGTTGCTCGTATGAAAACCAAACGAAAAGAAATTGTTTCGTTATTAATGTGGGAAATTGGTAAATCGCTTACCGACTCAGAAAAAGAATTCGATAGAACTGTAAAATATATTATTGATACCATAGATGAATTAAAAAAACTTGATCGTGAATCTTCCCGATTTATAATTGAGGAAGGAATTATTGCACAAATTCGCAGATCGTCAATTGGAGTAGTTTTATGTATGGGCCCATTTAATTATCCGTTAAATGAAACTTTTGCTACTCTTATTCCGGCACTTATTATGGGTAATACCGTAATTTTTAAACCACCAAAACATGGTGTACTATTACATAGTCCTTTATTAGAAGCATTTAAAGAATGTTTTCCTAAAGGTGTTGTAAATACTGTATATGGACGAGGTTCAGAAGTAATTACACCCATAATGGAATCGGGAAGAGTAGATGTACTTGCGTTTATTGGAACCAGTAAAGTTGCAAATATTTTAAAATCACATCATCCACAGTCACATCGTTTAAAAACAATATTTAGTTTGGAAGCAAAAAACCCGGCAATCGTATTGCTTGATGCGGATATTGAATTAACTGTTAATGAATGCGTTTTGGGGGCATTATCATACAATGGGCAACGATGTACTGCTCTTAAAATGATTTTTGTTCACGAAAATATCTTCGAAACTTTTATTAAAAAGTTTAACGACAAAATTGCAGAATTAAAAATTGGTATGCCTTGGGAAAAAGATGTTAATATAACTCCGCTTCCTGAAGAAGGCAAAACAGATTATTTAAAAGATCTTGTTGCTGATGCTCAAAATCACGGAGCTCATATTTTGAATGATTTAGGAGGTACAAATAATGAAACATTCTTTTATCCAACAGTTTTATATCCTGTAAATGATAAAATGAAAGTGTATCACGAAGAGCAGTTTGGACCAGTAATTCCTGTAATGACATTTAAAAATATTGAAGAACCTCTTGCATATATTATGAATTCGAATTATGGACAGCAGGTTAGTATTTTTGGAACCGATAAAACAACTATTGCAAATCTGATCGATCCATTAGTAAATCAATTAAGCAGGGTAAATATAAACTGTCAGTGTCAGCGTGGACCCGATACATTTCCTTTCAATGGAAGAAAAGATTCTGCTCAGGGAACACTTTCTGTTTTTGATGCTTTACGAGTTTTTTCGATTAGAACTTTAGTCGCAACAAAAGAAAACGAAATGAATAAGGAAATTGTTTCCGATATTGTGAAAGACCGAATGTCGAATTTCTTGTCAACAGATTATATCCTTTAATGAAAAAAAGCCGAATTTATTCGGCTTTTACTTTTTTTCTTTTCTTGTATTTTCTCTTCAACTTTTTCAATTTAGGCAGATTTGCCTTTTTCTCTTCTTTTCGTAATAATCGTTCAATATTTTTTTGATGTGTAAACAACATTAGCACAGCCATTATTAAAGAGAAAATAACAAGTGTTGGTGTTGTTTCTTTAAATACAACAATGATTAAAAAAGGAAAAGATAATCCCGAAATCATTGAACTTAGAGATACATATCGGGTTAGGATAAGTGTAATAAAGAATATCCCTCCCATAATTAAGGTTGGATAGAAGCTTATAGCCCAAATAACACCAAATAATGTTGCAACACCTTTTCCTCCACGAAATCCTACATATATCGGAAAAATGTGCCCAAGCATAGCCGAAATACCTAATAAAAGCTGAATGTTGGTATAACTACCACTATGAGGAATATAATAACTTGTAAAGTGTATCAGATTAACTGCTCCAAATCCTTTTAAAATATCAACAATAAATACAACAATGCCTGCTTTAGTTCCTAAAACTCTGAATGTATTTGTGGCACCTGCATTACCACTACCATGTTCCCTGACATCAATATTATAAAAATATCTGCCTATCCATACTGAAGTAGGAATAGAGCCAATCAGGTAAGCAACAATAATCAGGATTATATTGAGTACAATAAACATATTAACCTTTTCAAATTAACTTGGGGAGCAAAATAACAAATATTTTTATTTACATCAAAATATATAGTTATTTGAATTTGTTCAACTGACCGTAATTGTTTGTAAAGCGCTGTAATTTGGTTTGTTAGATTTAATAAAATTTACAGGTTTTTATATCAGAGGTTAAAAAAAAGAGTTTAATGTAAAAACACTAAACTCAATTTTTATAAAGGGTAACAATTCTTTTATTTTCCAGGGCACTGGCTTTTTATACTTTCTTTAATGTTTTTAGTACCATACGATTTATCGAATGCTTTACTAAATTCTTCAGCTAGTTTTTTTGCCATTTTATTGTAATCTTCTTTATTAGTCCAGGTGTTCGAAGGAACTAATATTTCTGATGGCACATTAGTACAAGTTTTTGGAATATTCAAGTGGAAAAGCTCATCATAAGTGTATTCTACATTTTCAAGCTCACCATTTAATGCAGCATTAACCATTGCTCTAGTTAATTTAATATCTATACGTTTTCCTGTACCATAAGCTCCACCGCTCCATCCTGTATTTACAAGGTAAACTTTAGAATTAAACTGCTTCATTTTTTCACCCAACATATCGGCATAAATATCTGGATTACAAGGCATAAAAGGTTGTCCAAAGAAACGTGAGAATGTCGATTGTGGTTCAGTAATTCCGGTTTCTGTTCCTGCAAGTTTACTTGTATATCCCATTAAAAACCATAACATTGCCTGGTCTGGATTTAGTTTTGAAATAGGAGGCAAAACACCATAAGCATCGGCTGTTAGAAACAGAATAGTAGTTGGATGACCTGATACTGATGATACTTTGATATTTTTCAGAAATGAGAGTGGATATGACGCTCTTGAGTTTTCTGTAATACGATTATCGTTGTAATCAAACTCTCCATTAGGATAAATCATAGCGTTTTCAACAATTGCACCATGGTTTGTTGGATCGTCTTTATGCATTACTGCAGCAAATATTTCTGGTTCCTTCTCAGGATTAATGTCGATCATTTTTGCATAGCAACCATTTTCAAAATTTGCAATTCCGTCTATACTCCAGCCATGCTCATCATCTCCTAAAAGTGCTCGGTTTGGATCGGCAGAAAGGGTTGTTTTACCGGTTCCCGACAATCCTAATAGTAATGCTGAAGCCCCGGTTTTATCTTCATTTGCTGAGCAATGCAATGGAAGAACTCCTTCAAATGGGAGATAATAGTTCATTACGGTAAACATCATTTTCTTAACACTACCAAGATAAGCAGAGCCAATTACTACACCTAAACCTCTGTCAAGATCCATTGCTAGTGCAAGATTTGATGTTTTTCCATTTGGAAGTTTATGTATTCTACCTTCATACTTTTTTGGATCCAATTTATTGTATGGAACCTGAACCAATTGAAATCCACGATTATAAAAAATGCTTTTTTCAATGTCTTTTGGAATTGGCCTGAACATATTATCAGTAAATAATGCTGTTAGAGCCAAACTGGTTACTACTTTTACTGGTAGAGCATATTTAGAATCTGCCCCAATTACACGGTCAGTTGTATATATTTTTTCTTTTTCTGATAATAAACTGATTGCATCATTAAATAACATATCAAAAGTTTCACAATCAAGAGGAAGATTATTTGGTGAAGTCCAATCGATATTTTTTTCACTTTCAGCTCTTCGTACAATATATGTGTCTTTTGGGCTACGACCAGTAGATTCTGGAGGAGTCCATGTTGCAATAGCTCCGTTTTTAGCAGCTACAGCCTCTTTATTATCTAATACATTTTTAATTATTTCTTTTCTTGGAAGATTCTGAAGAACTTTTTTATGATTAGAAATCAAGTTCTTTAAATCATTTTTTAATACAGTTTCCATTGTTATTTCCATAATAATTCCTCGATAATATGTTTTTTTTCTAAATAAGCATCAAAGGTAAAAAAAATATTATAACCAGAATACACTTTAAATGTTATTTACCTTTAAAATAAAAAAGAAGCCATTAGATTTCTCCAATGGCTTCTTTATATATAATTATTTCTATAATCTATTTTCCAGCTTTAATAGTAGCTTGTGCAGATGCTAAACGTGCAATAGGAACTCGGAATGGTGAACAAGAAACATAGTTCATTCCAACTTTAAAGCAGAACTCAACTGAACTTGGTTCACCACCATGTTCGCCACAAATACCTACTTTTAATTTTGGATTTTTTGCTCTTCCTCGTTGAGTACCCATTTCTACTAACTGACCAACACCTGTTTGATCAAGAATTTGGAATGGATCGCTCTTTAAAATGCCTTGTTTTAAATAAACAGGTAAAAATTTACCGGCATCGTCGCGTGAATAACCAAAAGTCATTTGGGTTAAGTCATTTGTACCAAAAGAGAAGAATTCAGCTCTGTCGGCAATATCTCCAGCAGTTAATGCAGCTCTAGGAATTTCGATCATTGTACCTACAAGGTAATCAATTCTCATTCCTTTTTCTGTAAATACTTGCTCTGCAGTTTTACGAATTAGTTCTTCCTGTAAAGTAAATTCTTTTGCTGTTCCGATTAAAGGAATCATAATTTCAGGACGAGCATCAACACCTTTTTTCTTTAAATTAACAGCAGCTTCTAAAATAGCACGAGCTTGCATTTCGGTAATTTCAGGATAAGTAATCCCTAAACGACAACCTCTATGACCAAGCATTGGGTTAAATTCGTGTAATGATTCTACTTTTCGTTTAATTTCTTCAACAGAAATACCCATTTCTTTAGCCATCTCTTTCTGATTTGCTTCTTCGTGAGGAACAAATTCATGTAATGGAGGATCGAGTAAACGAATGGTAACACCATAACCAGCCATAGCTTCTAAAATACCTTCGAAATCTGCTCTTTGGTATGGTAAAAGTTTCTCTAATGCTTTTCTACGATCTTTTTCAGTTTCGGCAAGAATCATTTCACGCATAGCCTTAATTCTTTCTCCTTCGAAAAACATGTGTTCTGTTCGGCAAAGACCAATACCATGAGCTCCAAATTCTCTTGCAACTTTTGCATCATGAGGAGTATCAGCATTTGTGCGAACATCCATTACTCTGTATTTATCAGCTAATTTCATGATATCTCCAAAGTCACCACTTAAATCTGGATCCTGAGTTTCAATTTTACCATTATAAACTTCGCCTGTTGATCCGTTTAATGAAATCCAGTCACCTTCTTTAAACTCAACTCCGTCAATAGTCATGATACGGGTTTTGTAGTTGATCTGAACTGATCCGGCACCAGAAACACAACATTTTCCCATTCCACGAGCAACAACAGCAGCGTGTGATGTCATTCCACCACGAGCAGTTAAAATACCACGTGCAATATTCATTCCTTCAAGGTCTTCAGGAGATGTTTCAGTACGAACTAAAATAGATGTTGCATATTTTTTAGCTTCATCGGCAAAGAAAACGATTTGACCTGTAGCAGCTCCAGGAGATGCAGGTAAACCTTTTGCTAATACTTTAGCATTTTTCATTCCATCTTTAGAAAATACAGGGTGCAATAATTCATCAAGTTTGTTAGGTTCCTGACGAAGGATAGCAGCTTTTTCATCAATAACACCTTGCTTTAACTGATCCATTGCAATTTTTACCATTGCAGCAGCTGTACGTTTTCCATTACGTGTTTGTAATAACCAAAGTTTACCATCTTGAATAGTAAACTCAAGGTCTTGCATATCTTTGTAATGATCTTCTAGTTTTTGTTGAGTTTCGTTAAGTTCTTTAAAGATTGAAGGCATCTTTTCTTCTAACGAAGGATATGTTTTTGCACGAACTTCTTCAGTTACTCCTGCTAATTTTGCCCAACGTAACGAACCTTCTTTTGATATTTCTTGAGGAGTACGAACACCAGCAACTACATCTTCACCTTGAGCATCAATTAAATACTCACCATTGAAAATATCTTCACCTGTACTGGCATTTCTTGTAAAAGCTACACCAGTACCTGAGTTTTCGCCCATATTACCAAAAA
>MENE01000152.1:0-8236 GCA_001769005.1 Bacteroidetes bacterium GWA2_31_9b | reverse complement strand
TCTTGGGTTTTGCCAGCTATCAAAAACTGCCATTACTGAACCCCAAAGTTGCTCCCAAGGATTGGTTGGAAAATCATGACCTGTTTGTTTTTTTACTGCAGCTTTAAATTTAGTAACCAGTTCTTTTAAATCTTCAACAGTAAAATCAGTGTCTAATTTAATGCCTTTAGCATGTTTCATTTCTTCCATAATCTCTTCGAAAGGATCAATTTCTTCTTTCGATTGAGGTTTCATACCTAATACAACATCACCAAACATTTGGACAAAACGACGGTACGAATCCCATGCAAAACGGGCATTACCAGTTCTTTTTGTTAAACCTTCAACTGCAGCATCATTCATACCCAGGTTAAGAACTGTATCCATCATTCCTGGCATTGAAGCACGAGCACCTGAACGCACCGACATTAATAATGGATTCTCGTTACTTCCAAATTGAGTACCCATAATTTTTTCTACATACTTAACAGCAGCTTCAACTTCAGCTTTAAGAAGTTCAACAGCTTTATCTTTTCCTAATTTGTTGTATTCAGCACATACGTCAGTAGTGATTGTGAAACCAGGAGGTACTGGAACACCTATAAGATTCATTTCGGCAAGGTTAGCACCCTTTCCTCCAAGTAAGTTTTTCATACTTGCATTACCTTCGGCTTTTTTATCACCAAATGTGTAAACTCGTTTTACATTTGACATTTTATTGAAATTTAAATTTATAAATAATTGAATATGATTATCTTAATTAAAAATAATTTGCAGGATACAAATATATTTAAAAATTAACAAATTCAATGCTTACACGAAGATTATTTTAGTTTAATAAATGATTTTATTAAAAAATTAGTTGTAATTTAAAATCAAGATAATGAATCATTTAGATAAAAATTCAAAAACCAATAAATTTGTTAAAGTATTGTTGCAAAGCTTTGCAGAAAAATTTTAAATTTTTAAAATTTGAACACAATTTAATTGTTGATACAAACTTCGTTATGATTTAATTTTCTTAATCACAATAAACATTATAATTTCGTAGGTGTTTATAACAGGTAAAGATTATAAAAATGGAAAACTCAATTCTTGAAGTAAAAGATGTATTTAAAAACTTTAAAGAAGTAAAAGCTGTTGATGGGGTGAGTTTCTTTGTCAAAAAAGGCGAGTATGTTGCTTTGCTTGGCCCGAATGGTGCAGGAAAGACTACTACAGTTGAAATGATTGAAGGAATTCAAATTCCAACTCATGGGAAAATTAGTATTATGGGCATGAATTGGAAAAATAATGAAAATAAACTTCATCATTTAATTAGTCTTTCGTTACAAGAAACTCGTTTTATTGATAAACTCAGGGTTTGGGAAACTGTTCAGTTGTTTGCCAGTTTTTATGGTTTATCAAAATCAAGGGTTGATGAGGTTATTGAAATTGTTGCTTTAACAGAAAAGCGAAAAAGTTATGTAGAGAATCTTTCAGGTGGTCAAAGACAAAAACTGGCTTTAGCCATAGCACTTTTGAACAATGCACCACTCTTGCTCCTCGATGAACCCACAACAGGATTAGACCCTTCTGCAAGGCGTGAGATTTGGAATATTCTTATGAATCTTAAAAAGAATAATAATACATCGTTGATTCTTACTACTCATTATATGGAAGAGGCCGAGTACCTTTGCGATCGTATTATTATTATGGATAAAGGAAAGATTCTTGCTCAGGGAACACTTGACGAACTCCTATCGGCAAACAACAGCAAAGAAATTATTGAGTTTACAACCAATGATGATGTTCATGAACAATTTTTAGATGGAGAAGATGTGTACAAATTAATTTGGGACAAGAACACGAATAGTAGAAAACTAATTGTAAAAAGTATTGTTGAGCAACTTCCAGTTTTTCTTCAAAAAGTTAATGAAAGTGGTATCAGACTTACACGGCTTGAATGCCGAAAACTTACACTAGACGACCTTTTTATATCGATGACTGGGAAACATCTGGGAGATTAAATATAATTAATAATTAATAAAATAAATGCAAAAAAATCCATTTATACAACTTATACTTATTCAAATTAGAGAATTTTACCGCGAACCGGCTGTACTTTTCTGGTCGTTATTATTTCCTGTATTAATGGCTTGGGGGCTTGGTATTGCTTTTAATAAGAAACCTGAAGTAACTAAAACCATTGCAATTGTTATTAATGAAAAGGAATCTTTGGAAGATTTTGAAAAATTCATTTCAAAAACAAATTTTGAAAAAAAACAGGATTCACTCACAAATACCTATTATTATAGTATGAATTATGGAAACGAAAATATGGGTATAACGCACTTTCGTTTAAAACCTGTAAGTTGGAATCAAGCCGAGCTAATGGTAAAACGGGGTAATGCATCAATGATAATTACTACTAACGATAAAAAACTAGAATACAACTTTGACAAGTACAGCTCCGACGGACAACTCGTATATCTCCAACTATCATCTCTTTTCGATGGGAAGAATATAACATCTCAACAATCTGTAATAAAACCGATGTCAGAGAAAGGTACACGTTATATCGATTTTCTAATTCCGGGTTTAATAGCCATGAACGTAATGATGTCGACCATGTGGGGAATTAGTTATACATTGATTGAAGCAAGAACAAAAAAATTACTTCGCAGAATGGTTGCAACTCCTATGAAACGATGGGAATATATTCTTTCGCATATTGTTGCACGAATTGTGCTTTGTTTTATTGAAGCTACAATAATTTTCTTATTTGCATATTATTACTTCGATATTACAATTGCAGGAAGCATTTCAGCATTCGTTGTTCTTTTTATTTCAGGTATAATAGCCTTTTCAGGGCTTTCTGTGTTAATTGCTTCTCGAACATCCAAAACTCAAGTTGGTAATGGTTTAATAAATCTGGTTGTAATGCCAATGATGATGCTTTCTGGCATTTACTTCAGCTATCATAATTTCCCGGATTTTGTTGTTCCTTTTATACAGGCATTACCTCTTACGATGCTTGCCGATGGAGTTAAGGCAATATTCAACGAAAGTGCAGGTTTTCTGCAAGTTTGGAAGTATATTTTAATATTAAATACCTTCGGATTGATAACATTCGTTATTGGCTTAAAATTTTACAAATGGTATTAAGATTTTATTTTAAAATAACTATTGTTCGTACTAATACATAATCATTATTTATTAATAAATTACAAATTATCAAAATATTTATCTAGCTACTAGTGTAATAGTTGATTGTTATTTTTTATAGGCTACTCTGTGAAACTCTTTTTTATCTCTGCTTCACTCTGTGGTTTATTATTTTTACCACAGAGTCGCACCGAGTTTTTCTCAGATTTCCACTGAGTTATAAACTTTAACGTGAACACAGTCAATAAAATACAAAATGTTTATTTATTGCAAAATATTAGTAACTGAAATGATAATTCTACGATCTTGGGTGAAATTGAATAATTGCATCACGCAAATATTCACGATCGAGATGTGTGTATATTTCTGTTGTTATAATGGATTCATGCCCCAACATTTCCTGAACAGCACGAAGGTCGGCACCACCATCGATTAAATGTGTTGCAAATGAGTGGCGTAATGTATGCGGACTAATGTTTTTTTTAATCTGAGCTTTTTCTGCTAGCCTTTTAATAATTGTGAATATCATAACTCGAGTTAATATTTTTCCTCTTCGATTGAGAAAAACAATATTCTGACTAGATTTTTCAATTTTACTTAAACTATTTCTATCCTGAAAATAGTATTGAATCTCTTTAATAGCTTTGTTGCCAATTGGGACTAGCCTTTCCTTGCTTCCTTTACCAACAACCTTAATAAATCCATCATCAAAATAAAGATTTGTAAGTTTTAAATTAACCAATTCTGAAACACGTAAGCCACAACTATATAGCGTTTCAATAATAGCTTTATTTCGTTGTCCTTCAGGAGTGCTTAAATCAATTGCAGCAATAATCTGGTCAATTTCAATAATAGATAATACTTCAGGTAATTTACGTCCTATCTTTGGCGATTCGAGCAACCCTGACGGATCTGTTTCGATCTGATTATCGAGTAATAGAAATTTAAAAAATGATTTTAAACCAGAAATAATCCGTGATTGTGAACGAGCATGCAAGCCCAATTCGTTTATCCACTCAATAAAGCCTTTCAGATTAGTCAGTTTGATTTGTTGAGGAGAAATTGATAAATTTTTTATTTCAAGATAAGCAACAAGTTTCCGAATGTCGGCTTCGTATGCAGATATTGAATTAGTTGAAAGTGAACGTTCAAGTTTTAGAAAATTTCTAAA
This sequence comes from Bacteroidetes bacterium GWA2_31_9b, assembly GCA_001769005.1. Classification (GTDB taxonomy): domain Bacteria; phylum Bacteroidota; class Bacteroidia; order Bacteroidales; family UBA12077; genus UBA12077. Next base: position 3,939 of record MENE01000152.1, on the reverse strand, counting down.
TTGTATAATGGTTTGTTCCCAGTTCATAATATTAAATCAGATCATCCTGTTTCAAAGTTAATGATAATGATTAAATTTGTATTAGATATGTTAAATTAACTTATATGAAAATCCAGATAATCAATGGCCCAAACTTGAATTTGTTGGGTAAACGCGAAAAAGAAATTTATGGTGATATTCCTTTTGAAAAATACCTTGAACTTTTAAAGGATGTATTTAAAGATATTGAAATAGAATATTTTCAATCAAATATTGAAGGCGAAATAATAAACAAAATTCAAGAAACCGGTTATTCTTTTAATGGAATAGTTTTGAATGCTGGTGGTTATACACATACGTCGGTTGCTATTGCCGATGCTATTGCAGCTGTTAAAACTCCGGTAGTTGAAGTACATATTTCCAATATTTTTGCTCGTGAAGAATTCAGGCATATTTCGTTAATTGCACCAAAATGTATGGGAAGTATTTCAGGATTTGGACTCGATAGTTATAGGCTGGCTATTGAGAGTTTTAGAGTATTGAAAAAGTAGCCAGGATTAAGAATTCAGCTTTTCAACTTGTAATATTTAGCCTTTAACTTTGAACTAATAAAAATTATGATTAAGAAAACAAAAATCGTTGCCACAATATCTGACAGAACATGTACACCACAGTTTATAAAATCCCTTTTTGATGAAGGTATGGATGTGGTTCGTATGAATACAGCTCATCAATCTCCTGAGCAGGCTCTAAAAGTGATTCAGGATGTTCGACAGGTTTCCAATAAGATTGCACTATTACTCGATACCAAAGGTCCTGAAGTTAGAACTGTAAAAACAGAGAATGAAATTAAAGTTGTAGCCGGGCAAAAAATAAATGTAAAAGGGGATTCTACAAAAGAATCATCGAATGAATGCATTTATGTTTCTTACCCCAGATTTGTTAATGATGTGCCGGAAAATAGCAAAATACTCATTGATGATGGATCAATTGAGCTTAAAGTTATTAAAAAAGAAGCTGATAATTTAATATGTGAAGCTACAAACGAAGGTTTAATAAAAGGCCGTAAAAGTGTTAATGTACCTAATGTATCGTTTAACTTGCCATCGGTAAGTGAACGTGACAAAGAATTTATAAAGCTGGCTATTGAACAGGATATTGATTTTATAGCGCATTCATTTGTAAGAAATAAGGAAGATGTTATTGAAATACAAAAGATTCTTGATAAGCAAAAAAGCAACATAAAAATTATTGCCAAGATTGAAAATCAGCAAGGAGTAGATAATATTGATGAAATTCTTGATCATGTTTATGGCGTAATGGTTGCTCGTGGTGATTTGGCTGTTGAGATTCCTTATGAAAAAATACCAGGTATTCAGCGTATGTTGATACAAAAATGTATTGAAGGTCGCAAACCTGTTATAATTGCAACACAAATGCTACAATCAATGATAGATAATCCGCGCCCAACAAGAGCCGAAGTGAGTGATGTCGCCAACGCTGTTTATAGTAATGCAGATGCAATGATGCTAAGTGCAGAAACAGCAAATGGCAACTATCCAATTGAAGCTGTTTGTACAATGGCAAAAATTGCCATGGAAGTAGAACAATCGAAAGAACCTTTTCACGAAATCCCAGTACATGTATTAAATAACCCTACTACTGCTTATTTATGTAAATCGGCTGTAAAAGGAGCAATTCGGCTGAATGCAAAAGCTATTATTGCTGATTCAACATCTGGCAGAACTCTAAGAGCTTTAGCAGCTTATAGAGGTTCAAGACCTATTTTTGCACAATGCTATTCAAAACGTACTGTTCGCGAAATGGCATTATGCTATGGAGTAATTCCGGATTTTATGGAATTAAAAGAAACATCGCATGAGTTTTTATTAGTAGCACTAACCAGCCTGATTAATAAACATACTTTTGAACCTGATGATTTGATTGTTGTTGCAGCAGGGAATTTTGGCCGTAGTATGGGAGTATCGTATATTGAAATTGGAACAGTTGAAAAACTTATGGGTAACTTAACGATATAGAACCTAACCTTTGGATTACATTAAAAATTAATTGATTACAAACTTCATATCTAGTTTTTTATTATATTCGTAACTAAATTTCTTTACCCTAAGTTAAATCAAAAATTATGAGAAAAATTTTATTATTAATTGTTGGCATTATTGCTGGCTTTTGTGTATTTGCACAATCTCCTCAGGAATTTAATTATCAGGCAGTATTGCGAGATGCTTCCGGAAATATTAAAGCGAATCAGAGTGTAGAGATACAGATTGGCATTATTCAAGGAACAATTGACGGAACTGTTGTTTTTAGTGAAACACATAATTCAACATCAACAGATTTTGGTGTTGTTAACCTAAAAATTGGTTCAATAAGTAAAGGTATTTTTTCTGAAATCGATTGGTCAAATTCACCTTATTATTTAAAAGTAACCGTTGATGGAATAGAATTAGGGACAAGTGAACTTTTAAGCGTTCCTTATGCACTATATGCAAATACGGCAGGTAATGCTTTTAGCGGTGATTTTAAAGATCTTTCAAACATACCTGCAAATCTGGATACAACAACTACAGATGATTTTAGTGGCGACTATGAGCAATTAATTAATAAACCAGAATTGAGTTTTTTCTGGGGTGATAAGGACGAGGATGGGTATGGTGATCCATTTAAAACTGTATATTCTCCAAATGCACCAGAAGGTTATTTAGCTAATTCAGATGATTGCGATGATGATAATAATAAATCATATCCAGGAGCAGATGAGATTTGCGATAACCAAGATAATGACTGTGATGGCGAAATTGACGAAGATGCAATAAATAAGCCAACCTGGTATTTGGATTTTGATTCTGATGGTTTTGGTAGTGCAGATGATTTTGTTTTAGCATGTTTTCAACCAGAAGGTTATGTTAATAATTCTACTGATTGTAATGATGAAAATTCATCTGTAAATCCAAATTCAGAAGAGGTTTGTGATCAAATAGATAATAATTGTAATGATATTGTTGATGAAAATCCAATTGATGGAATTACATGGTTTATTGATGTTGATGAAGATGGATATGGTTATAGTGAAAATTTTATTATATCATGCGAACAACCAATAGGATATATTGAAAATGGAGAAGATTGTGATGATTCAAATTCCAATATTAATCCTTCAGTTGATGAAATTTGTGATCAAATTGATAATAATTGTAATGGAGAAATTGATGAAAATCCTATTGATGGAATTATTTGGTATTTTGATATGGATAATGATGGCTATGGAAATAACGAACTTGATTTATCAATAACTTCATGTGAACAGCTAGAAGGATTTGTTGATAATAATCTTGATTGTAACGATGATGATAGATATATATATCCTGGAGCAGAAGAAATTATTGATAACAAAGACAATGATTGTGACGGACTAGTTGATTGTGAAGATACAGATTTATCCAGTTCAGAGTCTTGTATTGGTGATACAGACGAAGATGGAATCCCAAATATTTCTGATAATTGTCCTGAAACTGCAAATCCAAGTCAAGAAGATACAGATGGAGATGGTGTTGGTAATGTTTGCGATCCTGATATTGATGATGATATGGTGCCAAACGAAATGGATAATTGTTTGTATTTTCCAAATCCTGATCAGTTAGATACAGATGGGGATGGAATTGGCGATGTGTGTGAAGAAATAGGTGACCTTTGTATCACAAGTGACGATTGTCCTGCAGGTTATATTTGTAATAGTGGAGAATGTATTGAAGAAACAAGTGGAGATACAGATTTAGACGGAGTTCTTGATGTAAACGACAATTGCCCTGATGTTTACAATCCTTCACAAGAAGATACAGATGGAGATTTAATTGGGGATGCATGTGATGCTTCCAATGATACTGATGTAGATGGAATTTCAGATGACATGGATAATTGCCCAGAAATTGCAAACCCAGG
>MENE01000151.1:7630-7895 GCA_001769005.1 Bacteroidetes bacterium GWA2_31_9b | reverse complement strand
TACCTTTTCTATTGCTTCATCAAAGTTTTTTCCGGCAATTATTTTATTAAAATAGTAACTCATAATTTTAGATATTTATACTGTTTATACCACTAACCTTTGAAATATGGCATTTGTCGGCAGAAATAATAAAATTTTCATCTATTACTTTATTTCCCGATTTTATGCCGATGAACTTAAAATTTTCCTGTTTATTTTCTAACATCTGTTGATAATTATCGTCCAGTACCGTATATGTATTCTGAAAGAGCCCATCACTAAACCT
>MENE01000151.1:5266-7505 GCA_001769005.1 Bacteroidetes bacterium GWA2_31_9b | reverse complement strand
ATTGAGAATCCTGCTTGTTCAATTAATTTTCCTAGTTCAAGATAATTGCCTTGTGAATAGGCTATTAACTCATTATTCTGAATATTTACTGTTCCTGTTTTTGGATTTGTAAAATGTTCAGCAACTTGAATATGCACAACATCGGCAATAAACATATCGTGTGAACCTAAAGGGATAATATCTTTAACTTTACATTCAATATTTACAGGTGATTCCTTAATAACAGGGCAATTAACAAGGACTCCTTTTTCGGGTGTTAACTGCATCTCTTTAAATTTATTGAAATCACTGCCGGAGTTTCTACCACACCAATCCATTGCATATAAAAGATCTTTTGTTGTGTAATTAATCACAAATTCCATGTTTTGTTTAATTATGGGATATGAATATCTCTCTTTGCGAACAGATACATAGCACATGGGCGGTGTAGAACAAATTGTTCCTGTCCAAGCTATAGAAATAATATTATATTCATCTGCAGAATTTCCACAACTTACCATAAATGCCGGCAAAGGGTAAATAAGAGTTAATGGTTGTTTATTAATCTTGTTCATACATAAATAATTTTATAAGTTATACAATAATATTGGGTATAGGGTATTGTCAAATTCCATATGTCTTTATACCATATACCTTATACCTTTATTTTCATTTTTGTTTTGTAAATCATAGATTTTACATATTGTGATAATTTTTTAGCTCAAGACTTAATTTTATAAAAGTATTAAAATTTAAATTCTTTTGATTTTTTTATGTTAATGAAATATTTAATGTCATTTTGACCTTGTTATCGTTGGGTTTGATGTCGTTTTGACTTATTTTCATTATACATATTGAATGGCAATTATTTTGATTGTATTGTTTTGTGAAAAAACGATAAATATGAAAACAGAAAATTTTACAATTAAATCACAGGAAGCAATTCAGCAGGCTTTTACTATTGCTCAGGCTAATCAGCAACAAGCTGTTGAAAATGGACATTTATTAAAAGGGATTTTAACTGAAGGTGAGAATATTTCAACATTTCTTTTTAAAAAATTGAATGTAAACCTGATAAATTTTCGAAAGGTACTTGAAAAAATTATTGAGTCGTATCCAAAAGTATCAGGTGGAGAAGCATATCTTTCAAATAATGCAAATAAATCTTTGCAAAAGGCACTTTCCTACTCGAAAGAAATAGGTGACCAGTTTGTATCAATTGAACATATATTGTATGGAATTTTAGTATCTGGAGATAACATTGCTCAATTAATGAAAGACAATGATATTAATGAGAAAGAATTAAAACTGGCAATTCAGGATTTACGTAAAGGTTCAAAAGTTACAAGTCAAACAGCAGAAGATACATACAATTCACTAAATCGCTTTGCAATAAATCTTATTGAAAATGCAAGAGCAGGAAAGCTTGATCCTGTTATCGGTCGTGATGATGAAATTCGAAGAGTATTACAAATATTAGCACGCAGAACTAAAAACAATCCGGTATTAATTGGAGAACCCGGTGTTGGTAAAACAGCCATTGCCGAAGGTATTGCACATAGAATATTAAATGGCGATGTTCCCGAAAATTTAAAAAACAAACTGGTTTTTGCTTTGGATATGGGAGCTTTGATTGCAGGAGCAAAATATAAAGGTGAATTTGAAGAACGTTTAAAATCGGTTATTAATGAAGTAATAGCATCTGATGGTGAAATAATATTATTTATTGATGAAATTCATACCCTTGTTGGAGCAGGAAAGGGCGAAGGAGCTATGGATGCTGCAAATATTTTAAAACCGGCTCTTGCCCGTGGTGAACTCAGAGCTATTGGAGCAACTACATTAAACGAATATCAAAAATATTTTGAGAATGACAAAGCACTTGAACGTCGTTTTCAAAAAGTGATGGTTTCTGAACCTGATACACTTAGCGCAATTTCAATTCTTCGTGGTTTAAAAGATCGTTATGAGTCATATCATAAAGTTCGGATTTTAGATGATGCAATAATTGCAGCAGTTGAATTGTCGCAACGATATATTTCTGATCGGTTTTTACCCGATAAAGCAATAGATTTAATTGATGAAGCTGCATCTAAGTTAAGACTTGAAATGAATTCAGTACCCGAAAGTATTGATGAATTAGATCGAAAAATTAAACAACTGGAAATTGAACGTGAAGCGATTAAACGCGAAAGAGATAAGAAAAAAGTTGAAGATTTAAGTAAACAAATTGCTGATTTTTCTGATGAACGTAATAAAC
>MENE01000151.1:1876-5249 GCA_001769005.1 Bacteroidetes bacterium GWA2_31_9b | reverse complement strand
ATGTTGCTGAGTTACGATACGGAAAAATTAAAGAAGCTGAAATAAATGCGGTTAAGCTAAAACAAGAATTGACTTTATTGCAGAAAGATTCAGCAATGATAAACGAGGAAGTAGGAAGTGATGATATAGCCGAAGTTGTAGCAAAATGGACAGGTATACCCGTAAGTAAAATGATGCAAAGTGAAAAAGATAAATTGCTAAAACTGGAAGAAGAGATACATAAAAGAGTTGTTGGTCAGAATGAGGCAATTACTGCTGTTTCTGATGCAGTAAGAAGAAGCCGGGCTGGTTTACAAGATACAAAAAGGCCTATCGGATCATTTATATTTCTTGGTACTACAGGAGTTGGTAAAACAGAGTTAGCAAAAGCTCTTGCTGAATTTTTGTTCGACGACGAAAATAGAATGATTCGTATTGATATGTCGGAATATCAGGAACGTCATTCTGTTTCGCGATTGGTTGGTGCTCCTCCGGGTTATATTGGATATGACGAAGGTGGTCAGCTTACAGAAGCTGTTCGAAGAAAACAATATTCGGTTATTTTGCTCGATGAGATTGAAAAAGCACATCCCGATGTTTTCAATATTTTATTGCAGGTTCTCGATGATGGTCGTTTAACCGATAATAAAGGTCGTACAGTCAACTTTAAAAACACAATAATCATTATGACCTCAAATGTTGGTTCTCATTTAATTCAAGAGAATATTAAAAAAATGAATGCGAAAAACAAAGATGTGATTTTAGAAGAAACAAAAGAACAAGTAATCAGTTTGCTTAGACAAACAATCAGACCCGAATTTATTAACCGATTAGATGAAATTGTAATGTTTACTCCTTTAAATGAAAATGAAATTAAGGAAATTGTAAGATTACAGTTTGGAATTATAAGGTCAATGCTAAAAATGCAAAATATGGAGATTGATATTACAGAAAAAGCAGTTGAATGGTTATCGGAAATTGGTTTCGATCCGCAGTTTGGAGCAAGGCCTATTAAACGAATTATTCAAAAGTATATTCTAAATGAGTTATCGAAACAAATTTTAGCAAACACTATTGATAAAAACAAAATTATTCTAATTGATAAAACTGAAAGTGGATTGGTGTTCATGAATTAAATAAAAAAACCGGTTTTAAAACCGGTTTTTTTTTATTTTTCAAATGTATTTAAACAATCAGGAACATCGTTGCAGATGTCAAATACGTTATGTAGTTGAAGTAATTTTACCAGTTCCATAACATCCGATGAGATATTACAAATTTTAAACTGACTATCGTTGTTTTTTGCATTTCTTAAGATTGAAAGTAGAGCACCAAAGCCAGAGCTATCAATATACTCAACACCTTTCATGTTTAATACTAATTTAGTATTAGGTTTTAATAAATATTGAGCTACTTCTTCTTTTAATGATTGGGCTATTAAGATATTCAATTTATTTACATTGTCGAATGTTAATATCTCAATTCCGCTTTTGGATTCGTGGTTTAACATAGATCCCGGTTTTTATATTATTATTACTTATTTTATACTTTTTTTAACTTCTTGAAGCTCTTTTATTGCTTCATTACTAATATTTACAAATTTAACAATTATTTCCTGATAATCGCCAATATTTTTTCCCTCTTTTGCATTTTCTTCTAATTTTTTCAATTCCAGAGCTAATTCTTCCATCCCTACCATAATAATTGCCGACTTTGCTTTATGAGCTATCCGGCCTAAATTATTCCAATCTTTTTGACTATAATATTCGTTCATTTTTATTTGATATTCTGGCAATTGTTCAAATAATAATTCGATAAGTTCTAGTATAAAATTATTATTACCATTACTAATCTCATTTAAATATGACAGATTAATGAATTTATAATCAATTTTCATTTCTTTTAAATTATCTATATGTTTGCTAATATACTTGAAAAATTTAGAATCATTTAATAATTATAATTTTTTTATAAATGCATTAAAATCAATATTAATAATTTTTGCATATAAAATTTTTATATTTACACATGTTTTTCAACTTACGTTCAAGAAAATTTTAAATAAAATTCAAATTATTCTAATGATTGATCAAAAAAAACAAAAAATAAAAAACATGAAACACCTACTAACCTTATTATTAATTTTATTTCCCATTTTTATTTTTTCTCAGGAAACTAAAACATCTGACGATGCTTTAACCGAACTAAAAAAGAAAGCTACAATCATTTATAATGAGGGTGTAAAGCTTGCTCAAAATGGGAAATACACCGAAGCACATCAAAAATTTGATGCAGCATTGTTTTTTTATTCCGAATTCGATCTTCCTTATCTCGAACGTGGTAAAATAAAAATTAAAAACAATGAGTTGGATATGGCGCTTAAAGATATTAATAAGGCTATTCAATTAAATAATAATCTGGCTGAAGCATTTTATTGTCTTGGATATATCGATTTTTTAAACAAAAAAAATCAACAGGCAATTGAAAATTTCACAAAAGCTGTTCAGAAAGGATTTAACTCACCCGAAGTTTATTATTATCGTGGTATAATTCAGTTTAATTCGAAGGATTATAATAGTGCAATGATTGATTTTACATTAGCTATTGACAGAAAATTTGATTTTGCATATGCATATCACGAACGTGGTAGCACAAAAAGCATGTTAAATGATTATCAGGGAGCAATAAATGATTATACGAATGCTCTTAAATATGATGCAACCCTTGCTGTAGCTTATGATAATATGGGAAGCTGCAAAATTAAAATAGGTTCATACGAAAATGCTATTGCCGATTTTACAAAAGCTATTGAAATAAATCCAAATTTTTATATTGCATATAATAATCGTGGAAATGCATATTACCAAATGACTAATTATGAAGCTGCACTAAATGATTTTAAAAAGGTAATTGATATTAAAAAAGATTTTGCTCCTGCTTATAATAATATTGGAATTACAAATATTAAACTCCAACAGTATATTACTGCTGTTAAAGACCTAACAAAATCTATTGAGTTAAATCCTGATTATGCTGAAGCATATTTAAATCGTGGTTATGCTCAGGAATTTTTAGGTAAGTTTAACGATGCTTGTGCCGACTGGAAAAAGGCCAAAAAGCTGGGATTAAATGATGCTGATAAGTATTTAATAGAATGTGAGTAACAAAAAAAAATAAACGATGAAAACAATTAAAATCTATATAGTATTATTTATATTCCTGCTAATCTCTGTTTCATATTTATCAGCTCAGGAAAATACTAAAATAGTTAAAAGCGATTTTAGAATTAGTTATAAGGAAACCGGTTTCGACGAAGCCTGGGACGATCTTAAAACTGCAGAGGATTTATATTCAAATGGATTGGGTTCGTTACCTGAAGCATTAACATACTATC
>MENE01000151.1:0-1865 GCA_001769005.1 Bacteroidetes bacterium GWA2_31_9b | reverse complement strand
TAGATTATATTAAAAAAGCTTTTGTAAAAGACAATCATGTTGCAAATGATATACATTTAATTATGGGTAAAGCTTTTCATGTTAATCTCGACTTTGATAATGCTATTGATAGTTATAAAGCATATTATGCTCAATTTGCAGAAATGGACCCCAAAGAGATTAAGGTAAATGTTGATAAGCTGATAAAAGAATGTAAGTATGGTAAAGAATTAATAAATACTCCTGTTCGGGTTATTATTAATAATCTGGGTGATCGTATTAATTCAAAATATGATGATTATAATCCTGTATTACATCCAAATCAAAACCAGCTGTATTTTACATCACGACGCGATACCGATAAAAAAGTAAACAGGGATATTGATTATAAATACTTTGAAAATATTTTTGTTGCAGAGAGTACAGCTGAACTATGGAAAACAGCTACTTTAGTCGAAGACCGGTTGGATTCAAAAAATAACGAATCGGTTTTAGCTATTGCATATAATGGGAATCAAATTTATACATACAACGGTGAAGAAAACGGAGGCGAAATTTTAGTTAGTGAATTAAAATCTGGAGGATGGGAATCACCAGATAAACTACCTGGGAAGGTTTCCAGCAAGTATAAAGAAACTACCATGTCGATTAGCAAAGATGGAAAAGAAATCTATTTTGTTTCCGACAGAGAAGGTTCAATTGGTGGAACAGACATTTATCATTCAGTACTTGATGAAAAAAACAAATGGACTGAACCTGTGAATCTTGGTCAAAAAATTAATACTCCCTTCAATGAGGAAGGTGTATTTATTCATCCTAAAGGAAATAAACTTTATTTTAGTTCCGAAGGTCATAATTCAATGGGAGGATATGATGTTTTTGTTAGCGAAAAAACAAGTGATGGTACCTGGGGCGATCCTGTGAATATGGGTTATCCTATTAATACTCCAAACGATGATGTATTTTTTAAGATTGATGAAATGGAAAAACAAGCATTGTATTCATCATTTAGATTAAATGGATTTGGAGGTTTCGATATTTATAAGATCATTTTTCTGGGTGATGAAAAAGAACTTAAAATGTCGTTAAAAGATGAGAAATTAGCTTGGAATTATAAACCCGATTATAATTTATTCTATAACAAACCAGCTGAACAAAAAATTGATACTACTTTATATCTTGTTGGTATTGTTACCAATGCAAAAACAAATGATCCTGTATCTGCAAAAATCGAAATAATCGATATGGAACAGAGTAAAGTTATTTCTACCGGTTTATCCGATTCACTAGGAAACTATAAAATGAGAATTCCAAAACAAAAAGACTATGGAGTTGAGGTTACTGCTAAAGATTATCTTTTTTATGTTAAAATGTTGTATCTGAAAGATAAACAAGTTGTTGAAAGTAAAATTCAGGCAAATTTTCAACTTGATAAAGTTGAAGTTGGTTCAAAAGTTATTCTTAACAACATTTTCTTTGAAACAAATAAAGCAACTCTTAAATCTGAATCTTATACAGAGTTAGAGCGAGTTTTACAATTATTAATTCAAAATCCAACAGTTCGTCTTGAAATCTCTGGACATACAGATAATATTGGAGGATTTAAAGCTAATCAGCAACTTTCGGAATCAAGAGCTAAAAGTGTTGTGGAATATTTAATTGGCAGAGGAATAGAAAAATCAAGATTAGAGTACAAAGGTTATTCATTTAATCAGCCTGTTGCCGATAACAATACTGAATCAGGCAGAGCTCAAAATAGGAGGGTGGAATTTAAAGTTTTAAGTAAATAAAATAACATCTTGTTTTATAATTTTATCAATGGGTAACATACTTTTGTTACCCATTTTTTTATGATATGTATTAAAAACATAAATTTTATTTTTAAA
>MENE01000150.1:4416-17312 GCA_001769005.1 Bacteroidetes bacterium GWA2_31_9b | reverse complement strand
ATTCATCCTAATCCTGAAACGAACAAGCCTGAACGAATGTGTACATTATGCAATGGCGATCCTCAATGTGTAAAACATTGTCCTTATGGTGCTCTTGAATATATTGAAATAGCTGCAGATCGCGATTTAAATAATCTTTCGCCAAATAAAATTGCAAAAAAACTAATGGAACAATGGTATAATTTTAATGCATAGGAGATTTTTGTATGTCAATTAAAGGATATTACGGTAGATTACTCGATATAAATCTGACAACAGGAGAAATAAAAAAAACGCAGATTCCTGAAGAAGATATTAAACATTTTATTGGTGGCAGAGGATTAGGAACAAAATTATTATGGGATAAACTTCCAAATCCGGGAATTGATCCATTATCGCCTGAAAATGCAATTTTATATATGCCCGGGCCTTTTTCAGGGTTACCCATTCCATCATCATCGCGTACATGTGTTGTGACAAAATCACCACGTACTTCGGCTCTTAACTCAAAATACGAATATGGGTCAACAGTTAGTTATTCGAATATGGGTGGATTTTTCGGCCCGGAAATTCGTTTTGCCGGCTACGATGGAATTTGTGTTATAGGAAAAGCCAGTAAACCTGTTTATATTAAAATTATTGATGATGAAGTAGAAATTTGTGATGCATCTAAATTCTGGGGTATGGGAACTGACGAATTTGATAATGCATTAATTGAAGAATTGGGTGATAGAAAATTTGAATCTTGTTATATTGGTCCTGCCGGTGAAAATTTAGTTCCAATGGCAAGTATATTAAACACTGCTGCACGAGCTGCCGGACGCGGAGGTACAGGATGTGTTATGGGTTCTAAAAATCTGAAAGCCATTGCAGTAAAAGGTACACAAATGCCAAAACTTGGTGATCATAAAAAATATCTCGAACTACTTGAAAAAGTACGCACATCATTTAAAGAAGAAAACAAAGATGATTTAGAATGGTGGAGATATGGAGGAACAGCAAATGCGTTAACTGCATCTAGTAAAAGCGGAACTCAGGCAGTAAAAAATTATAGCGAAGGAACATTTGGTGAGATTGAAAAAATTGGAGCAGCAGCAAACCGTGAGCAAGTTTGGAAGCGTGATTTTGCTTGTTTCTCTTGCCAGTTAGCATGTAAGAAAAGTGGTATAGCAAAAGGTTCATATAGTGTAATGGTTCACGATGGACCAGAATATGAAACAGGTACTCTTTTTGGAGCAAATCTTTTAATATCAGATCTTGCAGGATTGCAAAAACTAATTGCTGTTGCCGATGATTACGGTATCGATATTATTTCTGCAGGAAATGTGATTGGCTTTTTAATGGAAGCATACGAAAAAGGAATAATTGATTCAAAATTTCTCGAAGGGATTGAACTTACCTGGGGCAATGTTGAAGGATCGTTAGAACTGCTTCAAAAAATGTGTAACAGACAAGGTATTGGCGATTTGGCTTGCAGAGGTGTGAAATATTTAGCTGAAGAGATAAAACAAGATTCATCGAAGTTTGCAATACATGTAAAAGGACATGAACTGGCAGCATGGAATGTACCAGTAAATTCGGAATATTGGAGTATTTGTTATGCTACAAGTAACCGTGGAGCCTGTCATATGAATGGGGGATCACCAGAGCGTCAGGATATGGCTACATTACGCGACTCTTTAGCTGCTTGCAGCTTTGCTTCCGGTTGGTACAAAAATGAAATCAGTTATTCAAAATTCCTTACTGCAATAACAGGCTTAGATTGGACCGATGAAGAATTCGCAAAAGCTGGTACACGAATATTTACGCTTGAAAAAATGTTCAATTATCGCGAAGGTTTTATACGCGAAGACGATAATTTGCCTTATAAATTTTTCGAGAATAAATTCACTTTTGGCGATTTTAAAGGCTCAATCGTTGATAAAAAAGAATTTGAGAAAAATTTAACCGAATATTATAAACTTCGTGGATGGGATACTGAAACTTCAAAACCATCGGACGATGTATTAAATGAACTGGATTTAGAGTTTACAATTATGTAATACAAAACCTGCTTGACATACAACCAGTAATAAAGTAACAAACAATTAATTCATAAAAATTCTTAAAATCAAAAAACTTGGTTTTAATAGCTTTTGCAATTTTATATCTGGAAAATTGTTTTCACTTAACTCACATATATCTATCAAAGTATTTACTAATTTTGTTAACTCAAAACTATAAACTATAAAACTTAAAATATATGGCAGACGATAAGCAGATTATTTTTTCGATGTATAAGGTTAGTAAAACCTATCCTCCAAACAAAACTGTAATAAAAGACATTAGTTTATCATTTTTCCTTGGTGCTAAAATTGGCATTATCGGATTAAATGGTAGTGGTAAATCAACATTGCTTCGGATAATTGCAGGAACAGAAAAATCTTTTCAGGGAGAATTGGTATTTGCTCCAGGTTATTCTGTAGGACTTTTAGAACAAGAGCCACACCTTGATGATACCAAAACAGTTAAAGATGTTGTAAAAGAAGGTGTTCAGGAAATTGTAGATGTTATGAATGCTTATGAAGAGATAAATCAAAAGTTTGGTTTGCCCGAAGTGTATGAAAACCCTGATGCTATGGACAAGCTAATGTCTGAGCAAGCACGTTTACAGGAAAAAATTGATCAGTACGATGCATGGAATTTAGATACACGACTAAATATTGCTATGGATGCTTTACAGTGTCCACCCGACGATCAGCTAGTTAGTGAACTTTCTGGTGGTGAACGCCGTAGAGTTGCTCTTTGTCGTTTGCTTTTACAGGAACCTGATATTCTTTTACTCGATGAGCCTACAAACCACCTTGATGCTGAAAGTATGCAATGGTTAGAACAACATTTACAACAATACAAAGGAACTGTAATCTGTATTACCCACGACCGCTATTTCTTAGATAATGTTGCAGGCTGGATTTTAGAGTTAGATCGTGGCGAAGGTATTCCATGGAAAGGAAACTACACATCTTGGTTAGAGCAAAAAACCAAAAGAATGGAAATGGAAGAAAAAGGTGTATCGAAACGCCGAAAAACCCTTGAACGTGAGTTGGAATGGGTTCGCATGGCTCCAAAAGCACGTCAGGCAAAATCAAAAGCACGTTTACAAGCTTATGATAAAATGCTTAACGAAGATGTAAAACAAAAAGAAGATAAACTTGAAATTTATATTCCAAATGGACCTCGATTAGGTGATAAGGTAATTCAAATGGAAGGAGTAACCAAAGCTTATGGCGACAGGGTTTTATTTCAGGATTTGACATTCTCTCTTCCACCTGCTGGAATTATTGGAGTTATTGGACCAAACGGTGCTGGTAAAACTACATTGTTCCGTATGATTATGGGGCTTGAAAAGCCCGATACCGGAGATATTCAGATTGGTGAAACAGTTAAAATAAGCTATGTTGACCAAACACATAAAGCTATTGATTCACAAAAATCAGTTTATGATGTAATATCTGATGGACTTGATAATATTCAACTGGGAGGAAAATTAGTAAACTCACGAGCTTATGTTGGGCGATTTAATTTCACAGGAGCTGATCAAGAAAAAAAATGTGGTGTTTTATCGGGTGGTGAAAAAAACAGATTGCATTTAGCATTAGCTCTAAAAAGCGAAGGAAACGTACTACTTCTCGATGAGCCTACAAACGATATTGATGTGAATACCCTTCGTGCTTTGGAAGAAGGCTTGGAAAACTTTGCTGGCTGTGCTGTAGTTATTAGTCACGATAGATGGTTTCTCGATAGAATTGCTACACATATATTAGCGTATGAAGGTGATTCAAATGTTCATTTCTTCGAAGGTTCATTTTCTGAATACGAAGAAAACAGAAAGAAACGTTTGGGATCTGATGCTCCAAAACGAATAAAATATAAAAAATTAGTACGATAAAATTCAAAATAGAACCCTCTTGCTCATTGCAAGCAGGGTTTTCATAATGATTATGATAATTACTGTAACATCTTAAAAAATCATAATTATTTGCGTTCTATTTTCAATGGAAAGATTCAATGAAAAAAATACTCATTATAAACGGTAATCCTGACAAAAATAGCATTTGCGCTGAGTTTGCAACAAGTTATAAAAAAGGAGCTGAATCAACCGGAGCTAATTGTAAATTAGTTAATTTAATTGATTTACAGTTCGATCCTATTTTACATTTTGGTTACAGAAAAAGAACAGAACTTGAACCCGATTTAGTTCTTATTCAACAAGATATTTTGAATGCAAATCATTTGGTATTTGTTTATCCAACCTGGTGGAGCACATACCCTGCCCTATTAAAAGGATTTATCGACAGAGTATTTTTACCCAAATTTGCTTTTAAGTACCGTGAAAACTCGCTTCTTTGGGACAAACTTTTAACAGGCAAAACAGCCAGACTTATTGTTACAATGGATACTCCCAAATGGTACTATTGGTTAGTTTATAAAAGTCCGGGACATAATTCATTAAAAAAAGGTATTCTGGAATTTTGCGGAATAAAACCGGTAAAGATTTCTGCTTTTGGACCAGTCAAAACATCTGACGATAAAAAGAGAAAAAAATGGATTCAGAAAGTTGAAGAAATTGGAAGAAAACAGATTTAGCCTGACGTATTCATAAATATTTTATTTCTTCAATATTTATGAATAGTACAGGTTAACCCTGACTGAGAAAATTATATTTTTTCTATTCTCGAAATTATATAATTTTCAAACGTCAGATGAAAAATTCATTCAGGTTAGCATAAAATTTGATAAGTTATAAAATAGTATTTTCTAAAATCATTTAGTATGAAAACAAAGATATTAGGATTTTTATTTTTGATTTTTAGTATAGCATGTAATGCACAAAACAATGATTATTCAATGATTTACATTTATCGCACCGGTGGATTGGCTGTAAATTACGAATACCCCGTAATTTTTAACAAAGTTATTATACATAAAATGCCTGTCAGAAATAAATTTTCTTATAAGATTTATTCTGAAGGAAAACTTAATATTGAGCTTGCAGGCAATGTTAAAATTGATCTTGATATTGTACATGGAAAAAACTATTACATTAAATGTCCTAATTCTGGAGTTTCAAAAATTGTAGCAGAGAAAGTTGGTAAAAAAGATTTCAATAGTGAAAAAAATAGACCGGATTTGTACACTTTCATAGAGGAAGATACAGAGAATCCTATTATTAGGGAAAACAAATCTGATAAGAATTATGCAGTAAAAGAAGAACCGAAAAAAGAAACAATACAAAAGTATTCTCCATCTGATGTGGATATTAATATACCTTATACAGAAAGAAAAAATGAAAGCAAATATGCTTTGATAATCGGAAACGAAGATTACAACTCTTATCAAATGGGTTTGAATACTGAATCCAATGTAGATTATGCAGTTAACGATGCACAAACTTTTAAAATGTATGCTAAATCAACATTAGGAATTCCTGACGAGAATATCATTTATCTTGAAAATGCCAAAGCAGTAGAAATGAGCCGCGCAATTAAAACTTTAACATCGGTAATAAAAAACACAAATGGTAAAGGTGATATTTTATTTTATTACGCTGGTCATGGTTTTCCCGATGAAATAGAAAAAGAACCTTACCTTATTCCTGTTGATGTAAGTGGCTCTGATCTTCAGTTTGCAGTAAAACTTGCTGATTTATACAAACAACTTACTGAATATCCATCACAAAAAGTAACCGTTATTTTAGATGCGTGTTTTAGTGGAGGTGCCAGAAATCAAAGTCTTGTTGCTGCTCGTGGAGTAAAAGTGAAACCAAAAGATAATATTCTTAAAGGAAATATAGTTGTATTTACAGCTAGTAGTGGAGAACAATCATCATTATCTTACAAAGATAAAAACCATGGTTTATTTACTTATTATCTGCTTAAAAAAATTAAGGAAACCAATGGAAATATTTCTTACAAAGAACTTTCAGATTATTTAACAGAGCAAGTATCAATTAAATCGGCATTAATTAACCAAAAAGAACAAAACCCGCAAACCTTGATCAGTGTTACTGCAAAAGATTATTGGCAAAACTGGATCATTAGATAAATTAAAGAATCTCCAATTATTTTATACTTACTTTAAAACCAATTTAAATTACAACTGAATATCAAAGAAATTCGAAATTAATTTTTATAATTGTATATAAGATTAATTTAAAAATAATTCTTATTTAAAAATCAGTATAAATTATAATTTGGATTAAAAATGAGTTCATCTTCAGAATCCTGGGGAACACGTGTTGGACTAATCCTTGCAATGGCTGGAAATGCTGTTGGGTTAGGAAACTTTCTACGATTCCCGGTACAAGCCGTTCAGAATGGCGGTGGAGCTTTTATCATCCCCTACTTTGTTTGTTTTCTTTTACTTGGTATACCATTATTGTTTATTGAATGGTCATCCGGGAGATTTGGCGGTCAGTTTGGATATCATACTACACCATTTACTTTTCAAAAAATGGGTATTAAAAGATTCTGGATTTATCTTGGTACATTTGGTATTTTTTCAAACATAGCAATTGCATCCTACTATTGCTATATAGAAAGCTGGACACTTTCTTATGTTTATCACTCAGTTATCGGAACATTTCAAGGTATGAATCAACATCAGGTTGCTAATTTCTTTAACTCATATACAGATATTTACACATCAACTACAGGAATTCCTTTTGAAGCTGTCTTTTTCTTTCTTCTTTGTTTAGGAATTAATTCTTGGATATTAAGCAAAGGGTTAAGTGGAGGTGTTGAAAAAGCTGCAAAAATTATAATGCCTTTACTTATCATTTTTGGGATTTTCCTTGCAATAAAAGGAATCACACTTTTAGCTGGTCACGATGGTGCAATAAATGATGGAACAGTTGGATTAAATTTTTTATGGACCCCAAACTATGACTCTCTTTGGAGTCCAAAGGTTTGGCTGGCAGCAGCAGGGCAGATATTTTTCACCTTATCACTAGGACAAGGTTCTGTGCAATGTTTTGCATCTTATGTAAAGAAAAAAGACGATATAGCCTTAAATGCCATGACTGCCGGATGGATGAATGAATTTGTTGAAGTTGTTTTAGGAAGTGCAATTATAATTCCAATATCTATTGGTTATCTTGGAATCGATAAAGTAATTGAACTTACATCGGCTGGTGGACTAGGACTAGGTTTTAGAACAATGCCTTTCCTTTTCCAGAATTGGGGTCCTATTTTAGCTGCTATTGCCGGACTTGCATTTTTCGGTTTATTATTTTTTGCAGGAATTACTTCTTCGCTTGCAATGGGAACTCCATATATGTCTTTCTTACGTGATGAATTTAACTGGAGCCGTAAAAAATCAGCATGGTTTTTTGGTACTACTATTTTAATACTTGGACTTCCTACAGTACTCTTTTTTCAACAGGGCGTCCTCGATGAATATGATTACTGGGCAGGAAGTGTCGCTCTTGTGTTCTTTGCTCTTATCGAAACTGTTCTATTCTCGTGGGTTTTTGGAATTAAAAAGGGATGGAAAGAAATTACTTCCGGTGCTGATATTAAAGTTCCCGGGATATATCGATTCATTATTAAATGGGTTACACCTTTAATGCTAATTATTGTCTTTTTTGGTTCTCTCATTCGTCCGGTAAACGATGAATGGAATAGAATAAGTTTTAGTGGATGGGAATTGCATAAAGAAAGTATTATTGGTCAAATTACACAAATAGGTATTGGACCAAACACAGAGTATTTTGCAAATGAATTTTATGCAGAAAACAATGGTGTAGTTGATTCTATTTATAAACAAGATAGCAGAAATTTTATTCGAATAGCAAACGATAGTGGACAGCAATCAGCAATTAAATATGACAATAAAGACAAACTTGTTGTTGGAATGGGCAGCTTAGTTAAAACTGGAGATATTGTTTACACAGGAAAGGTTATTAATAAAGTATTTTTTATTGATTTTGCTCGAATGCTTTTATTATCTGTTTTCTTTGTGAATATGGGTTTTATATATGTTGCTTATAAACGTAGAAAACGAGAAGGTACAATTTGATATAAATAATTATGAACAGAACAGCATTAATATTCATGATCGTTTCAGAAACTGTAATTACAGCTATTATGGTTTACTTTTTTCTGAAAGTACTTTTCACAAAACCAAATCCCGAATCCGATTCATATTCTGAAAACAATGATGTTGAAAGGTAAATCATATTCAGGTGAGTCTGAATTCAAAAAAAGCTTGAATCTATTCGATTCTACAGCTATAGTTATTGGTTCGATGATTGGTTCCGGCATTTTTATTGTAAGTGCTGATATGGCCAGAACCATTGGTTCTCCCGGATGGCTTATGGTTGGGTGGCTGGTTGCAGGATTAATGACTTTAATTGCCGCAGTTAGCTACGGCGAGTTGGCATCCATGTTCCCAAAGGCTGGTGGAATATATGTTTACTTGCGAGAGGCTTTAAATCCTTTAAGTGGATTTTTATATGGATGGACTTTATTCATGGTTATTCAGACAGGCTCAATTGCTGCAGTAGCAATGGCTTTCGCAAAATTCTCCGGTGTAATTATTCCTTGGGTATCTGAAGAAAATGTGTGGCTCAACCTGGGATTTATTAAATTCCACACAGTTCATATTGTTGCCATTTCTTCAATTGTTTTTCTAACCTGGATGAATACCAGAGGTATTCGCACAGGTAAATACATGCAAAATTCTTTTACGTATACCAAATTATTTGTTCTGGCAATCTTTATTTTACTCGGACTATTTCTTGCAAAAAGTACAGGAGCCTTTGTTGAAAACAAAAAAATATTCTGGGATGCATTGCAGATTAATGGTGGCAATGCTGTTTCGCTTTCTGGTTTTGCATTAATTGCTGCACTTGCTACTTCAATGGTTGGAGCACTATTTACTTATGATGCATGGTATAATCTTACATTTACTTCGGGTGAAGTAATTAATCCTAAGAGAAACGTTCCTCTTGGAATGGCTTTAGGTACATTAATAGTGACATTTGTTTACATGCTTACTAATCTGGTTTATATTTACGCATTACCATTAAGAGGTTCTCCCGAAGGAATTAGCGCTATTGAACAAGGTATTCAATTTGCATCGAACGACAGAGTTGGAACAGCAGCAATGAGTGGAATTTTTGGCGAATATTCATCAGTTATTATGGCAGCATTTATTGTATTTTCTACTTTCGGATGTAATAATGGATTAATACTTACCGGAGCCAGAGTTTATTATGCAATGGCATTAGATGGTTTATTCTTTAAAAAAGTAGGTACATTAAATAAAAAAGGTGTTCCTGCAATAGCTCTAATTATTCAGGGAGTTTGGGCTTCTGTTTTATGTCTTTCAGGCACTTACAGTAATTTGCTTGATTATGTAATTTTTGCTGTACTCATTTTCTTTGTACTTACAATTTTAGGAATATTTGTATTGCGGTATAAACGACCCGATGCTGAACGGCCTTATAAAGCTTTTGGTTATCCATATATTCCTGCATTGTATATTTTAGTAGCTTCTTTTATTTTGGTGATATTGTTACTCTATAAACCTCAATATACATGGCCCGGATTAATTATTGTTTTGTTAGGTGTGCCTGTATATTATTTGTGGAATAGAAAAAAATAATGATTATAATTATTCCATCTATTAAATAGTTATGGCAAATGCTAAACAACGACATTAGCAAATGAAACAAGAGAAAATAAAGACATTAGACTTTTTGCTAAACAAGGTTCAGACAAGACACCCTGACTTTGACAGTATTCCTAAATTTTCACTTTTTCTTGGGGCAGGTTGTTCAAAGAGTTCTGGCATACCAACAGGGTTTGAAGTAATTTCAATACTTAAAAAATTGTGGTTTCTTGATAATTACCCCAAGGGAAACACTTTTAAAACAGGTCATTTTGAATTTAATGAAGATTTCTTTGAAACGAATAGAGACATTTTTGAACAAAAGACGCTTGAGCAAGAACTAAAACTAAAAGAATATATTTTAAGTGAAAAAGATTTTTACTTAAATTCAATCCCACCGTTTTTAAGAAAAAATAAAACAGACGACCAGGTTTTTCAAGAACATCTTGATGACATTTTTAATGACAACTTATATGGTTTTTGGTTCAATCAATTTTCAGAAAGTCCAAGAGATAGACAGAAATTTATTGAATTTTTAATTGATAAATCTGAACCCAAAGGAGCTTATTTGTTATTGAGTCATTTAATTGCAAGTGAAGTAAATCTATTTTCAAATATTTTCACAACAAATTTTGACGACCTAATAAATGATTCGCTAGTAAAGTATTCAAGCAAGAAACCAAGAGTTTATGCACATAATGAAATTGCAAAATATATTAATGTATTAAGTCATAGACCAAACATTATAAAACTGCACGGAGACTTTTTGTTTGAAAACATCAAAAACACAATTCCTGAAACAAGTAATTTGTGGGAAAATATGGAAGTCAAACTAAGTGAAGCATTAAATACATTAGACATTATTATTGTAGGTTATAATGGTGCTGACATTTCTATTATGGATGCATTAACAAAACTTAAATGCAAACATAATTTTGGCTTATATTGGTGTGGTCGTGACTTTAACAAATTAAACTGGCGTGCAAAGGCTTTCATATCAGAATTTGATAATTCATATTTTGTGCCCATTGATTCATTTGAATATCTCATTTTTAAGTTTTATCAAAGTGTAAGTGAAAGCATTTCTGCTTTAGATATAATAGAAAACTCTCGGAACAAGCAAGATGAATTTGATAAGTATATTGCTCAATTCGGGGAAGAACTAAGTTCTACAACTATACTTGATGAAAAGGAAAAAGAAACCATAAAAGAATCATTAGAAATAATTCTTGAACGTAATAGCTTTTATCATTTTGACAGTATAAAAGACTATGAAGAAAAAAAAGGATATTTAGGAAAACTACGAATAGATGGTGTATCAAGAGTTTTAAAGAATATTTACTCTAATATTAGCTGGGAAGAAGCGAAATATTTATACTCAGAAATCGACAAGGATAATTTCTTTTTAAATAAAATTAAATCAGCACCAATTCAACATATTTCAAATGCTTTATCAAATTTAAACGTAATTGATAGCATAAGAACCAAAGCAATATTAGACAGTGTTCCAAATGAAATTATTTCACAAAAACTTGAAAATTCAAAAGATGGTGATATATATTCAGCTTTAGGAGAGCTTGGTGCTATAAGTTCTGATAAAATCCAAGACATTAAAAAATCTCGGACAATAAAATATGACCCAAAATCAATTGAAAAGTTTGACTTGCGTTCTTTGATAATTAAAATTAAAACGGCTTCAAAAGAATCTGCAATTGACATAATTAGAAATGAAGAAGAAAAAATTGTTGAGAAACTAAATAGAGAAAGTATTAAGGAAGTTGCTTTTTTTCTTAACAATCTAAGTGAGTTGTCAGAAAAGATTTCAAAACAACTTTTTCTTAAAATAAATGACAATTCGATTAAAGAAAGAATCGAGAAGGAAAATTTCAATCAAATTGGAATTGCCATTAACTTGTTTACAAAACTTGACAAAAACAAAACTTTCAGAATTTGTGAAACATTAGACTTTGATGCTCTTTCAAAAAAGACAGAAAAGTTAAATCTAGCATCTATTCAAAATGGATTAAGAGAGATAAATTTGTCCAATAATTATCTTTCTTTCCAACTCTATAATCGCTTAACAAATGAATTTTTAAAGTTAAAATTTGAACAAGCTGACTTTCAAATGGTAGGCGAAGCTTCAAGTAATCTTATAAAAATAAACAAACAAAAAACTATTGATGTTTTAAATTTATTATCTGATTCATTTTATCAAGAATTATTTGCAAAATCAGATTACACTTATCAGCAATTTGCAACAACAATAGATAAATTAACAGAAATCGACTTTAAACGGTTTTCAAATATTATTAGAAAATCAGATACAGAAGCAATTGCTTTAAAAATATTGTCTACAATTAACAAGACTGGTGAACAGGTATTTATTCACTTCTTTCCAGTTTTATGTAACATTGATAGAAACTTAATGAATTTAATAATTGGAAAAATAAGTGCAGAATATCTTTACAATCTTTTGCGATGGGAGAAATTAGAATTATATACTGTGAATTTACCATCATTAAAATTGGCTCTTGACTATAATAATAAGACAGAAGAATCAAAATATATTGACCAATTAATCCAAAAAAACAAGTATCGTTTTGACAAATATAGAAAACAGAATTACAAGAAACACTGCCCATAACATTGTATCAAAAATAATGAGGAGAAACTTACGCTCATTAATCAAACCAATACATCATTCTAAAATCTGGATATTTTTTAAAATATAAAACTGCTTACTATTACCTTACAGTTATATGATTGCA
Source organism: Bacteroidetes bacterium GWA2_31_9b (assembly GCA_001769005.1). Lineage (GTDB taxonomy): Bacteria > Bacteroidota > Bacteroidia > Bacteroidales > UBA12077 > UBA12077. The sequence continues at coordinate 4,911 of MENE01000150.1, read as the reverse complement.
TTTGGTTTGATTTTCTAAAAGTACATAGCATTTACTTTTGTCTTGTATTTAATTATGAATATTTACCATGGTTCTCAAGATGGATGCTGCCCATGAATAAATGTTATTTTTAACAATTACCTGTCGCATTTGTCTCATTCTGAAATGTTGTTCTTCTTTTGTCATCTCTAATGCTAATTTAATAGCGTCTGCTGATTTTTCAATATCATACGGATTTACAATTATTGCTCCTTGAAGTTCCTGAGATGCACCAGCAAAACGACTTAGTATAAGAGTACCATCATCATGATTTCGTGAAGCTACAAATTCTTTAGCTACTAGGTTCATTCCATCGTGCAATGATGTAACCATGCAAAAATTTGCCGAAGAATAAAAAGGAAATATTTCTTCGTGGCTATGATGCCTTTTCAATAAGAGTATTGCTTTCCAGTTTTTCGATTTAAATCGCAAGTTAATTCTGTTCGCTTCGTTTTCAACTAAACTCACAATATCAGA
>MENE01000150.1:1675-4307 GCA_001769005.1 Bacteroidetes bacterium GWA2_31_9b | reverse complement strand
ATTATACCTTTTGTATAATCAATCCTGTCAACACCAATCCCAATAAATTGTGCTGAAATGCCGTAGTCATCAAGCAAATGCGACGTGTCTGTTTTTGGTGAATTATTTTCAAAATCTTTTTGTGTAAAAGCAATGCTTATCGGAAAAGGTTTGATAAACGTTTTATGACCCCTAATTTTTACTGAGAAATTATCCCACTGAACTCTTGACTCTATTGCATTACTAACTGTTTCAAGGAAATGATTGCAATGATATTGAGTATGAAATCCGATTAAATCTGCACCAAGCATTCCAAGTAATATTTCTCTTTGCCACGGACAGATTCCAAATGATTCGGGATTTGGCCATGGGATATGCCAAAATATGGCAATTTTAGCATTGGGTTTTTCTTTTTTAATCAATTCGGGTAAAAGAGCAAAATGATAGTCTTGTATTAAAATAAAAGGTTGTTCTTCATCATTAATTTCATCCAATACAGCTTTGGCAAAATCCTCATTTACTTTCTTGTAATATTTCCAATCTTCAGTTCTGAATGTAGGGCGTGTATGAGCAATATGACATAGCGGCCAGAGTCCTTCATTTGAAAATCCATAGTAGTAATGAATTTCTTCCTCTTTTGTAAGCCATAATCTTTTCAACGTATATTTAGGATCTTCAGGTGGAACCTGAATCTTACCATTTTTATCAACAGTTTCTTTATCAGCATCTCCTGATCCTGATGCTATCCATAGCCCCCCACATGCTTTTATAATTGGTTCCATTGCTGTTATCATTCCGCTGGCAGGAACAATGCATTTTATTTGTTTGCCTTCGTGAATATGCATATATGGTTCACGATTTGAAATAACAATAAACTTTTTATTTTGTAACAGATTTTCCATTTCCACCTTTAGCCTTTCAGGTGTCCATATGGTTTCAGCTTTTGTTCTTAGTCGCGCTTCTTCTTCTGCAGACGCTTTAGCATCTTGCATCGCTTTTGCGATGGACACAATCTCCTTATGCAATGGTGCAAGAAATTCAGCCGGAGGTTTTTGCTTTAATTGCTCAATATTTCCAAATCGTGCTGCTTTTACCCAATCCACTATTTTATTTACGGGACTAATAAATCCCCAACGTATTACCATTACTGTTACAAGAGATACTAGCAATGCCTGAATAAACCAACGAATAAAATTCCTAAACCAAATTTTACTGAGTATGTTATTAATATATTCTGCATCTGTATATAGAATTATTGCTTTAGATGTATAATTTTCTGTTAATGTTGGCTTTATATATTGATAAACATCATTACCATTTAACGTAATGTAGTTTCCAATGCATGTATCTGAAATTATTGATTGAGTAATAAAGTCTAATGAACTATTTATTAAATCATTAGAAAAATTGGTATTTAATATACTATCATTACCGTAATAAATCGCAAAACCCATTAAATTGTATCTATTACTAATACTATCAATAAAATACTTAAAATCAACAGGATTGTTAGTGATTTTTAAAATAAGATTATCACTTACCAACCTTTCTGCAATATCAGCAGTTCTTATTTCCAACTCACTATTTAGTTTGCTTCTTTCATGTGATATCTGATAATAAGTAAAGCCTAATGCTACCATTCCAACAGCAATGATAATGGAAAGTATAAGTGCAATATTTAATCTCATTTTAGTAATTGTTTTAATAAAGTATTGACATTATCTACATTATCAAGTTTGAATTTTGCCAAAGTGTTTCCTTTTCCTACTTTAATTGTAACTGCTGTAGGATTATCTAAAAGAAACTCAAACATTTCTTCATCGGTTTTGTCGTCGCCAATTGATAAAATAAAATCATACTTATTTTGTTTTAGTAAGTTTTCAACTGCTTTTCCTTTGCCTAGGTCATTACTCAATATTTCTACTACTTTATTTCCATCTAAAATTTTTAATGTAGTTGTGCTAATAAAATTTTCGAGTAAACCAATAAGTTTTCTTGAATAGGCATAACCTGATTCGGCATTTCTGTAATGCCATGCTAACGAAAATTGTTTTTCCTCGATAAATGAATTTGGACAAGCTAAAGTAATTTGATTAAAAATGGGTAAGACTTTATCTTTCCATAAATTGTTATCAATTGTATGTTTTTTCCATATTCTATTTATTTTCAACATTCCACCATGTTCAGCAATAATGTTTATTGGAAGATGACCTAAGAAATTATCAATATCCTTATGAGCTCTGCCTGTAATTATAACAACATTTGTTTTTGGTTTAGTAATTAATTTATTTAAAATATCTAACAATTTTTCAGATGGCTTTGCTTTCTCGGGAAAAGGGAAGAAATCAACTAAGGTACCATCATAATCAAGCAAAATCAACTTATAATTTGCCTTTCGGAATTTTTCTATCAATTCAGCTGTTATTATATTGCCCATAAAACTTGGTTTAGGAAAATATAACTCTTTTAATTAATTTGTAATCTTAATTATAGTATAAAACAAATTTACAAAATGTATGTTTTAGATAGAAACTTTATAAACATCTTTAATAGTATTTAGTCAAGAAAAAAATATTGTTTTAATAGCTAGTCATTTTATATGAATAATTTAAATTATGGTGTTATTGGAAATTGCCGAAGTGCAGCTTTAGTT